>JAHJJH010000252.1 GCA_018823105.1 Verrucomicrobiota bacterium | reverse complement strand
GGGGAGTGACCCCAGCGTCATTCTCGAGCGTCTCACGTTCGCCGCCAGTTGGTTTGCACGACACCCACTGGCTGTGACGATAACTCCGCCACGCCACCTTTGCACTCTTGGCATGACAGACCACATACCGTCACGAAAAGGCTTTAATACAGACCTGTCATCCCGAGCAAAGCGAGGGATCTCCATGGTGCCGAAGAAAGTCGGAGATCCCTCACCCCGATCGCTTCGCATCGGGATTCGGGATGACCATGCTGCATGATTATCGATTGCTGGGGCCATTTATGTTGCGATTCGTGGTTATCCAATGAAACGATATTCGCATTTTTCCGAGGTGGACTGGGTCCACTGGGACCCCACCGAGCGCGCCACGCTGATGTTCGTCATCCGCGATGGACAGGTCCTGCTGATCCACAAGAAGAAAGGGCTGGGCGCCGGCAAGATCAACGGGCCGGGGGGCCGGCTCGATCCCGGTGAGACGGCCCGGCAGGCCGCCATCCGCGAGGTGCAGGAGGAGTTGCTCGTCACCCCCACGGGGGTCCACGAGGCGGGGGAACTGTTATTTCAGTTCGTGGACGGTTTCTCGATCCACGGCTACATCTTCACCGCGACCGGCTGCGAGGGCGAGCCGCAGGAAACCGATGAGGCCATTCCGCTCTGGACGCCGCTGGACCGGATTCCCTTCGACCGCATGTGGGAAGACGACCGCATCTGGATCCCCCTGATGCTCGCCGGTCGTCCGTTCACCGGGCGTTTTCTCTTCGATGGCGATCGGATGCTGGAGTACCGATTGGAAGAAGGCCGCGTAACGCCCCGCCACGGCGGGCAGGCGTGACGCGCCGCAAATCCTGCCCTTATTCCGTAGCGTCGCGAGCCGGTCCGCCTTTGGTGGGGCGCGCTACAATCCCCTTCCCTGTTCTGTGGTACCGCAAGGCGCGCGGCGGCTTGGCCTGCCCGCCATAGCCCGAAGGGCGACGGCGGGAGCCAAGCCGCCCTACCCACGGCGTGCAAGGCTTTTGGACAGGATTCTCACTCGTTCTGCTCGTCGGAGCTGCCGTCCTCTTCCATCTCCTCGTCCAAGACCTCGTAGCGTGGCCCTTCGGGCGCCGGGTACGGGTTCCCGTCGAGGTCTATGTTGTCCATTATCCGCGGCGGGGAGACGATGTTATCCACAATCCTGACGTGGCGCGCGGGGAACTGCGGGATGAACCAGCGCGGATGAATCGGTTCATTGACGTTTTCCACGCGAATCAGATTATACTTCGTTGTTTCCTCTACGAGTCGAGCTGTCTCTCCGCAGCCCAGTTCCACAATGTACCACTGCAAACTTGTCCGGGGAACCCAGATTCCGTTGCAGTTCATCCAACCCGCCCATGTCACATCGTGCGCGAGTCCTGATGCATGTCTCTCCTTCCAGCGTATCGGGGCTACGCCTCCACCATCATGTTCAGAGACAGTATATTCGGAATGGTAATGGTCACCAGGCACACCAAAGAAATAAACAACGCCATTCGTTGTGCTTTGCTGGCTGGAAAGCCTAGCGTTCTGTGACCAATTGTACTTGGGTAAGGGTAAGCGCAGGAAGTGTTTCAGGTCGCTATGCAATTCATCCACCGCATAGCGCCAGATTTCGTCCTCGCCCAACGGCCAGAGGGACCATGGGAGGCTCGGATCGCTGCTTCCCTGTACCGCGCGCCCGTCCGTCCCCCAGAAATACATGGTAAAGGGAAACGTATTGGTTTTTTCAACAGGTGGCGTAACTGTAAAATCATATTTGTCGAATTCTGGGAGAAAGAGGCGGAGAAAAAATTTCTCTCCGTCCTTCACGAAGAGAACGGTGCGGCTTTCCGTCCTCCCTTCTTCCGTCCGTTGCCTCTCGTATTCCAACACAATGGATTTCACCCGAGCATAATCGAACTCTTCGTCAATACGTTGACGGATGTCCTTCGCAGGCGCCGGGGCAGGCTGCGCCGCCGCCGTACATGCCATAGCTATGCTTGTCGCCAGGATGGCGTAAATGCTTTTCATCATCTCCTCCGTTTTTGGATCATTTATGCACCTTGCACCAAATCCATGGTAACGCTCCGGCCAGGTGCTGTATGCATTTGTAATCCACAACACCCGGACCCGTACCAGTTTTTAGTTTGCATTCGGCCAATATTATGCTGACCAGCGGCGATACTCCGGGTTCCGGCCCGCATACGTCATTGGGATTTTTTGTGCGTTTGAACTCGGCATCCTGGGGCGGTTTGTATTTTGGGTCATTGTCGACACAAGATTCGACAAGGGGGGACACGCTTTTCGTTGTGATCTTGCAGTCCGCATTTGTCGGGGGGCGACCTCTTCTGGTGCATTTCTGGCCTTCGTAGTGGGCCCAGGCGTTTGCCTGAACGAGCAGGATAGCCCCCCCAAGCGCGAGGGTCAAACGAACCGATATACCGATTTTCCTCATAGCTTCCACTCCTTTCCTCTTTCTACCTGGCCAGCCGGTCGTTGAGTTGGCTCCGATCCAAGGCGTTGTTTTTCACTTCCTCGAAATCTTTGAGAACGGTCTGGACGAAAGCCGGATCGCGGATGAGCACGTTCATCTCATTGTTTTCCCACGTGCCCGCCAGCGTGAGGTTGGAGCTGCCCAGGATGACCGCTTCGTCGTCCACAATGAGCAGCTTCTTATGCAGGACGGTGGGCCGGCAGTGATAGAACATCCGAACTCCGGCGGCCTCCAGTTCGTCGCCGAATTCGCGGGAGGCCAGTTTGACCAAGGCGCCCGTCCCGGACCCGAATTCCACGACGACCTCGACCTCCACGCCGGAAAGGCTTTTCTGTTTCAGCGTCTCATAAAAAGAGCGTATGGGGTCCGACTGGGCGCCGGAGATCAGGAACTGGGCCACGCATATACGCCGCCGGGCGGCGCCGGCCAGCTCCGTAATCGCCTCGCCAAAGGCCTGCGCGGACAGGACATTGACCTCGGCCAGGTCGGGTTTCGCCGCCAGCCGCCGCGCCTGGGATATTTTCAGGAACCGTTCGGCGCGTTCGACATTTTCATAAACCACAAAGGCCATCTCACTTCTGGGAAGGCGCCGCATGGCCCCGTCCACGTTGGCGAAATAGGCGTCCGTTTGAACAGACTGGACGCTCGCCGTGAGGGTCGAGCCGTCCCGAAGCCATATCTTATCCGCGGCAGGCGACAAGGTGTTCATGTACACGAGCAGCCCGGCAACCCGTATAACCGTTATTGTTTTCATGGCAAAGATTGGATGAAGTCCGCCCGCGCGCGGAGAGAGAGAGGCAAAAGGTGCCGATGGATCTCGATTTCCTTCTCCCACCGCTCGCGGGAATCCATGTTTTCGATCCCCAGATGGTTCATGACGTGCTCCCTGAACCGGGAGTCCTGCTCGGGCAAAATCAGGAGCGCGCTGCTTTCATGGACGCGCCCCGACATCGCGCCGCCGGACCAGTTGTGCGCGCCGATGATCACCTGATAGTCATCCACGATCATCATTTTTTCGTGCAACGAAACGCCGGGCGTATTGAACCGGGCATCCACGCCCGCGGCGCGAAGCCGCTCGATGAGCGCCGCGTGGTCTTCTTCCATCTCCTTTCCCACGTTGTACGGGCACTCGAGCAGGACATGGACATAAACGCCGCGACGCGCGGCCGCGACCAGTTGGCCCAACAGTTGCTCGATACTCTCCTG
>JAHJJH010000251.1 GCA_018823105.1 Verrucomicrobiota bacterium | reverse complement strand
TGGTCGAAGGAGACAGGAGTGACAGCTGAATTCGAATCACTGAAAGACACATTACCAGGGCCGCTGATTTGTACCCACTGGCAACTAACCACAACACCCCAGGGAAGACCATCATCAGAGAAAGAGCCTTCCAGCGTTGTTTCCGAGGTCAATCCGATGGTCTGATCGGGACCCGCCTCAACGACGGGCGCCTGGTTTGCCCCGGCGGGTCGGATGGACACGGCTACTTCGTCACTGCCCAGGAGCCGCGAGTCGGTAGCTGATAGGCGAAGAACGTAGTCGCCGATCTGCGGGAACCGGGCTGTAGCAGCAGCCGAGGTTCCGTTGCTGAAGATCACGACGCCGGGGCCGCTGACCTGGTTCCATGCGACCTGCAAAGGAATACCATCCGGCACCCCGTCATCTGTTACGATCCCCGCAAGCAGGACCGAATTCGGAAATTCCGCCACAATATCTTCTCCCGCGCTGACCTCGGGCGGAGCGTTCACGGTGATCACGACATCATCGGTGTCGGTCAGTTGCCCGTCATCCACGCTTAATCGGAGCGTATATAAGCCGGGACCGCCAAACGCGACGGTAGTGGTAAGGCTGTGATCATCGGCAAACATCACGGCGAAGGGCCCGCCGACCAGGGACCATGTTGCTGTCAGCGGAGCCGAGTCAATGTCAGATGCGGTTCCAGCCAGGGGCACGGCATCCGCGAGCGGGAGGTCCGTCAGTTGATCCGGGCCGGCATCGGCCGCAGGAGGATCATTCACGGGAAGAACTGTGATTTGAACCACAGAAGGCGCAGAAGTCACAGAACCGTCGGAGACCACGAAGGCTATAGAGTCGTCACCATTGAAGTCGGCAGCCGGCGTGTACACGAGATTTGGCGGTAAACCAGAAAGGGCACCATGCGCGGGCACCTCAACAATAGCGAAAGTCAACGGGTCACCATCCACGTCCGAACCCGTCAACGTGATGGCCAGCGGCACGTCTTCATCGGTTGTCACGGTTTGTGGGTTGGCGACAGGCGGATCATTGACGGGTAGGGTTACGATGGACACCGTTGCGGTACGGGAATAGAGCGAACCATCGGTAACCCGGTAGGCGAAATGATCCTTGCCGTAATTATCGGAATACGGGGTGTAAAGAACCGCATTTGAAGAAAGACCGTTTAGCGTGCCGAACAGCGGGATTTCCACGACTTCATAACTTATCGCGTCGCCGTCCACGTCCGCCCCGCTCATCTGTACCCATACGGCCACATCTTCCAGGTTGGTAACCGCCACATCTTCAACGACTGGTGCGTCGTTCACTGGCGTGATCGTCAGATGGATTGTCGCGGGGGCCGAATCCAACTGCCCATCACTGGCTTTGAAAGTGAAGCTGTCGTCGCCGTGGTAGTCATTGGTAGGCGTGTAGGTCAGGTCCGGAGGCGTACCCTGCAGCTCACCGTATACCGGCTGTGTCTCAATAAAGAAATCGAGGGGATCGGCGTCAGGATCTGTCCCCTGGAGGGTAATCACAATCAGGGTGTCTTCGGCCGTTGTTAAGGATTGGTCGAATACCACGGGCGGGCGGTTAGGCTGATTGACGGTGATCGTTACCTCGTCGCCGGCGGTCAGCAACGAATCGGATGCCGTCAGGCGCAGGACATAGATCCCGGGGGTGCTGAACGAAGCGATCGTGTCCACGGCATCTGCAGCTCCAAACGTGACAGAGCCGGGGCCGCTGATCTGGCTCCATACGGTTGTGAGCGCGTTCGTGGCCGGCAGGCCGTCATCGGTTACCGTACCGTCCAAGAGGACGGGATCGGGGAAATCCACTGTCTGATCCGGCCCGGCATCAACCAACGGGGGCTGGTTCACCTGTCCGCAGGGTTCCAGTCCCAAGAAGCGCGCGGTAATCCGGTTCTGGCCAGGGAGGGAATAGCTGATAAGGCGAATCCGCGCAAAGGCGGTCACGCGATAATCGGCGTTGTTACCCTGACCTCGGGTTCCATCCCAAACCGGGACAACAATATCAATCTGCTTCAGTGTATCCAGAGCGTCCCGGACCTGCTTGCTATTCGAGACGCCGGGTTTGCCCTGGACCCAATCGCCGATGGAAATCACGTGGTCAGCCGGGTCGTCCGGGTTGACATAGGTGTCGCTGTCGCCTGGCGGCGTGAGGCTTTTCAACAGTGTGGGGACGCTGGGACTCCCCGCCCAGGTCAGCCAACCGAAATTCCCCGGCTGGGCGCCATTAAAGATGTCGTTTAGTACCGTTCCGGGCGCTTTGCCTGACAGCGTCTGCTCCGACAGCGCTATGGGGTACAATTCACAATCGCCGGCCGCCGCCCAACAGGGCATCAGGATCAGGCACGTCAGAATAACGACTTTGAACACAGACGCGGATGATTGTCGAAACAAAGCCCGGCCTACGGCCCGGACGAAACGAATGCCGTTCATCTGAACCTCCTTGTGTCAAATGGTCAGTCGTCATCCCCCGTCAGGTGTTCCACCAAGCTGCACATAGGCGGAGGGCCGAGGTAATAGCTGCCGCCATCGGGACAATGCGGCATCTCTGCCAGATAGGCCGGAATCAGGTCCTCGGCCATCATCGGCCCGGCGTCTTCGTGGTCCGCCGCATACAGCGCCATTGCGCCTTCCAATTGACGACGGTTTACCGCGCAGAGGTTCGTGAAGCCGCCGGCCGTGGCGTATATCGTTTCCATTCCGTTTGTCGCGGTTAGTCGCAGCTCGCCGCTGGTGGCCGCAATGGAATATGCGACCGATTCCTCTCCACCGTACGACAAGCTGATCACACCTTCCGATGGGAACTGGTAGCGGAAAAAGCGAATGCCGCCACCTGTGATCTCCCGGCCGATACCTTGCCCATAGAAGAACAGAGATGCCTCGCTGTTCGACCATTTGCCGATTACGAGTTCTTCTGGCGCCACGGCCAAGCAGAGCATGTTGAAAGTCATCACGACCACAGCAATCCAGATGAAACGACCTCTTTTGCTCATGGAAGAATCCTCCTTGCATTGCAGTTACTATTCACGCCGGCATAGAGCCATCTGACTCGAAAACAGGGGAGCCGTTTCTTTACTACCCGAATTGGACGCTTACCCCGGATAGCGAAATCCTGGGCGCTTCGGTGAGTCGAGTGTACCGGAGACGAACAGCTTCTACGTATTTGAGTGACGAGGTGGAGAACAGACAACACGCATCGTGCGTTGAGAACCTGATGACTCATGCGACCTCCTGCCACATTGATATTGGACTCTGCCTACGGACACCTCTCCCATGGCAAGCTTTTTTTCACCACTTTTTCGGGCCCCGAGCTGGTAGGACACGAACCGGCGTAGTTTGCCGGAGGTTTGCCGGAGGTTGATTTTGACACGGTGCTTGCGGCCGTGATACTCTGATCGTTGAACAAAGTCGTTGCTGAACGCTATGCTTCGGGACCGGGGACGATCCGCTTGACGGCGAACGACGAATATATTCTGGAGATCCTCGAGAGCGTCGGCCTGGTCAACCATGAGCAGGCCCGCACCGCCCGGGAGGCCGCCAAGGCCGAGGACAAGAACGTAATCGACACGCTGGCCGCTTCCGGCGTGGTCTCGAAGACGGACATCCTGAAGGCGCTGGCCAACCAGTTCGGGATGGAGACCATCACGCTCACCGGCCTGGAAATCCCGCAGGACGTGCTGGACCTGGTGCCCGGCGAGGTGGCGCGCCGCTATAAGATTGTCCCGGTCTTCAAGAACGACAATACGCTGACCGTGGCCTTGAGCGACCCCCTGGACGTGGAGACGCTGGACAGCCTTCGGTACGTCCTGAAGTCCAACGTCGAGGGCGTGGTGGCGCCCGCCGAGGAAATCGAGACCGCCCTCAATCACTACTATGCCCACAGCGGCACCACGGTGGAATCCATGCTGGAGGAGATCACCGAGGGCACGGTGGCCATGCCGACCGGGGGGCAGATCCTGTCCGGCGATGGCGAGGTGACCGATGCCGACGCGCCGATCATCAAGCTGGTCAGCCTGATCATCATGGAGGCCTTTCGGAACAGGGCGTCGGACATTCACCTCGAGCCCCTCGCCAAGAAATTCCGCGTTCGCTACCGCATTGACGGCGTTCTGCACGAGGTGGACAGTCCGCCCAAGCGGCTGCAGTCGGCGGTGATCAGCCGCGTGAAGATCATGGCGAACATGAGCATCGCGGAAAAGCGCCTGCCGCAGGACGGGCGCATCCAGATCGACGTCATGGGGCGCAGCCTGGACCTGCGCGTATCCTCCATCCCGGCCAGCCACGGCGAAAGCATCGTCATGCGTATCCTGGACAAGCAGAGCCTGATGCTCGGCCTGCCGCAACTCGGATTCTTTTCGGACGACCAGCAGACGTTCGAACGGCTGATCAACCTTTCCGATGGCATCCTCCTGGTGACCGGGCCCACGGGGTCGGGGAAGACGACCACGTTGTACGCCTGCCTGAACTACATCAACCGCCCGGACCGCAAGATCATCACCGTCGAGGACCCCGTCGAGTACCAGATGTCCGGCATCAACCAGGTGCACGTTCGCGCGGACATCGGGTTGACGTTCGGGGCGGCCCTGCGGTCCATCCTGCGCCAGGCGCCGAACATCATCATGATCGGTGAAATCCGCGACATGGAGACGGCGGAGATCGCCGTCAACGCGTCGCTGACCGGCCACCTGGTGTTCAGCACGCTGCACACCAACGACGCGCCGAGCGCGATCATCCGCTTGATCGACATCGGCGTGAAACCGTTCCTCGTGGCCTCGTCCACGCGCGCGATCATGGCGCAGCGACTGGTCCGGAAAATCTGCGAGAAGTGCAAGGAACCCTACGCGCCCTCGGAGGCGGAGTTGCGGCTCCTGGGGCCGGCGGCCCATCAGCTCGCGCAGGCGCAGTTGTATCGCGGCAAGGGCTGTACGGACTGCAACTTCACCGGCTACCGCGGCCGGCTGGGCATCTTCGAGATCTTTGTCATTAACGACGAGGTGCGGCACATGGTTTTCGAACGTGTCTCCGCCTCGGAACTACGCGCCAAGGCCCGGGGGCTGGGCATGCGGACCCTGCGCGAGGACGGGCTGCGCAAGGTCGTGGCCGGCGTCACGACGCTTCAGGAGGTCCTGCGAGTAACCATGGGGGATGAAGTCTGATGACGACGAGCGCGGCGGCCAGCATATCCATGAGCGACCTCTTGAGCCTGGTAATCAGCGAGGGAGCCTCCGACCTCCACCTGACGGTGGGCGTCCCGCCGATCCTGCGCCTCCATGGTGCGTTGCATCCCCTTGACGCGGAGGTGCTGAAGCCCGAGGACACGGAGCGGCTGATGAAAAGCATCACCTCCGACGAGCACCTGCAGAAAGTGCGCGAGCAGGGCGGCACGGACTTCGGCTTCGGCTTCGGCGACCTGGCGCGCTTCCGCGTGAGCGTGTTCAAGCAGAAGGGCCAGATCGGCATCGTCCTTCGCCTCATCCCTTCCAAGCTGATGTCGCTGGAGGAGATCGGCCTGCCGCCCCAGGTCAAGGACCTGCTCTTCCGGCCCCGGGGGATGATCCTGGTGACCGGACCGACCGGGTCGGGCAAGACCACGACCCTGGCCAGCATGGTCAACATTATCAACGAGGAGCGCGACTGTCACATCATCACCATCGAGGATCCGATCGAGTACTACCACACCCACAAGAAGAGCGTGATCACCCAGCGCGAGATCGGCGTGGACGTGCCGTCGTTCAAGGAGGCGCTGCGCCGCGGTCTGCGCCAGGACCCGGACGTCATGCTCGTAGGCGAAATGCGCGACCTGGAGACCATGGAGGCCGCGATCACGGCGGCGGAAACGGGACACCTGGTCTTCGCCACGCTGCACACGACCGGCTCCGCCCGCACGGTGGACCGCATCGTGGACGCGTTCCCGACCAACCAGCAGGAGCAGATTCGGACCCAGTTGTCGTCCAGCATCGTCGCCGTGATCTCGCAGCTGCTGCTGGTGCGCAAGGACAAGCCCGGCCGCATCGCCGCCTTCGAGATCATGATTGCCACGCCGTCCATCCGCTCGCTGATCCGCGACAACAAGACCTTCCGGATCACGTCCGACATCCAGACCGGCGCCCGCTGGGGCATGATGACGCTGGACGCGCACCTGATGGCGCTGTACGAGCGGGGCCTCATCGGGTACGAGGATTTGATCACGAAGTCGCAGGACCCCGAGGCGGTGTACCAGAAGCTGGAGGCGTCCGGGCACCGCCCCAAGAAGTAGGCCGGCATGGCGAAAACGAATTACAGCGACGTGCTGCTGCAGGCGTTGAGCGATGAGCAGCTGATCACCGCGCAGCAGGCGGAGGAAGTCCTGGACGAGCACGAACGGACCGGCAAACCGGTCCGCGAAGTACTCATGGACATGGACGTGATCACCGAGGAACGGATCCTCGAGGTGATCGCGCAGCAGCTGGGGACGGGCATCGTCAAGCTGCATGACCTGGAGATCGCCCAGGAGGTCGCCCGCAGCGTCCCCGGCAGCATCGCGCGGATGTATAACGTGGTTCCCGTGGAAATGGGTCCGAATTCCGTGACGCTGGCCACGTACGACCTGTTGAGCCCGGAGGTCGTGGACGAACTGCAGTTCGTGCTCACCCGGGACATCTCGTTTGTCATCGCCCGCGAGGAGGATATCAAGAACTACGTCTCCCGCTACTACGGCGACGAGAGCGAGTCCGTCAGCGATATGCTCTCCGCCCTGGAATCCGAGCTGCAGGAGGCCGGCGACATTCTCAAGACCGGCGCCCGGGGGGACGACATTGCCAACATCGAGCAGGCCGCCAGTTCCACCCCCGTGGTGCGCTTCGTGAACCTGGTGCTGTACCAGGCCGTCCAGGACCGCGCGTCGGACATTCATTTTGAGCCGTTCGAGAACGAGTTCAAGATCCGCTATCGCGTGGACGGGGCCCTCTACGAAATGGCGCCGCCGCCCAAGCACCTGGCCCTGCCGGTCACGTCCCGCCTGAAAGTCATCTCCGGGCTGAACATCGCCGAACGGCGCATCCCGCAGGACGGCCGCATCCAGCTGACCGTGGCGGGCCGGCCGATCGATTTCCGCGTGTCCACCCTGCCGACCCAGTTCGGCGAGAGCGTGGTGCTGCGCGTTCTCGACCGCAGCACGGTCTCGCTCGAGCTGGAGAAACTCGGCATGCCGGACGACGTGTTCCAGAACTTTATCGAGGACATCGGCAAGCCCAACGGCATTGTCATCGTCACCGGTCCGACGGGCTCGGGCAAAACCACCACGCTCTACTCCGCGCTGCGGCGGATCAACACCATCGAATCCAAGCTGTTGACGGCGGAAGAGCCCGTGGAGTACGACATCGAGGGTCTCATCCAGACGCCCATCAACGACGGCATCGGCCTGACGTTCGCGCGGATGCTGCGCGCGTTCCTGCGCCAGGACCCGGACATCATCATGGTCGGTGAAATCCGCGACCTCGAGACGGCGGAGATCTCCATCCAGGCCTCGCTGACCGGTCACCTTGTATTCACGACGCTGCACACCAACGACTCGTCCGGCGCGATCACGCGGCTCATTGACATGGGGGTGGAGCCGTTCCTGATCGCTTCCACGCTGGAAGCGGTGCTCGGCCAGCGCCTCGTGCGGACCATCTGCCAGAACTGCAAGACCCCCTACCAGCCGGAGAAGGACATCCTGGACCAGTTGGGATTGAACGCGGAATCCGCGGGCGGCCGGAGTTTTTACTACGGGGCCGGCTGCACCTACTGCAACCAGACCGGCTACAAGGGACGGTGCGGCATTTACGAGTACCTGCGGGTTCGCGACCCCATCCGGACCCTGATCAACGAGCGCAAACCCACGCTGATCATCCGGGACAAGGCCATCGAGCTGGGCATGCGCACCTTGCGGGAGGACGGGATCCGGGCCATCTTTGACGGGCAGACCACTGTCGAGGAAGTGTTGAAATATACGTAAGCGGAAGGACGCCGGCGGAGCGAGTCAACGCAATCGCTGGGGGAGAAAAGACCATGCCGAAATTCACCTATAGCGCGCTGGATGCCAAGGGCCATGAGACCCAGGGCGAGATCGAGGCGGACACCCAGTCCGTCGCCTTGACCAAGATCCGGGAAAAGGGACTTTTCCCCACTCAGGTGACGGACACCGCGAGCAAGCCGGCCAAGAGGAAGGCGACGGGGGCCGGCGGGGGGCTCATGAAGATGCAGTTGCGCATGCCGACGTTCTTGATCCGCGTGAAGACCAAGCAGTTGATGGTTTGGACGCGCCAGCTCGCCACCCTGATCAACGCCGGGCTCCCCTTGCTGCGCGGGCTCCGCGTCCTGGTCAAGCAGGAGAAGAATGCTGCGCTCAAACGCACGGTTTCCGAAATGGCCGAGTCCATCGAATCGGGCAGCACCTTCGCCGAGGCGCTGTCTCAACACCCCCGCATTTTCAACAAGTTGTTCGTCAACATGGTCAAGGCCGGCGAGGTCGGCGGCGTGCTGGACGTGGTGCTGCTGCGGTTGGCCGAGTTCATGGAGAAGGCCCAGCGCATCAAAAGCAAGGTCATCAGCGCCATGGTGTACCCCATCGTCGTCCTGTTCATGGCCGGGGGCATTCTCACGTTCCTGATGATCTTCATCGTGCCGAAGTTCCAGGATATCTTTGCCGACCTGCTCGAGGGCGAACAGTTGCCCGGGCTCACCCAGATGGTGCTCGCCGTCAGCAAGACCATGACCGCGCGGCTCCCATACGTTATCGGGGGCATCGTGGCGCTCGTGGTGTTGGCGAAGCTGCTCGCCCGCGCGCGATGGGGGCGACTGGCCCTCGATCGCATCAAGTTGAGGATGCCCATCTTCGGAACCCTGGTCCGCAAGACCGCCATCGCCCGGTTCACCCGCACGCTGGGCACGTTGATGACTTCCGGCGTCCCGGTCCTGCAGGCCCTGAATATCGTGCGCGACACGGTGTCCAACGAAGTCATCAGCAAGGCGGTCAGCCTCATCCACGACAGCGTGAAGGAAGGCGAAAACATGACCCGGCCCATCGAGGCCTGCGGCGTGTTCCCGCCCATGGTCGTCAGCATGGTGGAGGTCGGCGAGGAGACCGGCGGCCTTCCCGAGATGCTGATGAAGGTCGCCGACAGTTACGACGATGACGTGGATAACACCGTGGTGGGCCTGACCTCCATCATCGAGCCGATCCTGATCATTTTCCTGGCCATCATCGTGGGCACCATTGTTATCGCACTCTTCATGCCCCTGATCTCGATCATCGGCAAATTGAGCTGATGGGGGCGCAGTGGCCGAAAACCCGGGCGGAACGGACCCGCATGTTCTGGCGCATCATCAGGCCGAAAGGAGCGATCGCGCTGGGCCTGATCGTACTCCTGGGCTCCTGGCTCGGTCCGGCGATCTGGAAGGGACGCCTGCGGCGCGATCAGGCCTATGCCCGGGCGGGCGGCCAGGCCCTGGCCCAGGCGGCGATGCATTTCTATGCCGACTACGGCGTCTGGCCCACCGCCCGCCAATGCCCGCCCCATGACTGTCGCTTTGGCGGCGACCTGCGCAACGGGGAGGTCGTTAATGCGTTGCGGGCCGTGGACGGGCCGGGCAATGCCCACCATGCCGTCAATCCGCATCGGACCGCTTATTTCAATCCGCCCGCTTATCGGCCGCGCCGGCCCGGCCTGAACCACCGCGGGGATTTCCTGGATTCCTGGGGCACGTCATACCAGGTGGTGCTGGATTCCAACTTGAGCGGCATTTGCGAAGTGGAGAACAGCGTCTACGACGGGCAAATCGGCATCGGGGTCCTGGTGTGGTCCTGCGGGCCGGATCGCCGGTCCGACACGCTCGATGACATCCTTTCCTGGAAGTAGGGAGTCCGACACCGGTGCGGAGGCTTATCCCAGGCGGGAGGTCAGCGCCTGTCGCAGTTCGTCCGGCACTACCCGCTTGCGCCAGCTGCCCGCGTCCACGGCCACCTGCACGGTGCGCACGGCCCCGATTTCGCGCCCCGTATCGTCCAGGATCCGGAAGCAAAGAATAAATGAAGTCCGGCCCGCGTGTTCAAGCGTCACCTGAACCGCCAGGGTGTCGCCCAGCCGCACCGGCGCGCGCGGCGAGGAGCGTACCCAATCCCAAACCGACGCTGTCCAGGAACGATTCGAAGGCCTCGTGCGCCATGCGCAACTGGCTGGTGAAAAAAATGATGCCGGCCGCGTCGGTATCGTGCATCCGGACGCGGAATGTCTGCACGTACATCGGGCTCTCCTTCCTTCCCGGATCAGCGATCACCAAACCCGGCAAGAATCCCGGCGAACAGGCCGAAGTAAAAGAAAGCGAAGAAAACGGCGGACAGGAGGCCCAGGATCAATGCCCAGGCCATCATCTGGACAAACCTTTTCAAGTGGCTGAAAAATGGACAAAGCGCCGGATCTACCGAGGTCACGCTCGACAGGGCGGTTCGAGCACCGAGTAGGGCTGTCCCCGCGATGATCATCAGGATCCCCGACGCCGAGCCCACCAGGGTCAGGCACCCGCCGATCCCGGTCACGAGGCTTAAAACCCCCGCCAGGGTCATCCAGCCCGCCAGGGCGGGGGGCCGTCCGTCGCCCTGGAGGGGAGAAGATAGAAGTTCCGACACCGTCGCCGCCCGGACCCATTCCGCGAATCCTTCGCGCCAGACCAGGTCATCCGGGGCCAGGCGTCCGTCCGCCAGCCTGTCACGAAGGGCCCCGGTCGACAAGGGTCCCGCGCGTTCACTGGAGCCGGCACGCGCGTAATACCAGGAAGACGTATTCATAGGCGATCCTCGTAAATTATAAACCATGGATTCCATGATGCCATGTTATTTCACGCCAAGGGGAAAATGCCCCGTGGCGTACCCATGGGGGTAGGGCGGGCGCGTTGCGCCCGCCGCGGCGCTCGCAGCGCGAGCGCCCTACCAAAGACGCCTCACGTCTCGGCGCGAGGAACTTCACTCCGGGTTTCCGCTATTGCCAACTGGTGGGGGCCGGGTATGTTCACCGGGAAAGACCCGTGAGCCGGGTGACACGGTCCCGATATGTTTGGCGCCATCTCCAGAAGCAGGCTTGTCGTTACCGTTGCTATCGTGCTGTTCTGGGCCGCGATGGCGGGCTGGCTCATACGGGTGGAGGCCTTTCCACAGTGGTTTGGCCGGCCCGCGGCGTGTTATCGCGCGCTCCTCGACGACGCCCCCGCCGCCATGGATTCCTGGATGCAAATTCTTTTCAGGGACCGCACGATTGGCTACAGCCGTTTTCGCCTCGACACCCAGGAACACGATCCTTCGGCCCGTTATCTCCTCAATCACCAGGTCGTTCTGCGGCTGGCTATTCTGGGGGCGCAGCATCAGGTCAACGGGACGGCCGAGGCCGCGCTGGATGCCTGGCGCCAGCTCCAGCGATTCACCCTGGCCCTGCGTGGCGGTCCCTACGTGTTCCGGGCGGACGGCCGCCGGACGGGCAAGACTTCCTTTGAAGTCCGCTTGGATGGCTCCGCCGGCCCCTCCCGGCTGACCCTGGAGATTCCAGACGACGTGGTCCTCTACTCGCCCATGCAGGAGGTCCAACTGAAACGGCTCCGCCCGGGCGAGCAACTGCGCCTGCGGACGCTGGATCCTTTCTCTTTCAAACCCTCGGAGATCCTGGTGGAGGCCGTGTCGTGGGAGCCCGTGGTGGTTTCGGGGCGGACGACCAACGCGCTGGCGCTCCGGGTGACCTCCGGCCGCGTGTCGCTGCGGGCCTGGATGGACGCGGAGGGCCGTGTCCTGCGCGAAGAATCGCCGATGGGTTGGGTCCTGGAGGCCTGCACCCCCGAACAGGCGCTGGCATGGGTCGCTTCGCCGGACGCGGGTTCCCAGGAAGAACAACTGCAGGAGTGGGGTGGACTGTTTGAGCGGCTGAAGACGGGGATGTTGTCCCGGGAGGACTGATCCATGGACGCGATGATTCAATTGAGCCATGTCTCCAAATCGTTCGGCCCCGTACACGCCGTGCAGGATCTGTCCCTCGAGATTCCCCGCGGCCAGTTGTTTTGCTTCCTGGGCCCCAACGGGGCGGGGAAAACCACCACGATCAAGATGCTGTGCGGACTGCTCCGGCCCGACCGCGGTGAAATCCGGATCGGGGGCCGCGACCTGCAGACCGACGCGGTCGCCGTGCGGCGGATGACGGGATACATCCCGGACTTCCCTTTTCTTTACGAGCGGCTGACCGCCGCAGAATTTTTCGAATTCTCCGGCGATCTTTATGGATTGCCTCGCGAGAAGGTGCGGCGCGAGCGCGAATCCGCGTTCGCCCGTTTCGGCCTCCTGGAGTATACGCACACGCTGATCAAGGACCTCTCCCACGGTTACCGCCAGCGCCTGATTTACACCGTGACCTTGCTGCACACCCCGGAAGTGTTGTTCGTGGATGAACCCTTTGTCGGCCTGGATCCGTTCACCATCCGGCTGATCAAAAACCTGCTGCGCGAGCAGGCCCGGGCCGGCATGACGATCTTCCTGACCACTCACATCCTGGCCCTGATCGAGGATATGGCCGAACAGATCGGGATCCTCGTCAGCGGTCGGCTGATCACGGCGGGGACGCTCTCCGAACTCGCGGAGGCCACCGCCCTGCGCGACGGCCGCCTGGAGGATATCTTTTTCAGCCTGACCGTATCGAACGGCCCGACCGACCGGGAGGTGTCCCGTGCGTGAGTTGGCGGTGCTCCTGGCCAAGGACTGGCGGGTGGCCCATAACCTGCGGCGCCTGTGGGCCGGGCAGTCGCGTTTCAAAATGGCGTTCATCGCCGTATTCGCCGTCGGCCTGCTGGCCGGATTGTGGGTGCTGTTCCTGCACGGATTCCGTTTCCTCGAGTCGCTCGGGGGCCTCGGCCTGATGATGGTGTACCGGCTGTTCTACCTTTTTTTCTTCGGCTTGGGCGTGATGCTGATGCTCTCCTCCGTGGTGACGACCTACACCACTTTCTTCTGCTCGGACGAGACGGGATTCCTGCTGCTCAAGCCCGTGAAGATCGGTACGCTGACCCTCTACAAGACCCTCCAGTCGGCCTTCTACACCTCTTGGGCTTTTTTCTTCATGATCGTCCCGTTCATCGGGGCCTTTGCCATGCACGAGAAACTGCCGCTGCACTTCCTCGTCTGGCTCCTGTTTTTCTCCATCCCGTTCGTGCTGCTGTATTCAGCCCTCGGGACTTTGGCTTGCCTCGTCGCGCTTCCTGTTCTCCTGCGCTCCCGGGTCGCCCGGTGGGGCCTGACGGCCGGGGTGCTGCTGGCGGTGGGCGCGTGGATCCTGAAAACGTTGCCGCCTCCCGGCCAGGACGATACCTTCCTGGTGCTCAACCGCCTCGTCCCCGCGATACAATGGGCCTCGCACCCTCTGTGGCCCAGTTGGTGGATGGCCGAAGGAATCATGGCCCTGGTACGCGGACAATGGGGGCGCGGCGCCCTGTTGTGGGGCGTCCTGGTCTCCCATGTGCTGCTGGTCGGACTGCTGGTGGAAACCGCCGGGCGCGGCTTCCTGATGGTCAACTGGCAGGGCGTCCAGTATGCCTCGTCGCCGTCGCGCCGCCGGGGCGTGCTGCTTCCCTCGCTGGACCGCCTGCTGGGATTCCTGCCCCGCGATATCCGGGCCCTCATGGTCAAGGATGTCCGCACCTTCCTTCGCGACCCGGCCCAGTGGTCCCAAGCCCTCCTGTTCTTCGGCCTGCTGGCCCTGTATTTCCTGAATCTCCGCACGCTGCGCTACCACGTCCTCCCGCCGGTGTGGCGCAACCTGATTGCCTTTCTGAACATTTTCAGTGTTTGTTCCATCATGGCGTCCCTGGGCTCCCGCTTCATCTACCCGCAGTTAAGCCTCGAGGGGCACAGCTTCTGGATCCTCGGCCTGGCGCCGACCTCCATGGCCCGGGTCCTGGCCGCGAAATTCTTGAGTTCCGTCTTCAGCCTGGGGATCGTGAGCCTGGTCCTGATGACCCTTTCGACGCACATGCTGGCCGTTCCGGGTCCCATCCACGTCGCCGCTTTCCTGGCGGCCCTGGCCATGACGATGGTCGTGTCAGGACTGTCCACCGGCCTGGGGGCGGCCTTCATGGATCTCAAGCAGAGAAACCCGGCCGCCATTGTGTCCGGGTTTGGAGGGACGTTGAACCTTGTCCTGAACCTGGCATTCATCCTGGTGGTCATCGTTCCGATCGGCCTGGTTTTCCACCTGCATGTCCGGTCGGGCGGGGTGGGCTATCCTCCGGTCTTTCTGCTCGCCGTCCTCTGGCTGATCCTCGCGGCGGCCGGGTTGACGGCCGGCGCGCTGTTCGCGGGTTGGAACAGCCTGCGCCGGCGTGAGTTCGCGTGAGCATCCTTTTTACTTCACAGCCTGTGCCCGCGACGTTATGATGAAAATAGAGGCAGTTGCCATGGCCGACATTAATTTCGATTGTCCTTTTTGCGGGCAGAACCTGGATGCCGACGAGGATCTCGTGGGCACCAACATTCCCTGTCCGGCGTGCAATAAGATTTTTCGGGTGGTATTGCCCGTACGGTCCCGGGTGGACGCCCAGCGTATTGCTCCGCCGGCGGACGCGCCCCCGGCGCCGCCCCCGGGCCGGGAAGACATGATCGCCACGACGCGGATCGAGTTGCCCCCGGAATACCTGTCCCCCGAGCGCAAGAGCCGGATCATCACCATCAAGCGGGCGGAGCACTGACCCGCTTCTTCCCGTAACCGCGGGCTCCGGCCTCGCCATGGCCCTGAAAGGGCGACGGCGGATGAGGGAGGGAACTTCCACCGCTTGTTCACCCCGCTTCGCCCGGGGCTTCGCTGGGCGAGCGCTCGCGGCCACCTGAATCCTTAGCAATAGAGGGAAATTGAAGGTCTTGGGTGAGAGGGAGGGCGGCCGCTTGCGGCGCGCCGATTTCCTGGCCCTGCGCAAGCGCAGGCCCTACACTGTTTGCTAAAGATGTAGGCGGCCACCACGCGCGCCGGTTTATTCTTGGCGCGGGTCCCCGCTTTTGAGAATAATACACGACCACAACTATGAAATCGAAATGAGCATCCTGGCAAGAACCGGGGCCTTCGCCCTCGCGAAAGGGCGGTCCGTCGTTACCGTAACGGCCACGGTCTGGAGCGTGCTCCGCGTAGCCCTCCGGCGTCGCACCTGGCCCCGGACCACGCGCAATGTCCTGGCCCGGCAAATCCTGTTCACCGGCTTCGAGGCTTCCCGCTTCGTATCGCTCCTGGCCGTCGCCGTGGGCCTCTCCATCGTTGTCCAAACGCAGGTCTGGCTGGCCAAGGTGGGCCAGAGTCAACTGCTCGGGCCGGTCCTCGTGATGGTGGTCATCCGCGAGGTCGGCCCCTTGCTGGTGAATTTCGTCATCATCGGCCGCAGCGGCACAGCCATTGCGACGGAACTCGGCAATATGAAAATATCCGGGGAAGTGTATCTCCTCGATAGCCAGGGGTTGGACCCGTTCACGTACCTGGTGGTGCCCCGCGTGCTCGGCGCCGCGATTTCCATCTTCTGCCTGACCGTGGTTTTCATCCTGGTCTCCTTCGTCAGCGGCTACCTCAGCGGATGGCTGCTGGGCGCCAATCCCGGGCCCGTGGACCTGTTTGTCGACAGCGTTTTCCGGGCGGTGCGGCCCGCCGATGCCGGAAACCTGTTCATCAAGACCATCATCCCCGGGATGACCACGGGGGCCATCTGTTGCATTGAGGGCTTGAGCGTCCACACCGCGGTGACGGAGGTGCCCCAGGCGGCCACGCGCGCGCTGGTGCGTTCCACCATCGCCCTCTTCCTCATTTCAGCGATCGTCTCGGCGGTGACCTATCTTTGAGTCGACTGGACGCCAGAGAACGCAACATAAACGCCGAACGTCGGGTAAGAGCGTTTGAAATGGAAAGGGGTTATGGAGTAAAAGGGCCGGTACGAATGATGGGCGTTGGGATCAAAGAGGGCGAAAATGATAAAAAGTTTGTTTAGGGTGGCATCGGCCGCATGGTCAGCGGCACTGGTTATCATGCTGGGCGTGGCGCGGGCGGACGTGGTCTTCAGCGTGACGGGCACGGCCAACGAAAGCAAATGGGGGTACGTGAACGGCCAAAGTTACACCTTTTATTGGACGCTCAATCCTTCCTTCTCGGAAACGCCCTATTGCTCATTTAGCGACACGATCAACTTGTGGGCGGATGAGACTGTGTCCGATACGCCGACCTTCACCGATTGCGGAGGCGATGGCCTGACGGGAGAGTGGGTCCGGCCCACGGCCGGCGAAGGAGATCCCTATTCGAGCGTGCAAGTTAATGATGTGAGCGGCCACGAGGTAAGTCTCCTGGCCGACATGGACGCGAACTATGGCATTGGCCTGCAAGCCGGCGGGAACGACTTAAGGACGTTGGTTGCATATGGCCTCAATCCCGGCATCACATTCTCATTCCCCGAAAGTTATACGAATCCTTCCGCTTACTTCGTGAACTACTCGGGCACACACGCGCTTTCCCAGGGCACAATTCTGTTGTGGACAACTAATAATCAATCGCTGGCTTTCTCCGCAGGCTCGCTTTCCATCATTCCCGAACCTACGGCGGGCCTTCTTCTGCTCTTGGCAGGCGGCGTACCCCTGTTGCTCCACGCGTATAAGAAAAAGAGCACAGGAATATGGAAGGCCCCATGACCGAAGGCGCAGTTCTGACATTGGAAAGCGTCACCGTGACGGCCGGCGCGGCCTACGAATACGGCCTCGCGGAGGTGTCGTTCTCCCTGGCGGCGGGGGAGTGTATCTTGATCCGGCTGGAATCCGGCATGCACAACTGGGCGCTCGGTGACCTGGCCCAGGGCCTGGCGGCGCCCGAAGCCGGACGGGTACTCTTTGAAGGCCGGGACTGGCTTTCACTTTCGCCCGACGAAGCCGCGGCCGCGCGCGCGCGCATCGGGCGGGTGTACGAACGGTCCCTGTGGATCAGCAACCTGGACGTGGATGAGAATATACGCCTCGGCTCGCGGCATCACACGAACCGGCCGGAAGAGGAGATCGAAGCGGAAGCGATCCGGCTCGCCCGGATGTTCGGGTTGGAGGATCTGCCGCGGGCCCGGCCCGCGCGCGTGCGGTCCCGGGACCTGCGCACGGCCGACTGGATCCGGGCGCTGCTCGGCGAACGGGCCTTGCTGCTTCTGGAGCGCCCCATGCGTGAAGCCTACGCGGAGCGGGGGGCCCTGCTCGCCACCGCGGCCCGTGCCGCCCGCGAAAAGGGCGCCGCCGTGATCTGGTTGCAGGGGCCCGGCGATCCGGATATCCTGAAAACACTGGAGCCGGATCGGGTGTATGCGGTCGCGGGGGAGCGGTTGTCGCCGGTGGAAAGGATGTGAGCATGGCCAAGCCTTTCAAGTTCCGCTACGTCAACGAAATCACGGGGGGCTTTGTGCTGCTGGCCCTGGTCCTCGTGATCGTCGGCATCATCCTGGCGGGGAACGCCCAGCGCTGGTTCGAACCGGTCCATCGCCTGACCGTGACCTTTCCGCCCGAAGGGTCGTTCGACCTCCAGAAGGGCGCCGAGGTCCGCATTCTGGGCGCGCTGGTCGGCTCCGTGGAGGCCATCATGGTGGACGAAGCCGGCGGCATGACCGGCGAGATCACCATCCGTGGCAATTTCATCCGCTTCGTGCGCACCGATTCCAAGGCCATTGCAAAAAAGAAGTTCGGCGTGGCCGGCGACGCCTTCGTGGAGATCACCAAGGGATCGGGACCGGTCCTGCCCGAGGGGGGCATGCTGGCCTGCGTGCAGGATACGCAGATCGTGGAGATGATCGAAGAAGTCATCCGCCAGATCCGCGAGGTTACCGTCCCCGCGATCGAGCAGGTCCAGAAGGCGGTGGAGGAATATACCAAGGTGGCGGAAGAACTCCATCGGCCGGACGGCAACCTCCAGCAGTTGCTCTCGCACCTGAACGCCATCGCCGAGGGGCTGGAGAAGGGCGAGGGGACGGCCGGCCAGTTGCTGCGCGACCCCGCCCTCGCCAACGAGCTGCGCCAGATCACGGGCAAAATCGATGCCACGCTGGAGCAGGTCCAGCAGATCTTGGAGAATGTCGAGCAGGTCAGCGAAACGATCCGCGACGAGAGCGGCGACATACCCGGCCTTGTGCTCCAGGGCCGCGAGACCCTGCGCGAATCCGAGATACTGATCGAGGGCCTGCAGCGGCACTGGCTGCTCCGCGGATCCATGGAACACGACGAACCCACCGCGCGTATCCCAGCCTCCGCCGTCATCGGCAAGGAGGTGTTGCCATGATGCGCGGTTCCCCGAAGTACGGCGTGGCGCTGCTGGCGGCGGCCGGGCTGCTGGGCGCGGGTTGTTCAAGCCCCAGGCCCGCCCGCCCGTCCGATCCCGACCTGGAGCGCTACGCCGGTTCCGCCCAAGTCTCCTTCCGGCACGGCGAGTACAGGCAGGCCGAGCAGCTCTACCGGCGCGCGCTGGACCGTGCCCGTGCGGCCGACAACGCCTTGGAGATCGGGAACAACGCCTTCAACTTGGCGGTCTGCCTCGTTACAATGGACCGGGACGAGGAGGCGCGCCCGTTCCTGCGCGAGGCCCGCGCCGAGCTCGAGCGCGCTGGCGAGAACACGACCGAGACCATCCTGCTGGAGGCCACTGCGGCCCGGAAGTCGGGTCGGGCGGAGGAATCCGCCGCGCTGGTTGCCGAGGCCCGGGCCCGTCTGAAATCCGGCCGGGACCGGTCGCTTCTGGTCCAGGCCACGCTCATCGAGGCGCAACTGGCCTGCGACCGGGGCGATTCCCCGCAGGCCGCGCTAGTGCTGGAATCCGTCGCGCGCGACCTGAAACGCGTGGACGATCCGCTGATCCGTGGCCGGTTCGCCGGGCTTCAGGCCCGCGTCGCGTGGATGACCGCGCAGCCCGGCGCCTGCGCCGCCTGGCTGGACGAGGAGGCCGCGTGGTATCGCAAGGCCGGCGGCCGTCCGCAGGAACTCGCGGCTGTGCTGCGGCGGGCGGGCGAAGCCTGGGCGCAGGCTGGCGGATACCGGGAAGCAGCGGACCGCTATTACCGGGCCGCGCGCAGCATGTATGCGCAGGGCGATACCGTGGCGGCGCTGAAGTGCATCGAGCCGGCCCTGTCCGCCGCGCAGCAGGCGGAGGCGCCGGAACTCTTCCGGCAAATCACGGTCCTGTTCGAGGAAATCGGCCGTAAAGTGGGCGAAACCCGGGAAAAAACGGATCCCGGGACTAAATAAAACCCTATGGCCCAGCGTCTAATGGATAGAAAAAGGCAATCCCTGGGGTGGGAGGAACGAATGAAAAAACGAATGTTCAAATGTTTGGTGGCGGTGGGCCTGCTGGCCATTGGCGAGGCGGCGTTCGGCCTGTCCGAGATGAGCGTGCAGGTCAAGGCCGGACAGATTCGCGCCACGCCCTCGTACCTGGGCCAGGTGCTGGCCACCGTGGATTACGGCGCGCGAGTCCAGGTGCTGCAGCAGCGGGGGGACTGGATGGAAGTGCAGACCCCCGGCAATCCGAACGGCTGGATGCATGCCTCCGCCCTGACGAAAAAGAAGGCCGTCCTGCGCGCCGGCGATGAAGATGTCAGCACGCAGACCTCGGGCGAGGAACTCGCGCTGGCGGGCAAGGGCTTCAACAAGGAAGTCGAGGCGGAGTTCAAGCAGCAGAACCCGAACGTGGACTTCAAGTGGGTGGACTGGATGGAAAAGACCCGCTACACGATCGAGGAACTGTCCGCCTTCCTGCGCGAAGGGGGCGTAAAGAGCGTGACGGGAGGTGCGCCATGAACCGCGTCCTCCTCACCCTGGTCCTGGCGACCGCCGTGACCGTGTTGGTGGCGGGTTGCGAGACGCTGAAAGTCGCCGGGGAACTTGGCGGCCTGGTGGGCGTGGCCACCGGGACCATGACCACGAACGAGGCCGCGTCCCTGACGCGTACAACGGCCGCCGTAGCCAAGACCTTCGAGGACATCACGCCCGAGCAGGAGTATTACATCGGCCGTGCCGTGTCGGCGACGATCCTGAACAAGTATAAGCCTTATTCCAACGACGCGGCGCACCGCTACCTCAACCTGCTGGGCCAGAGTCTCGCCCTGGCTTCCACCAAGCCGGAAACGTTCGGTGGCTACCACTTCATGATCCTGGACAGCGGCGAAATCAATGCCTTTGCCGCGCCCGGCGGATTCATTATGGTCACGCGCGGGATGCTGCGTTGCTGCCGATCCGAGGACGCCCTGGCCGCCGTGCTGGCCCATGAGATCGGCCACGTGCAGAACCAGCACGGGCTCAAGGCGATCAAGCAGGGCCGGCTGACCTCCGCGCTGACCATCCTCGCCGTGGAGAGCGCCAAGACCTTCGGCGGCGAGGACCTGGCCGAGTTGACCACGGCGTTCGAGGGCAGCATCACGGACATCACCAGCACGCTGATGACCAGCGGCTACGCCCGCGGCCAGGAGCGCGACGCGGACAAGGGCGCCGTGCAGATCCTCAAGCAGGTCGGGTATGCCCCGCAGGCCCTCGTGGACATGCTGGAACAGATGAAGAACAACCTGAAGCCCGGCGGCCTGGATTTCGCCAAGACGCACCCGGCTCCGCAGGACCGCATCAAGTATATCCGGGAATGGATTGGGTCGGCGCCGTCGCCGGTCGAGCCCGCCGCGCGCCAGGCCCGGTTTGATCAGGCGATGAAGGGCCTCTAGCAAGTTGCGACAAAAGCATTGATCATGCGTTATTGTCATCCCGAGCGAAGTGAGGGATCTCCAAGTCATTCACGGTTGCGGAGATCCCTCGCTGCGCTCGGGAGGACAGGCGGCCTTTGTCATTCATGGATAATGACCCGACAGTAAACTGAACGTTCTCAACATGCGGAAGAAAGTTCTCTACGGCATCCTGGTCGGCCTGGCCGCGGCGCTGGTGGCGCTGGGCCTGTGGGAATGGGGCAAGCTCAACGGCATTGAGAATCTGGCATGGCGATGGCGCGTTCGTTGGCTAGCCCAACCCAGTGCCGAGACGCCGCGGATCAAGGTCATCCTGCTGGATCAGGCCAGCCTGGACTGGGGTAAAAAGGAAATGGGCCTGGCTTGGCCCTGGCCCCGCGAAATCTATTCCGCGCTCCTGGACTTCTGCGCCCGCGGCGGCGCCCGGTCCGTGGCGTTCGACGTGGTCTTCACCGAGCCCTCC
>JAHJJH010000250.1 GCA_018823105.1 Verrucomicrobiota bacterium | reverse complement strand
TTCTGGTCCAGGCCATCGGAGGGGGCGCTCTATCTGGCGGTGGAGTCTTGGGGGACGGATAGCGAACTGGCCGGCATCTGGCGATACTCGCCTGCTTCCGGGAAAATGGAAAAAGCGGCGAAGACCTCGGGCTACTTTGTGCAGGCGATACAACCCGACGGGATGGACCGGGTCTGGATCTATGCGAGGAAGTATGAGCAAGATCACGTTATATCGGCCATCCTGTCGTGGGATTACAGCGCGCCTAACGTCGAAGTGGTCTTTGAAAACCGGGGGATGGGAAATGCTGCCGGGCAGCGGGTTTTCCGGCGTGTTCTTATGAGCACATTTTCAGCACCGAAACCGCCCTACCACCGGCGAGGGAACTATCTCTGGACCGGCATGCCCTTTGGCCGGGTTCATCTGGCCGACGGAACGTTCGAGCGGTTCTCCATCAACGGGAAATACGAGGAAGTACTTCACTTCTTCGACCTGGTTTCCGGCCTCCGCGTGCTCGTGCGGGATGCATCCGATCGTTATGGAGTGGCTGACTTGTCGGATAAAGCCCTGTCGCAGTGAGCCGAAGATTCGAGCCCTGAATAAAGCCTCGCCGCTCGGATCCTTCAGTCCCGACCGGATCTCTTCGGATCAACCGAAACCCGATATATTTTTTCACCATGCCAGGCGACAAGGCCGAAACATCGCGAGACCGCAAGATTCCAGGCTACACCGCTGCCGTAGTCCGGAAGGGAGCGGGGCAATTTGATCAGGATCTCTTCGCGCCGGCTTGCCAGGTGGTATCGCTGCCATAGCGTATCGCCTATGGAGTACAAGTATCCGTCATGTACCGTCAGGCGCCCTGCGGTGGCATTGCCAGAATGCCAGTAATGATTTGTTCGCTCGATGGCATTGACAAAACCGTGCGTCTGCCGGTCCAGGCGAAAGGCCCTGAAATCACCGCTGCTTCCGGCTATATAGAGCAGGCCGTGCAGCGAAAGGAAGGCCGATGCCGGCCCCTCTCTGCGCGGGAATTCTCCGGCGTAGACGCGGACGGCGAGTGCGTCGAGGTCCACCATCAACGGCGCGCCATGCCGACTCCGCCCAACATAGATCCAGCGTTGGCCGGTCTCGTCGCGATGCCCCATGATCCATTCCGGAAAAAACCTCATCGTTGGATCAAGAGCCGCCTCCGCCGACGCATCACCGTGCGGCCAGGCCTTCACAGCCTCGTGAAAGACGTTTACTCGCGGTCGGGTGCCGACAAGTTCGAGGGTGGCCAACCAACCTCGTCCCTTGATTCCGATTGATCCTGCCGCGAGCACACGGCCAGGCCCTATCACGTGGAGCGGCGTGCAATACGAGGAATCCGGAAGGCCATCGGCGGCTGTGATGTGGGCCACAAGATGTCCATCCCGATCGATCACATACACGCCTTGGTCATATCCTCCCGAGGCCCAAACATGCCGGCCGTCAAACACCACGGAGCCGATGCTGAGTTCTTCCCCCACCAGGATTTCGCGAGCCGTTTGGTCGGCGCCGAGAAACAAGATGGCGCCCGTGGAAAAGACTACATCGAGGCCTTCCCAAGCCGGGATAATCTCCAACCACCCGTACGATCCGCCGGCCGCCCGCCAACGATGTCCCTCCAGCTTCTCCGACCCCGGGCCTTGCGAAACAAGGAGAATCTCCAGAGGATCGAGTCGCACTCGTTCGCACAGAATCGTGCCTTCCGCCTGAACAAGAGGCCCTTCAACCGATGGAGTTGGGTTGGGCGGCGGAGCCGCTTCCTGCCGGGAAAGCGCGCTGGTCGCCATTGTCTTTTGCCAGGCGCCCCGGGCCCAGCCCAGTTCCTCATTCGCCACTTGTTTCAGGTGTCTGCTTATGTCGAGTGTTTCTAACGGCGCGCTGTCGAGTGAAGCCGACAGCGACTCGGCCTCCGCAAGCAGGGCCTCCGACACCTGGTTGAGCCGGTAGTGATGGTCACAGAGCCACGCGTATTGGCCGCACGCCTTGGCCAATGGTCGTGGGGAGTTCATGAGGCGCCGGGCGAACCGGGCCCATGCCTCCGGCGACACGTTGCGTTCAGGATCGCCCCCGAACATGCGGGTGCCATCCTTCAAGCGATAGAGGAGCACCATGGGAACCGGCGTGTCTTCCGGAAGCAACTCGCATAGCAGGTCCCCCACAAGATCCAGATCCTCTTCGTGGAGAAAATTGCCGTCGGCCCGTAGGAAAGCCATCTCAAAGATGCGGTATACGGCAAGCTCGCGCTGCTGTTCCCTCATGGATGGACTATCGGAACTTGGGAGTTGAAAAAGGGCCGGCGCCACGTGGCGGATAAAATCCTTCTTCAGACGCTCCTCTTCACCGAGTTGAGCCGCATTGGTGGGACGAATGCCGCAGATGCTGTGGATCGTGTCTTCGAACAATTCGCCGCCCACTTTAAGATCCACCTGGCGGTTGAGAATGAGGCGCTCAACATGCTGCAGGGAGCGTCGCCATGACGCCCGACATTGTCCAACAACATACTCCCAGAATGGACCGTCCCAGCCCTTGCTCGCCGCCCTGGGCCAAACTTCAACCGGATCATGATTCCAGCGGGCATATTCTCGTACCAGGGCAACGCGTTGATCAACAGCCTGAGGTTGCAGCAAAAGTGCCGCCTCGCGTAATGCGGCGGCGCGTTCAAAGTCGCCGATCTCGGCGAATTGATCCGCCCGCGCAATTAAGCGCGTGAACGACGCGCCAGGTGCATCGCCGGGGCCACCCGATTCGCTCAACAGGTTCAGCGCTTCCGGCTGCACGGTCCCGACGATGAACGCCCCGGCAGCGTCAATGGGGATGGCGCCCGACTCGATTCGGACGGCTTCCTGTTCGCCTTTACGCAACGTGACCTTGATACTAATACTGGGCCCTTCTTGGCCGCGGGGGTCGGTGCGGTATTCACCCTCGACAAGGAGCGGAACAAGGCGGCGGAGATCGCCACCGGTCCGTTCCAGTTCAACGGCAATCGAACGGGCCTCGTTAATCTCCACAACGGCCAATCCCTGTTTTTGTAACAGGATTTCCCGTAGTAAGTCGGCCAGATCAGCTTGAAGGTGGCTGTGGTCAAATCCCAGGTCGCGGCTGATAAAGTCTGGAACCGTCACGATCGTTCGAATCCCATCGGGGAAACGCGATAGCGCGGAACGGATCTCGGCAACGATCTCATTGATGCCGTCAGTGTCAAATGGCACGCGGGACCCGCCGATTCGCGCGCCCGTTTCGCAATCACACACCAGCACGTGCACCATCAAGCCACCGGCCGTGTTTTCCCGCGCCACCAATACCAGCATATCCGCCGCCAGAAGGCGCCCGACCTTAATCCTCTCCGAGGTTGTATGACCGAGCAAGGCGATGGCCTGTTCGTCATCAATCAGATCGAGCTGTTCTCGCTCAACCAGGGCCATCGAACGGTCGGCCGACAGTTTGAGCATGATCCGGTCCGCGATTTCACGAGAGGCCCCCGCATCGGCACTCACAACGGCTATCGCGCGCAGCGACCTTGCTCGGTCGGCATAAGCCGTGCCCTTGGCAATGGCGATGCAAATAAGGGCTATCAGCCAGCGCTTCATCCGTGCCGGGACGTTTGCAGCAGTTCGTGCGGCCAGAGACCGAGCCGGGTCAGGACGTTCTTGTGGGTCTCGTTCTCGCGAGCGAGGGCCATGACCGGCGCCGCGAAATCGCGCTCCACTTTTTCCAGGTCAATCCGCAGTTCCGGGCGGTTCCCGCAGGCGGGGCCGAGCATTCGCCCCACGGAACGCAGGACGAACCAGAGGAGATGCAGGACGGCATACAGGTGCGCGCGGTGGTCGGCCGGATCGTCGGCGTCGTCGGACGGCGACTTGGAACGGCTCGGCGTGAAGGTTATCGGCCGCGTATAGTAACGGGACTGCGTCTGGAGAAAATCGTCACCGAGCCGGATGTGGACCAGCCGGATCGACTCGCCGCCCTGCATGGCCTCGGGCTTGAGGCTGTCGCCGGAATAGGCGTCCTGGTAATCCTTCCGCGCGCTCTTCCCCGAACTGCGGGACAACCAGATCACCGCGTTCTGCGGATCCTCCAGCCATTTACCCATGATCAGCGGCGCCTCGACAAACGACCGCAGCGCGGTCCAGGCGCGGGCCGACTGATACTCGGTGAGGGCCTCGAACGCGTCTCGCGCCTGGCGCTGCATGATTTTCAGGAAGGGTCCCGGGGTAATGGCGTCGCGGCCCTTGGCGGCAGGGAGGGGCGGGACCAGCGCCGCCCATCGGGGGAAGATCTTGTCCAGCGCGTCGAACGATTCGATCTCCGCGCGGAAGTTGAGCAGCCAGACCTCGCGGTGCTGATTCAGGGCGGCGCGATAGCGGAGAATATCAAAACCATTGTTCACAGCGATTGTCCCGAAACCACTTGTTTGGCCTCCATCATAACCGACTGCGCCGGAGTGGGAAGCCGTTTCTGCGCGGCGCCGGCGATTTCAGCGGACTCTTTTATTGACCTTTCCGACGAAGTGGCGACATTATAGCCGCCTGTTTGCCATCGAAGGAGAACTATGAACCTGCGGAAGGTCATGACCCCGGCCACGATCACGGTGGCGCTGAAAAGCGACACGAAGGAGGGGATCATTGAAGAGTTGGTGGATCTGCTCATGGCGGCCGGGAAGATCAAGGATCTGAAGGACCGCAAAGAAGCGTTGAAAGTGGTCCTGGACCGCGAGAAGAAGATGTCCACGGGCATGCAGAACGGCATCGCGATCCCCCACGGGAAGACGGACACGGTGGGCACCCTGGTCGCCGCCATCGGCCTGAAAAAGGAGGGCGTGGATTTCCAGGCCCTGGACGGCCAGCCCTCCCGGATTTTTATAATGACGCTTTCGCCGGACACGCGGACCGGCCCGCATATCCAGTTCCTCGCCGAAATCAGCCGCCAGTTGAGCGACACCGGCATTCGCGACAGGGTCTTGAACGCCGCGACGCCGGAAGAAGTGCTGGACATCCTCTCCGGTTGACAATCGGCCGACATGATCCCGCTGTTTCCAGTCTTGGCCAACCTGGCCCCCGCCGTCGATGCCGCCCCGGTCATGGAAAGCGCCATGATGCGCCTGGTGCTGCAACTGGCGGTCATTCTGATCGCCGCGCAACTCGTTGGACTGTTTTTCAAACGCCTGCTGCGGCTCCCGGGGGTCCTGGGCGAACTGATCGCGGGAATGATCATCGGCCCCTATGCCCTCGGCCAACTCCCGATCCCCGGGTTCGGGCCACTGTTTCCTGCCGCCGCCACGTCGCTGGGTGTCTCGGTCCCCCTGTATGGCCTGGCAACTATCGCATCCATTCTGCTCCTTTTCCTGTCGGGCTTGGAAACCGACCTGGCGCTGTTCCTCCGCTACTCGGTGGTGGGCACCGCGGTGGGGATTGGCGGGGTGGTCTTCTCGTTCGTCCTGGGCGCGCAGTGCGGCGTCTGGTTCGGGTTTGCGAATTCCTTCATGGATCCGGTGGCTTTGTTCCTCGGCGCGATTTCCACGGCCACCTCGGTCGGCATCACGGCCCGCATTCTCTCCGAGCGCAAGAAGACTGACTCGCCGGAGGGCGTGACGATCCTGGCCGGGGCGGTCTTCGACGACGTGCTGGGCGTGGTCATGCTGGCCATCGTCGTCGGCCTGTCCAAGCTGACGGATCCCGGCGGCCGCGCGCCGTGGGGCCACATCGGCCGGATCGCGGGGCACGCGATAGGCTACTGGCTCGGGTTCACGGCCATCGGGCTGCTCTCGGCCCGGCTGATCTCGCGCGTGCTCAAGACGCTGCACTCCATGTCGAGTATCGTATCCATCGCCTTCGGCCTGGCGCTGCTCTTTGCCGGCCTGCTGGAAATGGCGGGCCTGGCGATGATTATCGGGGCCTATGTGACCGGCCTGTCCCTGTCACGGACGGATCTGGCGCACGGCATCCAGGAACATCTGCGCGGCACGTACGAGGTGTTCGTGCCCGTATTCTTCTGCGTGATGGGCATGATGGTGGACTTTTCCGCGCTGCACGGGGTGCTGATTTTCGGGCTGGTATATGCGGTGCTGGCCATGCTGGCCAAGCTGCTGGGCTGCGGCCTGCCGGCGTGGCTCATGACCTTCAACCTGCGCGGCGCGGCGCGCATCGGGGTGGGGATGATGCCGCGCGGCGAGGTGGCCCTGGTTATCGCCGGGCTCGGGCTGTCCGCGCATGTCATCAATACTCAAGTCTTCGGCGCCGCGATTCTCATGACCATGGTGACCACGCTCATTGCCCCGCCGCTATTGAGCAAATCCTTCGGCGGCGGCTCCGGCCTGAAGCTGCGCGCGCGCGCCGGCACGGACGAAACCATCCACAGCGTGCCCCTGGAACTGCCCTCGGCCGACCTGGCCGAATTTGTGCTCTCGCGCCTGGTCCGCAGCTTCCGGGCCGAGGAGTTCTTTGTCTATCGCCTGGGCGGCGATACGCAGGCCTACCAGATCCGGAAGGACGACATGAGCTTCACGCTTTCCCTGGAGGCCAACCGCGTCGTGCTCACGACGCCGGCGCGCCACGAGCACGTGGCGCGCTTCATCGTGCTGGAGGAGATCCTGGAACTGCAGGACATGGCCCATGCCTTTGAAAAGCTCCAGGACCTGGACACCATGAAGAGCAGCCTCCTCAAGGGCCTTTTTGAAGACGACGATTGATCCGCAGGGAAACGACTTGGCCCTTTCCACGGATTTGTGTTATGCGGTCTCCTCGTTCTCAACACGACATGAAGGATAATTCTCCAGACGCCGGCAAGGCCCCGCCCGACAAAGAGGACGGTGGTGTGCTCGGGTGGGTATTGCAGCGGTTCAATCGCGGCGTGGCCCGGCTGCCGCTGCCCAGGGCGCTGGCCTTCGGGCGCGGGTTGGGCTGGGTCTACGGGTCTGTTCTGCGTTATCACCGGCGCGATGCGCTGGACGCGCTGGCGCGCAGCCTGCCGGACCGCGACGAACCGGCACGGCGGGCGATCGTCAATGAAATGTACCGTCAGTTCGGTATGAACATGGTCGAGATCCTGCGCCTGGACGGCGGGCGCACCGATGATCTCGACGCCCGGGTGCGGATCGAGGGCGAAGAGATCGTGCAGGAAGCGCTGAAACGGGAACGCGGGGTGCTGATGTTGACCGCCCATCTCGGCAACTGGGATCTGCTGGGCATGTTCACCGGACACCGGGGCTATCCCCTGACCATCATCTCCAAGAAAATCCGGCCCGCGGGCGTCAACGCCATGTGGATGCGGATGCGCCGGGCGTTCGGCGTCTCCATCGTTCCCGCGCACAACTCCTACCGCGATTGCCTGCGCGTGCTGAAGCGCAACGAGTTGCTGGGCTTCGTCCTGGATCAGAACCGGCCGGTGGAGCAGGGGATCTTCGTGACTTTCTTCGGCCGGCCCGCCTGCACCTCGCCGGGGTTGGCGCTGCTGGCCGCACAGTCCCGGGCGCCCGTTGTGCCGGTCTTCATTCACCGGGAGGGACTCGATCAGCATGTACTGCAGGTCCACCCGGCGATCGAGCCGCCGCCCGACCGCTCGGAGGAGAATATCCGGCAGGCGACGCAGGTCTACACGGCGGTGATAGAAAACGAAATCCGGCGCACGCCGGAGCAGTGGATCTGGCTGCACCGACGCTGGCGCACGAAACCAAAGAAAAGGCCCAATGACCAGGTTGCCAATGACCAATAAATTCAACCTGTCTTTGGTCATTGGTGCTTGGTTATTGGTCATTTCGAGTTAGGAGCCGAGAGTCCCGATGGGCTTTTGGAAGGACCAACGGAAAAAGGGGGAAGTAGTCCTGACCCGCCTGGCGATCGCCGTGGTGGGCCGGCTTCCGCGATCCGTGGTGCTCGGCCTGGCCCGGGTCCTCGGGGCCGCCGGTTATCTCTTTTCGCGGTCGTTGCGCCGCATCGGGCGGGCCAACCTGGACCTGGCCTACGGCGATGCGCGGACGGCGCGGGAAAAGCAGCGCATTCTCAAGCGATCCTTCCAGGCCTTTGCGCTCGTTGCGCTGGATGTCTTCTGGTTTGCGCGCCGCACGGAGGCGCGCATCCGGCGATGGGTGAGGTTCGAGCGGCCCCCGGCCGAAGTCCTGGGCGCCGGCGCGAATGTCTGCCTGACCGGGCACCTCGGCAACTGGGAGGTCCTGGGTCTCGCCTGCGCCGTGGAAGGCTATCCGCTGGCCAGCGTGGCCATGCCGCTGAAAAATCCGGAGGTGGATGTCCTTTTCAACAAGCTTCGGCAGTCCACAGGCCAGGTGATCATTCCCCGTGAGGGGGCCGTGCGCACGCTCCTGCGACTGCTGCACGGCGGCCGGAACGTGGCCCTGTTGCTGGACCAGAATACCCCGCCATCCGAGGGGGGCCTTTTCATGGAGTTCTTCGGGCGACCGGTGACGGTGTCCACGGCGGCCGTTTTCCTCGCGGCGCGGACCGGGGCCGGCATCGTGTTCGGTTTCTGCCTGCCCGACGCCCGGGGCGCCTACCGTGTGCGGATTCCCGCCGGGCTGGGCGCGCCGTCGCCGCACCCCGGGGAGGAACAGGTTCGGGAATGGACCGAGCGCATCACCCGGCTCTATGAGGAAGAGGTCCGGCGCTGCCCGGAGTGCTGGCTCTGGACCTATAAGCGATGGAAATACGTCCGGCCCGGGGATGACGCCTCCGGCTACCCGTACTATGCCGCAGGGAAAAACAACGGCCGCCGATGAACGGCGGCCCTACGATTCGGGTTTTGTAGGGCCTTCGCTTGCCGAAGGCCGAAAAAGTTTCCCCCTCACCAGCCGCCATGGGCCGCGCAGGATGACCCGCCAGAGGGCCGCCGACTCCGGCAGTCGCAGGACGAGCGTAATGGTGAAATAGACCAGCACGGCCGCCGACATGGCGGCGCCAAGCGCCAGCAGTTCGCCGGCCAGGCCGGCGGGGAGGACGGCCTGCAGGTAACGATGCACCGCGACGGCGCTTCCCCCGCCAGCGACCGCCGCGCCGGCGACCCCGCCCAAGAATCCCAGCCAGCCGGCGCCGCCCAGGTGAACCAGTCGTCGCAGATAAAAGAACAATTGCGCTCCGTTGACGAAGGCCAATGTCGCCGTGGTGGTGGCCAGCCCGACATGCCCCCAGCCGAGCCCCTTGACCATCAGGAAGTTCAGCGCCATGTTGATCCCGATGCCCAGCAGGCTCACGCGCAGCGGCAGTCGTGGACGGTCCAGCGCGTAGAAACACGGGGCCAGCACCTTGATGGCGGCATAGCCCGTAAGCCCGACGGCGTAGGCCCGCAGCGCCAGCGCCGTCGCCAGGGTATCCGCCGCGGAGAATCGGCCGTGCTGGTAGATGAGCCGGATGATGGGCTCGGCCAGGACGAACAGGCCGACCGCGGCCGGTACGGTTAGGAATACGGTCAACCGGAGCGAGTTGTTCGCGGTGGAGCCGAAGGCGCCGAGGTCGGATTGCGCGTGGTGGCGCGCCACGGCGGGCAGGGTCACCGTGGCGATGGCCACGCCGAAGACGCCGAGCGGGAACTGCATGAGCCGGAACGCGCAGTTCAGCCAGGACCGCGCGCCATTGATCTCGGAGGCGAACATGCCGTTCACCAGCACGTTGATTTGCACCGCCGCGCCGGCGATCACGCTCGGCCACATCAGGCGCCAGACCCGGCGCAGCTTCTCGTCCTTGAAATCCAGGCGCCAGCGGAAGCGGTAGCCCAACCGCCAGAGGAGCGGGACCTGGATCGCCATCTGCGCCACGCCGCCCAGCAGGACGCCCAGGCTGACGCCCCACAGCGCGCGCGGCCCGAAATGCGGGTGCCGCCAGTCGGGCTGGGGATCGAAGAGGTAGGCCAGGCCCACGCCCAGCACGACGGACACGATGTTGAAGACCGTCGAGGCCGACGCGGGCAGGCCAAAGAGGCGCCGCGCGTTCAGCGCGCCCATGATCACGGCGGCGAGCGAGACGAACAGGATAAACGGGAACAGCACGCGGGTGAGCTGCACGGTCAGCTCGAATTTCCCGGGGACCGCGTGGAAGCCGAAACTCGTGAGCTGCACCAGCAGCGGGCTGGCCGCGATGCCCAGGAGGCAGACGCCGCCGAGGATCAGGATGACGGAAGAGACCAGGAGGCTCAAGAGCCCCCAGGCCGAGTCCGCGCCCTCCGTTTCGTGGGTCTTGGTGAACGTCGTGGTGAAGGCGACGGACAGCGCGCCCTCGGCGAAGAGGTCCCGCATCAGGTTGGGGATTTGAAAGGCCGCCAGGAACGAATCCAGGAATTTGCCCGCGCCGAACATCGCGGCGAACACCAGCTCGCGGACCAATCCGAAGACCCGCGATCCGACCACCGCCAGCCCCACGATGCCCGCTGATTTCCGGGTGCTGGTCATGCCGGTTTCCACTCTCGCGAGTCTGCTGGGTTCGCCATCTTCATGCCTGCCCGCGCGGACGATAACACACTGCGAAACCCGCTTTCAATGACGGCATCAGCCGCTCCAGAGAGAGCGGATTGCCGGCGCCGGGTCGGATGGTACTCCGTCCCGGCTTTCCAATGGGTGGAAAACCGGCCGGCCGTTTTTTCCAATGATTGGAAAAAAAGCCCGGGAATTTTCCAATCATTGGAAAACCAGGCCCCCCCTTTTTCCAAACATTGGAAAGCCTTGATCCCTCTCCAGTTGCGAATCAAACCCCGTCTGCCTGATCTCCTTGAAAATAAAGGCTTTACAGGGCCGGCCCGGCCGAGTACTTTAACGTTTAAGCAAAGGAGAATTGGGCCATGAAGAAAATGTGTTGGGTGGGCATTCTACTCCTGATGGTGACGACGCTTTCAATCCGGGCGGCGGATCATCCCGTTTTCAATGTCGCGGATCTGAACAATGCCCTGCAAGCGGCGGTATCCGGCGAACGGATTCTCATACACCGCGGCAACTACGTCGGCAATTTCGAGGTCCCGGCCGGGGTGGCCCTGCTCGGAGAGCCGGCCTTCATGCCGGCCGGGGGATTGATGCCCATGCTGATGCCTTGGGACGAAGCACCCATCGTGACGGTCGATACGGTGAACGGAGACAAGTTTCCCACCCAGGTGCGAGGAATTTTCTTCACTGGCGCCAAGGATTCGGCGGTGGACGTGCAAGGCGACGGAGTCGGTTATGTCTGCGGCAATTTATTCGAGCAGAATCGCGGGCCGCGGGGCGGCGCGATTTTCACCGAGGCTGTCGGGACGCTCTACATTCAAACCAACTACTTCAGCAACAACTCCGCGGAGACGGACGGCGGCGCCGTGTACCTGGGCGGCGCGGCGAAAGTGTACCTGCGGAGAAACGAGTTCATGGGCAACGCCGCCGGCGCGAACGGCGGGGGAGTCTGCGTCCGCGGCAAAAACAAGGTCTTTTCGGATCATGACTTGTTCATGAGCAACCGGGCCGTTCAGGACGGCGGCATCGCGGCGATCCTGGGTAATCAGCAGGGCTTCATTCTGTATGAAGTTACCGCAACGGACAACAACGCGGGTCGCGACGGCGGCGGCGTGGCGGTGGACGAGGCCTCGGTGCTGGTGGCCTACGGACAATCGGATACCTCAAGGGCCGGCCGTCACGGCGGATTTCTTTCGGCACGGAAGGGCGTGGCGCTCATGGCCGGGCACAACTGCTCCTGGGCCACGGCCGGCGATCACGGCGGGGGCGTGTACTCGGAAGTCACGCAGTTCTGGTGCCAGGATAACGAGGTGCGGTCGTGCCGGGCGCTCTTCGGTGCCGGGATGGCGATCCGGGGAAAGCCGGCGCTGGGCGATGATCCGCCGATGATCTCCCGGAACACGTTTATTGACAACCGGGCCGTGAAGGATGGCGGCGCCCTGTTTCTGGTCGATCTGCCGGAGGTCGAGGTCGAGAATAACGTGATCTTCATGAACCAGGCCGGTGCCGGTGACGGCCTGGCGATTGCCGCCGACGCCGAGGCCACCGTGGCCAATAACACAATCGCCCACATCCAGTACGTCTCCGGGTTGCCGCTGCCCACCGCCACGGCCATCCAAATCGCGGGCGCGAACAACAAGACAAAAGTCGTCAATAATATCATTGCGGGTCATCTCCGCGGCGTGATTGGAGACGCCAATGTGGCCGTCCTGATGGCCGGCAATGATTTCTGGCTGACCCCGCTGCCCTGGCAGGGCGTGCCCAATCCCGCTGCGTTTCTCAACCGGCAGGGGGTGAATCCCAAGTTCATGCGTTTCGATCCGCGGAGGATGATCGGCGACTTCCACCTGCAAGCCAATTCGCCGTGCCGCAACATGGCCATCCCGCAGTTTGCACCGACGCATGACCGCGACGGGCGCCGGCGCGACGCCCAGCCCGACCGCGGAGCGTACGAGTTCATCGCGCCCTGACCGGTTCCCTGATTTCTTAACGATCATTGTAGGGCCGCCGCTCGCCGGCGGCCGTTCCGTCGGCCTTCGACAAGCGAAGGCCCTACGAAAGAGCCTTATCGCGGCCCTTTGTCCTTGCATTCCCGCCGGGCCTCGGCGATAAAAAAACCGTTGCAAGGGTTGCGTGATGAATTGTCCCGCATGTCGAGCGTCCATGGCCATCCTGGAGTATAACGGGGTGGATCTCGATTTCTGTTTTTCCTGCCGCGGGTGCTGGCTGGATGCCGGCGAGCTGGGCCTGATCCTCAACGGCACGCCCGACCGGCCCGAGGACCTGAAACTCGAGAAATCGTCCAAGGGCAAGCGGCGCTGCCCGCGGTGCGGGGCGCGCATGATGGTCGGGCTTGCGCCCGCCACGGGGGTCGAGGTGGACGCCTGCCCGGCGGGGCACGGGCTCTGGCTGGACGCGGGCGAACTGGAACAGATCGTCAAGGCGCGGGGCGCGTCCGGCCGGGCCGAGGCCGTGGCGGCCTTCTGCGCGGGCGTCTTTGGAAGCAAGACAAGTCGGTAACTAACAAAGGAGCGCGTTATGGCCTGGATACTACTGGGTCTGGTCGTATTGCTGGTTCTCTGGTACATCGGGATCTACAACAGCCTCATCTCCCTGCGCAACCAGGTGAAGAACGCCTGGTCGCAGATCGATGTGCAGCTCAAACGCCGCCACGACCTGATCCCCAACCTGGTCGAAACCGCCAAGGGCTACGTAAAACACGAACGGGATACACTCGAAAACATCACGAAGGCCCGCGCCACGGCCATGCAGGCCAGCGGCGCGGCCGCCGCCGGCAAGGCGGAGGGCGAATTAAGCAGTGCGATCAGCAAATTCATGCTGGTGGTCGAGAACTACCCCGACCTGAAGGCCAACCAGAATTTCCTGGCCCTCCAGGAGGAACTGGCCTCGACCGAGAACAAGGTCGGGTTCTCCCGGCAGTTCTATAACGACGCCGTCTTGCGTTTCAACACGAAGACCGAGACCTTCCCGTCCAACATCGTGGCCAACATGTTCGCCTTCAAGAAGTCCGAGTTCTTCGAGGTCCAGGTCGCCGCCGAACGCGAGGCGCCGAAGGTCCAGTTTTAGGAAGACAGAAGTCAGAATTCAGATTGGATGGCGTCTTTGCCTGACACCTGAAACCTGACACCTGAAACCTCCCTTCATGTGGGAAACCATCCAGTCGAACAAGCGCAAGTCGGCGGCGATGATCGTCCTGCTGGCGTCGGTACTGATGTTGCTCGGGTACGCCATCGGCGCGGCGATCAATCCGTCCGCCGGCGTCCTCGGCGTCCTGGTGGCGATGGTGATCTGGGTCGTGCTGACCCTCACCGCCTTCTCCGCTGGCGAAAAGGTCCTGCTGGCTTCCGCCGGCGCGCGAGAGGTGAAACACCAGGACGCGCCCCAGCTCTTCAACCTCGTCGAGGAGATGAAGATCGCCTCCGGCCTGCCCGCCATGCCCCGCGTGTTCATCATGGATTCGGACGTGCCCAACGCGTTCGCCGTCGGACTCAAACCCGAACGCGCGGCGGTAGCGGTGACAACGGGGCTGCTGGCACGGCTGAACCGGGACGAGTTGCAGGGCGTGATCGCGCACGAGCTGGGGCATATCGCCAACCGCGACACGCTCTTCATGACCCTCGCCGGCGTCATGGTCGGCGCGATCATCATCCTGGCCGATGTTTTTATGCGCAGCCTGTGGTACCGGGGCGGTAGCCGCCGTTCCTCGTCGAAGGGCGGGGGACAAGCCCAGGCGATCATGGCGCTGGTCGCCATTGTCGTGGCCATTCTGGCGCCGCTGCTGGCGCAGATCCTGTACTTCGCCTGTTCGCGGAAACGCGAGTACCTGGCCGACGCCTCGGCCGCGCAGTTCACGCGCTATCCCGACGGCCTGGCCTCGGCGCTGGAAAAAATCTCCGCGGTCAAGCCCGGTGCGCTCAAGGTGAACAAGGCCGTGTCGCCGATGTTCATCGTGAATCCCCTGGCCGCGGCGGGCAGCGGCGGGTCACTGTTCAGTACGCATCCTCCGACGGCGGACCGCATCCGCGTCCTGCGCGGCATGGGCAAAAACGCCTCCCTGGCGGCGTACGAGGAAGCTTTCCGCTCCGCGCACAAGGGCTCCGGCCTCATCGGCGCGCGCGACCTGACCGGCTCCGTCGAGGGCGAGTCGCGCGTCGCCGCCGCGGCCGCCGCGAATCCCGCGGCGCAATGGCGGTCCGCGCGCGACCTGATGCAACAGGTCAATCGTTTTGTGGTGCTGCCCTGCGCCTGCGGGCTGAAGATCAAACTCCCGCCCGATTTCAAGGGCACGTCGCTCGATTGTCCCCGCTGCGGGACGCGACACGAAGTGCCCCTCGCGGAGCTGGCCGCGGCCTCCGTCGCCCTCGAGGCGGCCGGCAAGAAATGACCGAGCCGCGCGCCATTCTTATCCGCGGCGCGCGCCTGCTCGATCCCGCCCGCGGACGGGATGAACCCGGAGACCTCTACATCCTCAACGGTCGATTCGCCGAGCCGCCGCCGGCCCCGCCGCCGGGCGCGGAGGTGATCGAAGCCGCCGGCCTGGTCGCCGCCCCGGGCTTCATCGATCTGCATGTCCATCTCCGCGAGCCCGGCGACGAGGATGCCGAGACGATCGAGACCGGCTGCCGGGCTGCCGTGCGCGGCGGTCGTACGACCGTGGTGGCGATGCCGAACACGCGCCCGCCCATGGATACGCCGGATCGCGTGGCCGGGTTGATTCGACGCGCCGAAGAAATTGGACTCTGCCGCGTCCTGCCCGCCGCCTGCATCACGCGGGGCCGAGCGGGCGGGACCCTGGCCCCGCTGGCCGAACTGGCCGCGGCCGGCGCGTGCGCCTTTACGGATGACGGATCCACCGTGCCGTCGGACGACGTAATGCGCCGGGCGATGGAACAGGCCGCCGCGCTCTCGCGCCCGATCCTGGATCATGCCCAGGCGCAGGACCTGGAACGCCGCGGGGTCATGCACGAGGGGTTGTATTCGGCCCGGTGGGGCCTGCCGGGCATCCCGTCCGCCGCCGAGGTGGACATCGTACGCCGCGACATCCGGCTCGCCAGGGAGACCGGCGGCCACCTGCACATCCAGCATGTCTCCGCCGCGGAAAGTGTGGAGCTTTTGCGCCGCGCCCGCGCAGAGGGCCTGCCGGTCAGCGGGGAGGTCACTCCGCACCACCTGGCCCTGACCGACGCCGACGTGCGGCCCGACGACGCCCGGTGGAAAATGAATCCGCCGCTCCGCGGGAAAGCGGACCGCGCCGCACTGGTCCGCGCGGTGGAGGAGGGCGTGATCGGCGTGCTGGCCACCGACCACGCGCCGCACACGGCCGCGGCCAAGGCGCGCGGATTCCGCGAAGCACCTTTCGGAGTGATCGGGCTGGAAACAGCGGTTGGCGTGACCTACACGCGGCTGGTGGTTAACGGGCGGATGAGCGCGCTGGACTGGGTGCGTTGCTGTACCGTGGGGCCGGCGCGCGTGCTCGGTCTGCCGGACCCTGCCCTGGCGCCCGGCGCACCGGCCGACCTGGTGCTGCTGGACCTGGACTCCGAACGGACCGTCTCGGCGGGAGAGTTCCGCTCGAAATCCCGGAACACACCTTTCGAAGGTTGGCGTGTAAAAGGCCGGGCGGTGCGGACGTTCCTCGGCGGCCGGACGGTATTCATGGAATGAGGTCCGCGTTGACAGCCGCCGCGCCGCGTGACATCATTGTACAAGCGGTAACCGGAGGGCACTTTTCATGGCCTCATTGATCGGCATGTCGGCAGAGGTAAAAGGCAAAACGTTCCCGATCGATCGGGACGAAATTACTATCGGCCGCGCCAAGGATAATGTCGTGGTGATCGAGAGCGCCACCGTCTCCGGACATCATTGTGCCATCGTTCGGGACGGCCCTCACTTCGCCCTCAAGGATCTGGAGTCCACGAACGGCACCCGCCTGAATTCCAAGGACATCACGGAAGCCAAATTGCGTCCGAAGGACATCGTCCAGATCGGGTCGGTGGAATTCCTTTTTGACGCGGACCAGTCCGAGGCCGTGGACACGCACAGCTACGCGGAGGCGCAGGTCGAGGTGGCCCCCGGGCCCACCACGGCGCCGGAGTCGTTCAATTCCATCTCCCCGTTCGGCGCGCGCAACACGGAAACCTCCGGCACGGGGCTGCTGGTGATCACGCTCGTCGGGGTGGTCGCCCTGATCATCGTGGTCCTCTTCGTGATCAAGCTCATCTTCTCCGATTGAGTTGGGGAGGTAGCCCCGAGCGTGAGCGAGGGGTAGGAAGCAGGTTCCACACATGGCCGCTCGCTCACGCTCTAAGCTACGGGCCGCTCGCTCACGCTCGCGGCTACGCGCTTCGACCTCCGGCCTGACGCTCATCGAGCTTCTCCTGGCGGTGGCGATCGCCGGGCTCCTCTTGGGCGTGGTCTATGCGCTCTATCACACCGTGACGGCGGCCGTCTCCGGACGCCGGGTCCGCGACGATGAACTCGGCCGCGCCGGCCGCGCCATTGAAACGATCAGCCAGGACTTCGCGGCCCTGTTTCCAGGCCCGGCCGAGGACTGCAACATCCGCCTGAACGCGGCCGAGGGGGCAGATCCGAACCGCTCCGAAATGGCCTTCTGCACCTTCCGCCTTCCCGGGGGAGAGACGGATCCGCGATGGCTTGAGGTCTGCCGGGTCACGTACCGCGTGGACTCCGAGGATGTCCTGCTATGCGTACGGCGACCGCTGGCCGGGCCCGGTGCGGAGGCGGAAGAGACGAACGACCTGGTGGCGGGCGTGTCCGGGTTTAGGGTGAGTCTCTACGACGGGGCCGAGTGGAAGGCGGAATGGGGGGACTCCGCCGAGAAAAATACGCCCCTCGCGGCGCGGGTCGAACTGGAAATGCGGCGTGGACCGCGGACCTTCCGCACGGAAATGCTCATCCCCGCCGGCGGGGTGTTTACCAGCCGGTTGGAGCGGGCCGTCGCCTCACCCTGAGGCCCGCCCCCGCAAGAGGTTGTCATCCCGATCGCTTCGCATCAGGATTCGGGATGACAACAAGCCGTGACACAGAACTTGTTGGACAGGACGTCAAGCCACGGTTTCCTGGAGGACGTGTTCCAACTGATCCACGCCGCGTTCCCAGGAAAAGCGCTCGGAAACCATCGCGCGGGCCTGGGCCGACACCGAGGCGCGCAGGCTTTCGTCTTCCAGCAGCAGGCCCGCGTACTGGGCCATGATCTCCGCCGTGTCCGCGAGGAACCCGTCGTCGCCCATCTGGATCGGGATCCCTTCCGCCCCGAGGGTGGTCGAAACGACCGGGACCCCGGCCGCCATGGCTTGGAGGATTTTTCCGCGCATGCCCGAGCCCATCCGGTTGGGGCAGACAAAAACCATCGCTTTCGCAAGGTAGGGCCGAATATCGTCCACCTCGCCGGTGACGACAATGCGCGGATCGCGCTCGCCGGCCTGTACCAGGGCCGGCGGAGGGCGGGGCCCGACGAGATAGAAAACCAGGTCCGAGCGCCCCGCCGCCAGGCGGGGCCACACGTCTCTGATAAACCACAAGGCCGCGTCCGCGTTGGCCTCGTCGGTAAAATCGCCCGTGAAGACCAGCGCTTGCTCTTTCGGGTGGGGGCTGCCGGGCCGGAAATAGACCGTGTCCACGCCGCTGGGAATCACGGAGATGCGCAGGGAAGGGGCCCGCTGCAGCATGCCCATGCGCACCTCGGGGGTCAGGGCCAGGAGATGGTCCGCGCAGCGGTACATGCCGAACTCATACGGCTCGAGGCGCGCCAGTTGCAGTCGCGCGGCGAGCGCGCGAAGGGGCCCGGACCCCAGGCTCAGGGCGCGCTGCGCCGCGAGCGTGTGGCACTGGTGCACGGAGATCACCTTGCGCACGGCCGGGAGGTGGGGATTGCGATGGAGATGCTGTCCCATGACGCCGAACTCCGCCAGCGCGATCTCGTAGCCCCCCTGCACCGCCAGTTGGCCCGCCGCCCGTATCATGGCCTCGGAGCGAAAGCCCGCAAAAATGGCCGGGACCGGGGAGGCGAGCGCTCGGAGCACACCGTGCCGCCGGGGCGGGGCGGGCACGATCACCGTTTCGCGCAGCAGGCCTTTCCATTCGGGGAGGTGCGCGGCGTCGTCGGGTTGGGCGAAAACAGCCAGCCCGATATCGTGTCCCCGTCCGGCCAATCGCCGGAGGCGCTGATACACGATGCCGTGCCCCCCGACGACCTGGGCATGGGGCAGGCGGGGGGAGAGGACGAGGATCTTCATCGCGGTTCAGGGCTCGCCGAGGTCGTGGACCAGGTCCAGGAACTCTTCGCGGGACACGTTCTCAAGACGCTTTCCGCGGCGGCGGAGTTTTTCGTTGATCCGCATGCAGGTGCCGCTCAGGTTTTCGTGCGTTTCCTCGGAGCCCAGGAGAACGGTGAAATTCGGGCCCTGGGTGATCCGCACGTGCTCGTCCTGGTGGTCGAGCCCCACGCCCAGCATGTGCGCTTTCTCTTGCCTTTTACTCATGCGCCGCCCATCCTCAGGCCGTGCGCCGCGTGGCGCGCAGCATCATCATGGTCATCTTAACCCACGACCGGGCGCGGGGCAAGCGGCATCGGCCGGATCGTCGGCTCGAGCGCACAAGGACAGGAGGATTTGGAGATCCTTCGCTGCGCTCAGGATGACAGGCATGGTATGAAAGAATCCGTCATGCTGAGCGAAGCGAAGCATCTCCGCGCTACCCAGAGTCGGCGCCGAAAAAATCCCCAAAAAACTACCCTACGCTCCCTCCTCCATACCCTCAACCGACTGCACCGGCGCTATCACCGGCCGGCGTTCATCGCCCCGGACCCTCTGGAGGTGGTGCTCCGCTACAGGGACCCGCGCGACCAGGAAGTCGCCGGCCTCGTCTCCGCGCTGTTGGCCTACGGCGGGGTGCAGGTGATCGTGCGCAATGCCACGGTGGTGCTCGATCGTCTGGGCCCGTCGCCCGCGGAGGCCGTGAGGCGGGGTAATCCGGCGGGCTGGGTTCGCCTTTTCCGGGTCTTCCGGCATCGCTGGACCACGGGGACGGAAATCGCCGGATTGCTGCGCGGAATGCAGATCCTATTGAAGAAACACGGGTCCCTGAACGCCGCTTTCCTGGCGGCGAGCCAGAAGGACGACGATACCGTCCTGCCGGCCCTGCGGACCTGGGCGAGCGACCTGGTCGCCGCCGGCGGGGCGGGCTGTCAAACCCTTGTGCCCGATCCCGCGCACGGCAGCGCGTGTAAGCGGTTGTTCCTGTACCTGCGCTGGATGGTCCGGCATGACGCGGTGGACCCTGGGGCGTGGTCGGGCATCCCGGCGTCGAGGCTGATCGTTCCGCTGGATGTTCACATGCATCGGGCGGCGTTGCATCTTAGATTGACCCGGCGGCGCGCGGCGGACCTGCGGACGGCGTTGGAGGTCACGGCCGCTTTCCGTCGGCTCTGCCCGGAAGATCCGGTGCGATGGGATTTTGCGCTGACCCGCGCGGCCATGAGGGGGGCGGGGCCGGTCGTGAGTTGATTCTCCGGATCTCCTTCTCTTTCTCGTCCTCGGCAAGGCATTATGCGATGCGCGCCGCGTGAGGGCACGCGGCCTACAACCTGTGTAGGCCCGGTGCCCGCACCGGGCGTTCTGGGACATCATGGAACGACCTGTCCAGATCGGAAGGGATGGGGAAGAGGACGAGTACGGTCAGGAGCAAGCCAGGGGAGGGGAGGCCTTTTGGCCCACAGAGTGCTTGACGCCCCTGTGCGCTTCACCTATCAAATACTATTTAGAGGTATACCACGCGAGCCGTATGATCGTATAAGAAGATGTAACGAGCCGGTGAGGCCTTTATGACGAAATTTTGCGTCCGTCGTGTCCGTCCCGCCCTGCTTCCCGCCGCGCCGCTGATTCTTCTTCTGATGATCCTGCTCGCTCCGGCCGTCTGCGCACAGGAACTGAACGTGGACCAGGAGTTCGAGTTCGCCCGCGGCCTGATCCCGCTGGGCTTCCCGGATTACGCGGACAAGGTGGTCCAGCAGGTGCTCCGCCGGCACCCGGACCTGAAGGACCGCGCGACGGTCATCCAGGCCGAGATCCTGATTTCGAAGCGGAAATTTGCCGAGGCCGAGGAGATGGTCAAGGCGATGGACCCCGCCAGCCCGAAGGCGCAGGCGATCAGCCTGGCCGTGGGCAAGGGCTACTATGCCATCGGAGAGCAGGACAAGGCCCGGTCGATCTATGAGAACTTTTTTAAACAATACGAGGGCCGCCTGCCCACCGACGCCGACCTGCTGGTGTTCTACCGCGAGGCGGCCTTCCAGTTCGGGCAGATGCTGGAGATGGCGGGCGACCTGGCGGGGGCGGTCGGCGCCTACGACAAGTACCTGCAGACCAAGCCGGATCCCAACGTTGTGCGCGCCCTGATGGCCAAGCAGGCCGAGGCGCACGTCAAATTGGCCGAGGGACTGACGGGGCCCGAACAGGAAAAGCATCTGGCGGCGGCCGAGAAATTGAGTTCCGATCTGCAATGGGGCGGCATGGACATCTGGTTCGGGCAGTCGCTGATCACCGTGGCGCACGCGCACCTGGTGCGGGGCCGCCCGGCCGACGCGCAGAAGTTCCTGACCCAGAACATGGACATCCTCAAGGAGATAGACGACTACATCCGGACCCACGACATGTCCATGTCTTTGAGCCCCATGGCCGGGGCGCGGTTCCTCCTCGGCGAATTGTATCAGAAAGACGCCGAGGCACTGGCCAAGCAGGACGGGAAGGGGAAGGAAGCGGTCCAGGCGTACGCCAAGGCGATCACGGAGTTCATCAACGTCTTTGCCCAGTACAGCACGAGCGACTGGGGACCGAAGGCCGGTCTGCGCGCCAACGACATCAAGAAGGTCCTGGAGGAGCAGTACGACAAGCAGGTCAAATGGCAGATGGACGCGAAG
>JAHJJH010000249.1 GCA_018823105.1 Verrucomicrobiota bacterium | reverse complement strand
GCGGCGCGCGGCCAACCACGCGACATCGCGGCATTCTGTTTCCGGCCCCGGGGTCTGTCAACACATCTGCCACCGTGGCGCGCGGCGCCGTCCCCGGTCTTGCGGTCGCGGCCTTCATCCGGCATCCTCTGGGGCGTGAAGTGGCCGGGTCGAGGGGACAGGTGAACCATGGCAAAAATCAGGATGGCCTTGTTGAGGGGCGTCTGCCAGATGCCCGCCTACGCGGCGCAGGAAGAGGGTTTCTTCCTCGACGAGGGGCTCGATCTCGATGTCGAAGTCGCGGCGACGGCCGGGTTGGTTCCTCAAAAGCTCTCGGCCGATGAATGCCAGTTTGCCGTCATGCCCTGGACTCGCGTAGCCGTGGCGCCGGGGCGGCCGCTCGTCCTCCTCGCCGGTTCCGGATTCGAGGAGGCCGCCATCGTGGTGCGGACGGGCCTCCAGGAAGCCGAGGTTCAGCGGGTAGCCGTTCCGCTCCGCGGCGGCATCAAGGACCTGACCGCGATGGGGCTGATTCGAACCCTGGGCTGGGCAAAAGCCGAGATCCTGCGGCAGCCGTCGGGCGACGGGGTCATCATTTCCCTCTTCGGGCAGGGGGTCGACGCGGCCTCGATGGTGGAGCCGTATGCGACCATGATGGAGGCCTTGGGCGTGGGCCGCGTGGTTCGCCGCACGGGCGATTTGTGGAAGGGCGCGCCCGGCTGTTCGCTGACCACTACCGTCGCCTTCAGGGATCGGAATCGGGAAACCGTCGCGCGTGTGGTTCGGGCGTTTGTCCGCGGCGCGGCCTTCGTGGCCGAGCAACCGCGCCGCGCCGCGGAAATCGCGTCCCGCTACATCGGCATCCACCCGCGATTCATCCTTGAGGCGCTGCGGCGCAACCGGCCCGATGTGAACGCGTTGCGCAATCAGGCGGCCATGAACAGCATTTTGGAATTGATGCGGGAACTTGGCTACGTGGACCGCATGCCGGAAGGCTTCCTCGATCTGTCCTTTCTGGATGCCGCGCAGGCCGCGCCGCCGATTCGATCCTCTCTATCGAGTTGACCGAGTGCCGGCGCGCAGGAGGTAGTACTTCAGCATGAACCGGCTTCGCGCCGCGGGCAGTTCCTTCACGACGGCGAGGCGCGGGGGAAGGGCGTCGAGCGCTCTTTCAAAGAGCAAGGTGCCCGTGAAAAACGGATCGCGCAGAATAATGGAGCAGCCTTCGCGGGCGGTGGAAGCGATGCGCTCCATGATCGCGCGGCGCGGCGCAAGAAAGGCGGAGCAGCAGATCGCGTCAACATCACCGTAGTCGGTCCCGCCGGCGTCCGCCTGTTCAATCCGGATCCGGGTCAGGCCGAAGGCGTTCACCAATTGCCTGGCCATGCCGACCGCCAGGGGATCCCGGTCCGTGCCCACGAGGCGCTCCACGCTCGTGTGGTCGTGAACGCAAAACAGACTGTCCGGCACGGGCCCGCAGCCGGCCATGAGGAACGTCCGGCAGGCGGCGAGGTCCAGGTGCGCGAGGATATCGGCCATGCGGGCATAAGCGCCCCACCGGTTCGCGCCCAGCAACGGCCCCATGGGTCCGCCGGCGCGGCCGCCGGACTTCGCGAGCAACTCGGCGTGCGTCTGCCGCTCGACGGCGGCCGTGAACCGGAGCACGCGCGGGGCGAAGAAAGCGCGGAATTGGGCCGTCGAATCACCTCGTTCCCATTCCGCGTACGCTTCCTCGTCCGGATATGTCCGCACGAATTCCAGGAATTCCTGCGTGGCCGCCATGAAGACAGGCTCGGGCGCCCCGTAGGCGAAAGGCTCCAGCGAGCGTCGAAAGGCGTCGAGCCGGGACTGGAGCCCGGCCACGCGGTCGGCCAAGGGAATCGGTTCTGGAGGCGGCATGTTGGCGTCACCCGGTTTGCCACGGGGCCACCCGGATGCTACGATGGAGGCCATTCGATGGCAAAGTAAAATGGCTTGCAGTCGCGCACACCTCGATCTTCTCCGGGCTGGACTGGGCGCCTTGCGCCGTTCGCCGACGACGCCGGAAGCACTGACCCGGCGACGCTCGTGCCGGCTGCAAGGTCTGCTGCGGTACGCCGGCCGTTTCTCGCCGTACTATCGCGAACTGTTCGACAGGCGGCGCCTTAACCCGGCCGATATTCGCCGCGAGGACGAACTGACACAACTTCCCGTCCTTGAAAGACAGACCGCTCGTGAACGGTCGGGCGAGATCATGAGTACGGAAATCGCTCTCCACGCCTGCCTGCAACGAAAGACCCACGGCACCACGGGCATGCCCTTTGCCGTCCCGACCTTGCCCCTTGAACAGTGGCTGGAGGCCATCCTGTGGGCTCGCTGTTACTTGGACGCCGGATTCCGGCCCTGGCAACGTCAGGTTAAGATCGCCCTTCCGTGCCGCATCCCATCGTGGCCCTATCTGGTCCAACACCTGGGGCTGTTTCGCCGCACCTACGTTGACGCTACCCGGCCTGTTTCGGAAAAAATCCGGGAACTTAAGAAGGCCATGCCGGCCGCGCTGGTCTGCTGGGCCAGCACGCTGGATGAGATCACGACAGAACTCGAACGCGCCGATTCCTTCCTGAACATCCCGCGGGTCTTCAGCACGTCGAGCATGCTCTGGCCTTCTGTCCGCGAGCGGGCCGCCCGCCGATTGAAGGCCCGCGTCACCGACGTGTACGGTTCGATCGAGACCGGGCCCGTGGCCTGGGAGTGCGAGCAGCAGCGCGGATTCCACGTGCATAGCGATCAGGTCATCGTGGAGTTGCTCGACGAGGCGGGGCGGCCCGCGCGCGCAGGACGCGTCGTCTGCACCGTTCTTTGGCGTCGGGCGTTTCCGCTGATCCGGTACGCGCTCGACGACATGGCCGAGTGGGCGGACACCCCATGCCCGTGCGGCCGGCCGTATCCCCTGCTGCGGAATCTGACGGGCCGTGCGGCCGATCTCGTGGAACTGCCGGACGGCACACGGATCAGCAGCGTCGCCGTGAGGGCGGTGGTGTTCGAGAAACCCGGGATCGAGCAGTACCAGTTTGTGCAGGAAACGCGAACACGCTTCCTGTTACGCATCGTGGCGGGGAGCGCTTTCACGGCCGAGGTCGAGGGTGCTCTGCTGGACGAGTTCCGCCGCCAGTTCTCCGGCGCGCTCGAACTGCAAATCGTGAAAGTCCGGGATCTGCGCGGGACGCCCGGAGCGAAGTTCAGTCCCATGGTAACGCTGAAGTAGCATCGGGGTTCGAAACTTGAGAGTTGTGGCCGCGCCGGCTGCAGGGACTGTAGCCGCGATCGGTGATCGCGGCCGTCAACCCATTTCGCCGGCGACGAACCAGAGCGTGTAGGCCAACACCCAGATCGAGACGGCCGCCATCACGGTGAAAAAACCCGCCGCCACTTTACGGGCCCCCGGCGTGCCGATCCGAACGCCGTGCCGTTTCAGGCTCAAGACCTTGGCCACTTCACGGCCGGCGGCGTCGAGATAGATCCCGCCCGCTACGAGGGCGACAGGCGGCCACCAGGCGTTGTCGAGAAGCATCAGGATGCCGGCGGCGATCAAGGTCCACAGGACCACGATGTCCCACCGCGCGGTGTTGCGTTCCGCCAACCGGAAGAGGGGGTCTGTTCCTTCGCTTTTCTCCTGCAGTCCCAGCTTCTGGGCCAACTCGTAGTTGAGCCCCGAGATCACCTGTCCCGCCCAGCCCAGGGCGCCGAACAGGATGCAGACGATACCGAGTACTGTTCTCATTGTGCCTCCTTGCCGACATTAAGGTAGGGCGGCTTGGGCGTGAGCCCCCGTTGGGGGCAACGCCCCTCTCACGGGGCTCAAGCCCAACGCGCCCTACCGCGGGATGTTATCTATCAGCCGGGCCTTTGCCCGCTCGCTCTTCAATTCCTGCATGAGCCGCTCTTTGGCCTGCCGGCGGATCTTCTCCAGCGGCGGCAGGCCGGCACGTCCCCGCCACTCGGGATCCTCCTCGCGCTGTTTCATGGTTCGCTGCCAGCAGAGCGCCGCCAACTGGTCGTAGCCGGCCGCGCGGGCGTCATCGCCCAGGGCTCGCCAGAACAAACCCTTGTAGACCGCGCTTTCGATCAACTCCCGGAGGCGCGGCTCGGACGGTTCTTCGAGTTCGGCGGTGAAGGCGTGAAAGATGAACGGTTCGAATCCGGCAGCGGTTTCCTCCGAGGGATAGCGGGTCTTCAATTCGTCGAAGAGGCGCGCCGCGTCCTCGTTGCGATGGAAGGTATACAGCATCAGCACCGCCGTTTCGAGGGCCAAGCGGTGGGCGTCGCGGATTTCCGCTTCCTCCGGGTGGGCGGCCATGGAGTTCTCGAGGGTCTGGAGCATGCGCGGCAGCAGGTCGAGGTTGGGGGACGGCAGGAAGATTTCTTCGTCCTTGTCCAGCGTCAGGCGGCCCTGCCGGAAGGCGTCGCCGAGCGACTGGTAGATCATCCGGTCGCAGGCCAGCGCCTCGAAGCCCGTGGCGTAACGACGACCGCACCAGGCCCAGTACAAGGCGTGCGCCTGGGGCAGCCGCCAGTCCAGCGGTCCGTAGCGTTCGTCCACCTGCCGCATGAGGTCCGGGTCGAGCCGGTATTCCTCCAGCAGGCGGCGTCGCGATTCGGGCGGCATGTTTGTGTAATCGGGGGCCGGCCCGTCGAAGAGGGCCATCATCTCGCGGGCCCAGGCCTGCTTGTAATACATCTGGGCTTGGTCCATGGCCGCTCCGATCTTGTGCTGGAACAGCCAGCCGAGTTCACGGTAAAGATGCGCCTGGCCCGGATTGTAGCGGAGCCCTTCGTCGCGCAGGAGGCTGATGCCGGACCGCACCCACCGCCAGCGATCCTCGGGCTCGCTGAACAGGACGCTGATGTTGTAGGCGAGATTCCACGCGTGATAGGCCCAGGCCTCCGTGAACCGCGGCTCCAGGCGGGTGATCCACGTGGAGAGCTGGACCAGCTCGAAATACTGGCCCTTCTCCTGCAAGGCGGCCGCGCGAATCCAGAGCAGGTCGGCGAGAATGCCGCGGAAGCCGCCCAGGGCCACCGTGGTGAAGGCCATCAGCGGGGGCGCATCGTTCATCGGATCCGACGGATTCAGATGGTACTCCGAGCGGAGCGCGCGCAGGGGTTCGTGCATCCGGCCGGCCCCCCAGAGCAGGCCGACGGCCGCCAGCAGCAG
>JAHJJH010000248.1 GCA_018823105.1 Verrucomicrobiota bacterium | reverse complement strand
TCCAGGTCGCCGTCGCGATCGACGTCGCCCAACGAAACCGATCGCGTCGCGCCCGTGTTGAGCATTTGTCCGCTGTCGTAGAGCACGCCGCTCCCGTCGTTGGTCCACACCTCGTCGGGCTGGCTGTCGTTGCCGATGAACGCGTCGAGCCAGCCGTCCCCGTTCAGGTCACCCAGCGCCACCGCGCGGCACGTCCCGGTTCCCGGCGTCTGCCCGCTGTCGCTGAACTGGCCGTAGCCCCTGCGCACCTCGGTGTAGAAGGACCACGCGTAGGGGACGAGCGTGCCGGTCCCGGCGCTATTCGTGATTTGCTTCGTAAGTTGAACGTATACGAGATCGCCCGCACGGAAGATGCCGGGGACGGGGGTGAGGTAGGCGACGTCCCCCGCCGCGCTCTTGCCCACGGGGCGGGGATACACGCCGTTCTGTTCGCTGTAGGCGAAGAACGTATTGCTGTTGATGGACGCCTTCTTCATGACCTCGCTGAAGTACGCGAAGACGTACTCGTCCGTCTGGAAGTCGTTCGTTGCGTTAGGCGGCGTGACATTCGTCACGATCGGCGGCGGGTAGTAGCCCGTGACGTTCAGGAGATACGGGCTGTTCGTGCTGGTGTTGGCGATCTCGATCGTCGCCGTGCGCACGCCGGCATAGGTAGGCGTGTACGCAATCTGGAAGGTGTACTCGGTGTGCTCCCAGACCGTCGCCGGCATGCCCATGACGGCGAAGTCGGAGGCGCTCGCGCCGCTCGTGGTGACGCCGGTGATCTTGAGTTCGACATAGGCAGATGAATTCGTGATGTAGAACCTGTTCGTCCACGATGCGCCGATGGCCACCTGTCCGAAATCCGTGCCGTTCGCGGTGGACGGGGCGTCGCCGCTCAGGATGGGGTTGAAATTGGTGGCTCGTATGAGCATCTGCGGCCGCTCGTTGCGGTAGACAAAGAACTTGTCGGTGTTCCAGTCGGTCATGACCACGTCCAGATCGCCGTCCCCGACCAGGTCCCCGACCGCATTGTGGCCGTAGCCGGACTTGATCGTTACGCTGCTGGTGCTGAACATCGCATTCCCGTCGTTCGTGTAGAGCATCCACGACATGAAGTCCAAGTCGCCGTCCCCGTCCATATCGCCCAGCGCCACGTTGCCCTGCTGCCCCAGGTCCTGGCCGGTGTCAAAGAAAGTCCCAGCCCCGTCGTTGGTGAAAATCCTCGAATTGCCGCTCATGCCTGCCGTGGCCAGGTCCAGGGCCCCGTCACCGTCGAGATCGCCCAGCGCGATCGCGTAGGTGTCGAGGGACGGGAGGGCCTGCGCCGTGTTGTAGAAAGCCGCACTTCCGTTGTTGGTCAGCACGCGCGGCGCCGCGCTCCAACGACCCATGCAGGCGTCCAGGTATCCGTCGCCGTTGACGTCGCCGACCGCCACGAGGCCGTACGAGGAATCTGCGATGTGTCGGGCCGTTTCGTACAGCTTGCCGGTCCGGTTGTTCGTCCACACGGTCGTCTGCCCGTCGGCGAAGATGGCGTCGAGCCACCCGTCACCGTCGAAGTCGCCGAGCGCCACGTCCTTCGCGCTGTTCGTCGTCAGGCTCTGGCCGTTCTGGAAGAACAGGCCGCTGCCGTTGTTGGTCCAGAGACGGCTCGGCCCGCCGCTGTTGGCAACGACCACGTCCAAGTCGCCGTCGCGGTCGAGATCGCCCAGCGCCACGGCGCGCCCGTTCGCATGACTCAACGTCTGCCCGCTGTCGCTCAACACCCCGTCTCCCTTGTTCGTGTAGACGCGGGTCGGGCTGCCGTTGAACCCGACGATGACCGCATCGAGGTCGCCGTCGTTGTCCACGTCGCCCAGCGCCACGTCGATGCAGTCGGTCATCGATCTGTCTGACCCGATCTGGTCGAAGAACCCGACGAGATTGGTCACCGCGCCGACAAAGGTCCAGGTGTGGTGCCGCAGGCCCACCGTGCCGGCGGCGTTAGTGATACTGCGCGTCAGGGTCGCGTTGACGAAATCGCCGGGCAGGAGGTCGCGCGACGGGTTCAGCGCCGCCCGGTTGGTCGCGGTGTTGAACGTGATGGCGCCGCGGTTCATGCCTCTCTGCGAGCTGTAGAGGAAGAAGGTATTCGACGTGATGGTCGATCCGCGCATCGACTGGTCGAACTGCGCGACGATGTTGGCGGTCTGCTCCACGGCATTGGACCCGTTGTGCGGGATGGTGTTAGTGACCGTGGCCATCTGCCCGAAGGCCGGCGCGGCGATTAGAAGGACCAGCAGGATTTTCCAAACATTGGAAAATCCGGTGACGTTTTTTCCAATGATTGGAAGATTCGAGGATGCTTTTTCCAATGATTGGAAGATTTCGAGCGGGAGGATACCGATTCTGACGCCACGTTTCATATAGGGCCTCCAAGGGATTCGGATCGCGCGCGGTCATCCTACCAGAATGGCCCGGCGAGACAAGGCAAGTGCGCGACCGCGGTGCTGTGGCCGAGGTCGCCGACCTCGGATCTCCGCGACCATCGGTCGCGGCTACAACCTAAGGCCACGCCCTGAAGCCTGCTTCGCTCTGCTTCAGGGGATGCCCACCCCCACGCGGTAGCTGCGCTGGACGCTGTCGACGGTATCGGTCAGGGACATCGTTCCGCCGATGTCGCCAGCCACGTTCGTGGCCCCATCAACCATCAACCATGAACCATCAACCATATTCGTTGCTGCCTGCAACGAATATACGCGCGAGTTGGTGCAGACGAAGGTGACGGCAAAGGAGTTCGTGCGCCGGAGGCCCGTCAGGTGGAAGTACGACCCGCTGTTGGTCGGGATCGTGTCGGCGAAGACCTCGTCCCCGTCCCCGGCCCCATCACCGTCCGTGTCGCTCCGGAGGGGATCCGTCCCCACGCTGTATATCTCGTTCGAATCGGTCAAGCCATCCGCGTCCGAATCAGCCAGCGAATGGATGAACTCATAGCCGCCCATGTCCACGGTGTTCGTCCCGTCGTTGTTGCCATCGAGCGGGCGGGCGATGCCGTCGAGGTCGGCAGAGAGGTTAGTGTTCGCGCCTCGGTCTATGCAGGGCGACCCGGGCGATAATCGGTAGTTGGCGTTCGCCAGGTCAAGGAATTGCGGCGCATTCGTGATATTGCCGTTGGCGGCCGAAAGCTCGGGCGTCGTGCAGCAGTAGAAGAAAACTGCGCTACCGTGCCAGTTGTAGGACGTATTGTAGTAGAGGATGCAATTCCAGACGCTGCCGTAGGCGGCGCCGCCGCCGTAGGGGGCCGAGTTGCTCACGAACGTGCAGTTGTAGGCTTCGGCCCAAGCGGTGCCGCCGCCGTAATCTCCAGCGGAATTGCCTGTGAGAAGACAGTTGCGAAGCTTCCCATAGTAGCTTCCCCCGCCGTGGGACGTGACCGCCACATTCCCTTTCAGGACGCAGCGGAAGAGCGTGCCCTTCCTCGCGCCACCCCCTGCCTGCGCGGCAGAATTCCCCGTGATGAAACAGTTGGAAATGATCGCGTTATCGGACTCGCACCAGACACCGCCGCCGTGTGTGTAGTTCCCGTCGCCCGACGAGCAGGTCGCGCCATTCGTCAATGTGAAGCCGTCCAGCACGGCCCCGGACGCCAGATACACGCACCGGATCGCCCCGTTGCCGTTCCCCCCGCCGGCCGCCTTGGCGCCCTTGATGATCGTGACGTCCGGGCCGTTCACGCTCCGGACGGTGATGGCCCTGTTGATCACCACCCGGTTCGTCATCGGCGAAACAACCGCCCGGCTGCCCGTGTCGTATATACCGTTCGTGACCAGCACGAGGTCGCCGTCGGTCGCGACGTCTGCGGCGCCCTGGATCGTGTGGAACGCGTTGCTCCACGGCGTGCCCGGCCCGTCCACCGGGCTGTTGGTCGCGACATACCAGATCAGGGCCGGGCGGGTCCCCATGAAGACCTTGCCTCCTTCGCCGTCCGAGTTCGAGACGCCCGCAAATAGCTCGGGGTCGGTGGCCGCGAGTGAATGCACGGCCTTGTTGGCCACGCTGTCGAAGCCGTTCTCATTCACCTGGGTCCAGGTCCCGACGGTGGCGACGTATTCCCACAACTGCCCGCCGGAAGGACTTCCGGTGTCGTTTCCGGTGCCCACGTAGAGGCGGTTTCCGAAGACCCGCATGCAGCGCGCGGAGTCATACTGCATGGCGGCCCCGGGGTAGTTGCTGGTGAAGCTGGCCCCATCATACTGCCAGACCTCGCAGGGCTTGATCCAACTGGCCGTGCCGAGGAACAGCTTGCCGTCATAGGTCGCGAGGCTGCGCACCTCCACGAAGCCGTTCGTGAATCCGCCGGTCAGCAGGGTCCAGTCGTTGGTGGTCGGGCCGTCGTAGCGGTAGAGGCGGGCCCGGGCGTTCCCGTTCTGTACGCCCACGTACACCTTGCCGTCGTACGCGGCGATGCTCCGGGCGCCATCGTTGCTGCCGTCCCCGAACGCGGTCGCGTTCACCTGTGTCCACGTGGTCCCATCGTACGCAAACACGTTCGCCAGCCCCCAGCTGGCGACGTAGAGCTTGCCGTCGTGGACCGCCATCGAAGACGCCCATGTATTGGTTGCATTCCCAAGGCCCCCGCTCGCGACTTGAGTCCACGAGGACCCGTCATAGGCCCAGACTTGGAAGCCCGCCGCGTTGTTAGCCGTGCCGACGTAGAGGCGGCCGTTGTACACTTCCATGCAGTGGGCGCCCCTGTTGTTCGGGGTCCCGAAGCCGCCGTTGGTCAACAGCGTCCAGTCACTCACCCCCGGGCCGTCACGCCGCCAGACCTCGCATCCGTTGGGGTCGTTCCAGGTGCCGGCGTAGAGCTGATTGCTGTAGATGGCCATGGAGAAGGCGCTGAAGTTGTTGGTGTCGCCGAAGCCGTCCTCGTTGACCTGGGCCCAGTTCGTCCACTGGCCCGCACAAACGCCCGGGAGGGCGAGAGACAGCAGGAGGGGCAGGAGGCAAAGGAGAACCGTGCGGGACGCTTTCATGTTCGTACCTCCATGACCGATGAGATCTTCAGTCTAGCCGTCTGATCGCCGCGCGGCAATCCGGAATCCGGCCTGGCGGGGCCGTGGGTACAGGTGTGCAAAGCGTTGTGGGCAGGGAGGGCGGGGCCGTTGGATCCGCCTGGCCATCGTCTTTTGATTCTGGCGGGCGAGTCGAAAAGGAAGGGCCGTTAAAGCCTGCGCAGGACGCTTGTCATGTCATTGTCGCGCGATTACGGGCGCCGCTGACGTTTGGGTTTTTTATCGAAAAAGACTTTACACGAGTGTATCCTTGGCGTAATAAGTAAAGCGTTTTACTGGTTTTCCGTTTTCTCCAGGACTACGGTAGTTGGGGTGAATAAATGAAACGATTTCTCGCTGTTTTTTTAGCGGCTGTCCAATGGGCCGCGATTGCCGTTTCAGCGGGAATCGATCCGGCGGCCGAGCAGATCTCTGTCTCCATGGACTTGCCGGCGGCGTCCGTGACGCAAGCCGAGGACGGATTCGTGGATGTTTCGGCGGATGGATTCGCCTATTCCGGTAAACCGGCGCGTCCGAGGCTGCCGGAAAAGAATTTGTATTACGCGCTCCCTCCCGACGTGGACCCCGCCTCCGTTTCCATCGTGATCACGAAACTGGAAACCCGTGAC
>JAHJJH010000247.1 GCA_018823105.1 Verrucomicrobiota bacterium | reverse complement strand
TGTCATACTCGTAAACTGCCTCGCCGAAATAGGTGATGTTGTTCGCTGTAATTTCCGCGTCAGCCGCGGCTTCTTCGGTCTTCTCGCTGCACTTCAACCTCCGCGGCGTTGCGGTCAAACCAATCTGAGCGGCCCCGGCGTTGCGAGTGAGGACTTCGGACCATTTTCCCCATGCGGAACGATGGCATTCGTCAACGACGACATGCGTGAAATAGTTCTCGGGGTAAAACGTCGTGAGGAAACTCGCGTCGCCTTCTTGTGTGTCGATGCCGAGCGTCTGGTATGTGGCAATATGAATGCGAGCGTTCTTCGCGTTGTTCGTTCCGTCCGACTTTCGGAACACCTCGGTGGCATCCGACCCGAATACATTCTGAAAAGCGCGAAGCGCTTGTGATCGCAGCTCGTCACGGTCGCAGACAAAGAGAGCCCGCTTGAGCTGACCGGCATCGGCAGCACGTTTCAGCAGGTTCACGGCAATGAAAGTCTTCCCCGCCCCGGTTGCCAGTGAGAGCAAGGCGCGCTGGGGTTGGCCAGCCAAGGCGCAGCGAGCGAACTTCTCGAATACTGCGCGAATGGCGGCGTCCTGGTAGTAGCGTCTTGTTCCTTCGCCGCCTGTATAGGGTTGCAGGAGCGGCTTTGCCTGCGGTGCGGCAAGAGAAAAGCCCATTCGTTCTTCGTAGCGGGCGCGGAGTTTTCCCGGCGTCGGGAATTCGGTTATCGGACGCGGAGCGCTGGTCAGACCAATGAAGTTGTCGAACTCAACGAACATGTGGCCGTTGGATGAGAACACGAAGGGCACGTTAAGCCGCTTGCACGCGGCATATCCCTTGCCTTGGTCCAAACCGTGACCGGGCGGCAAGGTGTCTTTCTTGGCTTCGATCAGAGCGACGGCGACGGGCTGAGTATCGGGATTGACCTTCACTCGAAGGACATAGTCCACCTTGCCGCGAGAGCGGCGGCGTGCCTTGCCGCCGATGATCTCCACGGCCCCGGCAGTCTCCTCGCGGCGGATCAAATCCTCCGTCCATCCACACTTGTGAATAGCGGGGTCTATCAGCTTTGCCCGAGTGTCTGCTTCGTTGTAGCCGAAAGACATAACGAATCAGCTTTCATCCTTCTGGGCGGCCTTACCGGACCGCACCCACGCGTCCACCTCGCTGATTTTGAATTTCCAGAGACGCCCGATCTTGTGAGCGGGCATTCTCTTGTTCTCGATCCACGTGTAGATCGTCACACTTTTCACTCCCAGCTAACCCGCTATTTCCTGCACGGAAAGCCAACGGTTTGTATTTTTATCTATACTCATAGTCTTCAACTCAACGCAGACAAACCACGCTATCTTTATACCAGGCGGAAAATAAAAAAACGAGGTCAAAGCCAGTATGATTGAGAAGCGACAGGTACATCGTGACCCACCGCTTGGGAGGGACGATCTTCCCGGTTTTCTACTCCAGGACGGGCATGGCGGAGGTGCCGGTGCGGCGGGTCCATTCGAGGAGAAGAGATTCCAGGCGGCCGTCTGTGAAATCCGAATACAGCCGGTCGAGCTGTTCCAGGACAATCCGCGCCAGGTCATCACGCGAGATCGTCACGCCTTCCGTCCGGCACGAAGTGGCCGTCCCGCTCAACTCGCCCGGCCAGGCGGAGGCTTCCTGGGCCACGTTGATCCCGATGCCCAGCACGGCGAATTCCACCGAGGGGCCATGGAGGCGCGGTTCGACCAGGATCCCGGCAATCTTGCGGCCGCGGGCCAGGACATCATTCGGCCATTTCAACGTGATGGTCTGCAAGCCGGCCCGTTCGAGGGCGCTCGCGACGGCCAGCGCGCCCACCACCCCCAGCCAGTTGGCCTCTCCCGCCGGGATGCCGGGGCGCAGCAGGACGGAGAGATAAACTCCCTCGCCCGCCGGCGAAAGCCAGGTCCGGCCCTGCCGTCCCCTGCCCTTCTCCTGGCGATCCGCCAGCACCGCCAACCCCTCCGCCGCGCCTTGCTCGGCCTCGGCCTTCACAAGGTCGTTGGTGGAGGATACGGAACTGAATTTCTTCAGCGGGGAGCCCAGAGGCCTGCGCTCATCCATCGCTGTCCTCTCCGGGCTGGAACTCCAGGGAAAAATCCGCCGCCGGCGCGGAATGGGTCAACACGCCGACGGATACCGCATCCACACCGGTGCGCGCGACGGCTTCGATGTTCTCCAACGTGATCCCGCCGGACGCCTCGATTTTGCAGCGTCCATGAACGATGGCCACGCAACGTCGAAGTTGATCCGGTTCCATGTTGTCCAGCAGTACCCAGTCCGGCCCGGCGGGGAGCACTTGCTCTAACTCGCTTTCGTTCTCGACCTCGATCTCGATCACATGCTTGGGGAACCGTCGGCGTGCTTCGCTGATGGCACCCGCCAGGCCCCCGGCGCCGTGTCGCGCCCAAGCCGCGCGGTGGTTGTCCTTGATCAGGATCCGGTCGAAAAGCCCGGCCCGGTGGTTGGCGCCCCCGCCGCACAAGACGGCATATTTCTCCAGCGCGCGCAGCGTGGGGGTAGTCTTGCGCGTGTCCATGATTTGCACCCCGAAAGGCGCGGCCTTTTGGACAAACTGACGGGTCAGCGTGGCGATGCCCGACAGGCGCTGGAGGAAATTGAGCGCCACGCGTTCCGCGGCAAGGATCGAGCGGGCGCGGCCGTTCAGGGTCAGAACGGACTGGCCGGCTTTGACTTCGTCTCCGTCCCGGACTTCCGAACGGCAATCAACCTGCGCATCTCGCGTTTTGAAAACCAGTTGCGCTACCGGCAACCCGGCCACAATACAGGCTCTCCGCGCGAGGATGACGGCCGACGCCTGCTCGTTCTCGCCGATCAGCGCCTCCGAGGTGCAATCCCCCGGGCCGATATCTTCCTCCAGCGCGCGGCGTACCAGGTCGCGGACCTGTGGATCGGAAGCCAGGTCTGGAAGATTATCACTCATGCGTGGAGATTAGCATTCCGCAGGAGGGGTCGCAAGCGATGCCACTGTATCGAAGAATTCACCACGGAGAGCACAGAGGGCACGGAGGGAGAGAAATAAAGGCAACCACGAAATACACGGAAGACACGAAAAGAAGACGCAGAGAAGGATTTAACTTTTCGTGTCTTTCGTGGTTCCTCTTCGCGTCCTCTGCGGTTTACTACCGGTTCCTTTGCGGCGTTTGCGGCCGATGACATACGACGTCAGCGCCGGGGCTTTTTTCGTGCGCTCCGAAATTTCCCGCCCGCCCGCTTTTTTCTGCGTGGCCTTGAGCTCGTACAACTGGTCCCGGAGCAGGGCGGCGCGCTCGAATTCCAGCGCCTCGGCCGCCTCCATCATCTCGCGCTCGATATCCGCCATGACCTGGGCGACGTCGTATTCCACGCCGGCCTCGCGGACGGCCTGGGACTCGACCTCCCGCGCGGCCTTCTGCTCCGCCAGGCTGTCCTGAATCGCCTTGACGATGCCCGTCGGCGTGATCCCGTGCTCCTCGTTATAGGCCAGTTGCTTCGCCCGCCGCGTGCGCGTGATCTCGATCATGCGCTGCATGGAGTCCGTCACCCGCTCGGCGTACAGGATCACCTGTCCGTTGATGTGGCGCGCCGCGCGGCCGGCCGTCTGGATCAACGAGGTCTCCGACCGCAGGAACCCCTCCTTGTCCGCGTCCAGGACGGCGACGAGCGAAACCTCGGGAAGGTCCAGCCCCTCGCGCAGCAGGTTGATACCCACGAGGCAGTCGAAGTCGGCCTTGCGCAGGCCGCGCAGGATTTCCACCCGCTCGATGGTATCTATCTCCGAGTGCAGGTACTTCACGCGCAGGCCGATGTTCCGAAGGTACTCCGACAAGTCTTCGGCGGTCTTCTTCGTCAGCGTGGTGACGAGCACCCGCTCGCCCTGCTCGGCGCGCTTTCGCACCTCTTCGATCAGGTCGTCTATCTGGCCGGCCAGCGGACGGACCTCCACGGGCGGGTCGAGCAGCCCGGTGGGGCGTATGATCTGCAGCACGGGCCGCCCGGCGACTTCGTGCTCAAACGGGCCGGGAGTCGCGGTCGTGAAGAGGATCGGCCCGGTGGCCTTCATGAACTCATCGAAGTTCATCGGCCGGTTGTCCAGGGCCGAAGGCAGCCGGAAGCCATGCTCCACCAGCACCAACTTGCGGGACCGGTCCCCCTTGTACATCCCGCGGATCTGCGGCACGGTGACATGGGACTCATCCAGGATGGTCAGGAAGTCACCCTGGAAAAAATCGAGCAGGGTCGCCGGCCGTTCGCCCGGCGCGCGGCCGGAGAGATGCCGGGAATAGTTTTCGATGCCGCTGCAGTAGCCGACTTCCTGGAGCATCTCAAGGTCGTACTGCGTGCGCATCCGGAGCCGCTGGGCTTCGAGAAGTTTTTCCTGCTCCTCGAACCGCCGGACCTGTTCCTCCATTTCGACCCGGATGCCGCCGAGCGCGCGTTCGATCTTGGCCTGGGGCATGACGAAGTGCCGGGCGGGCGAAATGAGCGCGTGGGCCAGCTCCGCCAGGACGTGACCGGTCAGCGGGTCCACGCGGCGGATGCGCTCGACCTGGTTCCCGAAGAAGTCAATGCGCAGCCCGTCCTTGCGATAGGACGGAAACACGTCCAGCGCATCGCCGCGCACGCGGAACGTGCCGGGCTCCGGCTGGAGGTCGTTGCGGGTGTACTGGATGTCCACCAGCTTGCGCAGCACGGCGTCGCGGTCGGCCTCCTCGCCGCGGCGCAGGACGATCAACATCTCGCGATAATCCTCGGGCGAGCCCAGGCCGTAGATGCAGGACACCGAAGCGACGATGATCACGTCCCGGCGGTTGATCAGCGCGTCGGTCGCGGCCAGGCGCAACCGCTCGAGTTCCTCGTTGATCGAGGAATCCTTCTCGATGTACGTGTCCGTCTGGGGAATGTACGCCTCGGGCTGGTAGTAATCGTAGTAGCTGACGAAATACTCGACCGCGTTTTCCGGGAAGAACCCCTTCAACTCCGCGTAAAGCTGCGCTGCCAGGGTCTTGTTATGGGAAACAACGAGTGTCGGCTTCCCATGGCGCGCGATCACGTTGGCGACGGTGAACGTCTTGCCCGAACCCGTGACCCCTTCCAGGGTCTGGAAGCGCCGGCCCTCCGACAAGCCGCGGCACAGCGCCTCGATGGCCTCCGGCTGATCGCCGGTCGGCGCGAAGTCCGACTTCAACCGAAACTCGCCATCCATGCTCATAAAAGTAGTATAACGCGACCGCGGCCGGGAAACAGAAAAACTGGAATCAACGGCATTTTGTTTTTCGATGCCTTCGCCCGGCACGGGAGGGGCGCGGCCTGACGATTCATTTCTATTACCCGCTCATCTTCCGGGCCGGACAATAATTCCTTTGCCTGTGCGTTCTCCGGATGATGCATCGTTGGCCTTTACTATTTCTACTGACCTGTGCGCTTCCGCTCCACGCCCAGGGTCTGCTTTTTTTCAGCGTGGAAGGCACGAACATCGTGGACGACACCGGATCCGTTGTTTTCCTGCGCGGCGCCACATTCGGGTGTTGGCTCCTGTGGGAGGGGGGCGGATACGGATTGCCCAATCCATCGGAACATATCCTTCGCAAGGAACTGGAATCGCGGATGGGGACAAACGAGACCGCATGGTTCTTCGGGCTGATCCGAGACGCCTATTTTCAGCCGGACGATTTCGATCATGCGCGATCCCTTGGTTTTCACTTTATACGATTACCGTTTCATTATCGCTATGTGGACACCAACCAGTTCACCCTTCTCGATCAAGCCGTGAATTGGGCGCGCAGCAACGCCGTTTACGTGTTGCTGGATCTCCATGCCGCCCCGGGCAGCCAGAATACGGCCTGGCATTCGGACAGCGATGGGGCCGCGCATCTCTGGGAAAGCTCCACAAACCAAGAGGAGTTCATTGAACTCTGGCGCACCCTCGCCCTTCGTTACCGGAACGAGTCCTGCGTGCTCGGCTATGAACTGCTCAACGAGCCTGCGGCGCCGAGCAGCACGAACCTGACGGATTTGTATGCGCGGGGCATTGCCGCAATTCGCGCCGCCGATCCGCGGCATATCATTTTTCTCGACGGCAACAACTACGCCTCCGATTTTGGCGGATTTCATCCTCCGTCTCTGGGGAGCAACCTTGTGTATGTATTTCATGAGTACTCCACGATCGAACAGGTGGGGAGCAACCTCGCGAACTACACGGCCTTTCGCAACGAGTTCCAGGTTCCCATCATGTGCAATGAATACGGCGGCGAGGCGGAGGGGGCGGAGCCCTTGTTCCGCTCGAACGGAATCCCGTGGGTACCCTGGCAGTACAAACTGGTGCCGGTGTTGCCCCCGGATGCGATGCTTTACTCCATGCCCACCGGGTCTTCCTGGCGCACCTGGCTGACCGATATTGACGAGACGCTCTCCGCCAACCGAACAAACACCATGCAACAGATGACAGCCGTCGCCACCAACAGCACCCTGACCCCTCCGTGCCTTTCTGAACTAACCAACCGCATTGCCCTGCACGGCCAGTTTGACGGCCATGACCTGAGGTTTCTGGCCGCCGTGTATCCAGACGACTCGCATGAACTCAGGCGTATCTGGATGGACTGCGAGGAAATCGCACTCTCCAACAACTGCGATGCTATCTCGTCGAACTGGCTGGCCCTGACCAGCGCAGAGAAAACCAATGTGACCGCGGCCCTGCAGACGCGATATTGGCAGGTGGTGGACTCGGATGCGGACGGCATGCCCGATATCTGGGAAAGTAATTACACGGGCGGACTTCTCGATCTGACCGACTTGTCGGACTACGACGGCGACCGATTCCTCGATCCGTGGGAGTACCTGGCGGAGACCGATCCCACGAACGGCGCGTCCTATCTCGGGATGGTATCCCTTCTTTCGACGTCCCCTGCCGCATCGGACGGAATCCCGATCTGTTGGAGCAGCTCCATCCACAAGCGCTATCGCCTCGTGCAATCCACGGATCTGCGCGTTGGATTCAACAGCACTTGCACATCGAACATCCTGGCCACACCGCCGGTGAATGTATACACGAGTCGCGTTATATCCGGGATGGGCCGTTTGTGCTTCCGGATTGAATTGGAACAGGGCGACTGAAGCGGCGGCAGAAAGAGCTGATTCAGCGTGCGTGGCCGGCAGGGTGTCTCAACCATCGGCCACCGAGGTGTACCGAATGCACTCTTCATAAAGCCGGCACAGCCGCTCGCCAAGCGCCTTCTCGATCCCCGGACCGTACCGCTGCTCGAAAGCCCGGCGGCCCATTCGCCGGCGCAGTTCAGGATCACCCAACAGCGTCATCAGCGCCCCGGCCAGCGCGGCGGGGTCTCCGGGCTCAACCAGCAGGCCGGTCTTTCCGTGTTCGATCGCCTCCGGCAGGGCGCCCGTACGGGTTCCAACGACGGCTTTCTCAAAGCACGCGGCGATGGGCTCGACGCCACTCTGGCTGGCCTCCAGGTACGGCATGGCCACCACCGCGCATCGCCGGAAGAAGCCAGGCATTTCCCGGTCCGGAATAAACCGGTTGTGAATCTCCAGGCGCGCGCGCCACGGGGCGAAGAGGGCCGTCCAACGTTCTAACGAGCCCTGCCCGGCAATGACCAGGCGGGCCCGCGGGATGCGTTGCACGATCCGCGGCAGGGCGTTCAACATGACGCCCAGCCCCTTGTACTCATGAATCCGGCCGAACATGAGGATTTCATTCGGATCTTCGTCCGGAGCGCCGGCCCATTCCCGGATGCGCGAGGACATGATGACCGGAAAGACCTCGACGCGCTCCGGGGCCAGGCGCCAGCACTCCACGGCCTGATCCTTGAGCCACTGGCCGTTGACGATGATCCGCCGGCTGTACCGCAGCAGTGCGGAGATCTTGATCCGCTCGACCGGCCGACGCTCCCCGAGATGCGGGTGGATGTCATGCAAGGTGGATACCGTCGGAATCCGGGCCGCGAGCCGGGGCACGAAGAGGGGATAGGAGACGTGTCCCGAATTGACGTGCAGGATGGAAGGATTCCACTTCAGCAACTCTTTCCGGATTCGGCGGGCCAGCAGGGGCAGTGTCACCAACCCGCCCACGCCGCGCCATGACAGCTCCTGGGGCACCGCATAGCGGAAGAGGGTCACCATCGGGTCGAAAAGATCGGGCTCCACATCCCCGGGGCAGAAACAAGCGACCGAGGCGTCGGGCCGGGCCAGCCGGACGGCATTGGCGAGCCCGGCGGCGTAGTGGGCCATGCCGCCCCGATGCAGACTCAACACGGCGATCCGGAGGGGGGCCATCATCTCTGGCCCTCCACGGTCTGTGATGCGATATGCAGGCGGTCAGGATGGCGCAAGGCCGCGATGATTTCCTGCACTTCATACCCGCGGAGGCTTCGGGAGGCGAAAACGCTCAACGTGAAGACACCCATCCAGACGGCCAGGGCGATCAAGGACCGGCCGGGCGTCGTCAGCCAGTGCTTGAAATACACCATGCCGAGCGTCACGGCCAGCGGCAGCAGCAGCCGGCGGGCGTGTAGGGAAACGGTCCAGAGCCTTCGAACAGAGAACACCAGGTAGCTCATGAAGGCCAGGGTGCCGGCCAGCAGGATCGCCACGGTTTCGACGCCGGATCCGCGCCGGGCGAAGGCCAGGAACAGGGACGCAAAGACGGCATACATCCAGGCGGAGGCTTTCAAGACCACCGCGGGATTCTTCATGAGCTGACCGAACAAGGCGTATCGAATCCCGACCCAGAAAGACAGCGTCATGCCGAACCAGAGGCTGATGACGGGAATGGCGGGAATGAAGTCGGGGCCCCAGACCAGCGGCACGGCCCAGCCGGCGACCGCCATGAAGATGCCCGCCGCGGCCAGGATCAGCACCCCGCCCAGCCGGCAGAACAGGCTCTGCCAGACGACGCTGCGATCCACCCCCTCCGTCTCGCGCATGACCGTGATCGAGGGCCACAAGGCGCCGCCGGCCGTCCAAAGCAGTCCCAGGAGAATGTTTTGCAGGCGCACGGCCAGGCCCACGCGCCCGATCAGGAGGGTGCTCATCCCGGCGAGGCTCATGAAATAGGGCGCCATGGTGACGTAGGCCGTCGAGGTCGTGTGGGCTACCGCGAGAACGGCTCCGAAGGAAGCGATCTCCCGGAATCGGACCCGCGCGAGCCACCCGCGCGGCCACCGGATGAAAGGCGCGGCGAGAACCCAGCACCCGGCCGCGAATACCGTGTCGCCCAGCGCGCAGGCGGGCGGAACGAGGCGAAATCCTCCGACCGCGTAGCCTGCGGCTATCAGCGCGGGCACGAGGGCCGACTGGGCCACGTTGAGAACGACGATCCGGCCCGTGCGCCGCTCGGCATAGAGCAGCATCAATGGCGCCACCCCCCCCACGCGAGCCAGAATGCTGATGGCCAGGAAGCCCGCGGCTTGCCCATCCATGAGGGGGTTGCGACTGGCCAGGAGCAGAAGAGCGCCGATGAGGGCGGCGGCAGTCCCGACCGCAAACCGAAGAACGGCCACGGTTTTAAAGATGAGGCCGGATTCCAAGAGGTCGCCCCGCGCGGCCGCCTCCACGTAGTACTGGGAAAGCACGGCGTGGGTTCCGAGCGTACATAGGAGGGCGATGAAATCGATCACGCTTCGAAACACGGCCCAGTTGCCATAGTCCTGCGAACCCAGCAGCCGCGGGATAATGAGGGCCAGGATGAAGGAGAGCGCCAAACTGGCTACCTGCCCGGCGGCTACGGCGGCCACGCCCCGCGTGGCCCGGGACGCTTCCCGCGCGCGAGGCTGCAGCGGCATGGTTTTCTGGCCGTGATCCGGCATGAACGTGTCGCCAGCATAACTCCCGGGCGGGTCGAGGAAAAGCCGGCGGTTTTTTCGTGACCGCCCGCGCGCGTCGATCGGGTCAGGAATTCCCGGACTCCAGGGCCTTGAGCCGGGCTTCCAGATCGGCCACTTTCTTTTTCAGCTCGGGCAGGCGCGCTATATGGGCATGAAGTCGTTTTTCTTCTTCGTGGGGGATGGCTGGGAACCCGGACACAAATTGACCCGGCGCAATATCCTTGGTCACGACCGACTTGGCGCCCACGATACAATCCCGTCCGACCAGCACGTGCCCCACCACCCCGACCTGTCCGGCCAGGATGGTGCGCTCCCCGATTTCCGCGCTGCCGGAGATCCCCACCTCGGCGACGATCACCACGTGGTCGCCGATGACCACGTTATGGCCGATCTGCACCAGGTTGTCTATCTTAACCCCGTTGCCGATCCGGGTCCGGCCGAAGCGGGCGCGGTCAATCGTCGTATTGGCGCCGATCTCCACGTCGTCGCCGATCTCCACGATGCCGATCTGGGGGATCTTCTCCCGGACGCCTTTGTCATTGACCGTGTACCCGAAGCCATCGCTCCCGATCACGACCCCGTTATGGAGAATGACCCGGTCCCCGATGCGCACCGATTCCCGAACCGAGACGTGGGGATAGAATTTGCACTTCTTGCCGACCCGCACGCCATGGCCGAGATAACAGCCGGCAAAAAGAATGGTCCCATCCCCCACCTCGGCCCCCGGCTCAATCACCACGCACGGGCCGACGCTTACCCCCTGCCCCAGTTTCGCTTCCGGCGAGACGACGGCCGCGGGGTGGACGCCGGGCGGCGGCACGATCGGCGCCGGAGCATACCATTGGGCAATCAGGGAAAAGGCCTTGTCCGGATTCGGGGCGCGGAGCAGGGCCGGCGCGGCGCACGGCCGGTCCCAGTCCCGGGGCACCACCACGGCCGCGGCGCGGGTCCGGGCCACATCCGTCGCATAGCGCATGTTCGCCAGGAAGGTGATATGGCCGGGACCGGCCTCCCGGATGCCGGCCACTCCGGTGATCTCGATCGTTCCATCGCCCTCGAGAACGGCCCCCACTCGCTGCGCCAGTTCCGCGGTTGTCCAGCCCATGATTCCCCCAAGGTCTGCTTACTTCTTCGACTCGACCGGTTTTTCGCCTTCCGTCTTGTTAAGCTGTTCCAGGATGGTATCGGTGATGTCACTGCGAACATCCTGGTAGAGCACCAGTTCCACGCCGTTGAAACTCTGGCCCGAAGAATCGATCACGGTGCTCAACCCCTCCCCACGGGCGTACGTCTGGATGACCTGGCGGATCTCGTCCACGATGCGCTTGCGCATCCGGCGGGTCTGGTCATCCAGTTGTTTCTGCCGGGCCTCGTCAAAGCGCCGGATCCGCGTTTCCATGTCGCGGGTTTCGATCAGCTTCTCCTCGGCGGCGCTGCGCTTGGTGGCCCGGGTATCCTCGCTAAGCGCCGTGTTCTGGGCCTCATCGCGCAGGATGTTGAATTGCCCCTGCAACTTCTCAAACTCGGCGGTCAGCTTCTTGCGTTCCTCGTTGAACTCCTCCGCCTGTTTTTTCAACTGTTCGTCGGCCAGCTTTGTTTTATAAAACCCCGTGAAGGCCCGGTCCATGTTGACGAAGACGATCTGCATTTCCGCCCCGCGGGCCTCCAGCGTCAGACCGGACAGGATCGTGCACCCGGCCAGTACCACCAGTCCCTTCACCGTCATGCTTCTCATGGTATCCTCCGTTTTACTTGGAAATCGCCGGCGCGGCATCCCCGCCTAGTAGACATACCCGATCCAGAAACTGAACCGCCCGCCGGCCCGCTCGTTCTCCGGGTCGGTGTCGATGGGCCAGGTATAGTCCAGCTGGATGGGAAATCCCGGCAGGTCGAAGCGCACGCCGAATCCGAGGCCGGAATTCAGGTGGTCGAGATCGGCGTCCCAGGCCTGCTCCCAGACCATGCCGACGTCGTAGAAAAACGCGAGCCGCACTTTTTCCGCCACGGGCAGCGTGTACTCCGTGGTCAGGAAACCGGCCGTGAGGCCGCCGATCGGTTCTCCGTTCTCGTCGTGGGGGCCGACATCCCGGTATTTAAATCCCCGGATCGTGCGCGGGCCCCCGAGGAAGTGGCGGTCGAACAGCGGGACACGATCGGAATCCCCGTAGTTCTCCACGACGCCAGCCCAGCCGCGGATGTTGAAGACGTGGTCGAACCAGAGCGGAACAAACTGCGAAGTCCGGGCCTCGAAGCCGTACAGGTCGGTCTCCGCCCCCAGGAATCCGCCCGCGACCGTGGCGGAGACGCTGCTGCGATTGCCCCGGCTGGGGATGAAGGGATGGTCCCGGCTATCCCGGACCAGCTCCAAGGTCAGCGCACTCTTGGTATACTGTCCTGCTTCCTCCTGAATAACGGTCGAGGCATTGGACGAGACGTTGAAGATATCAATCTGCTGCAAATTGTAGGTAAGGTTGACGCGGCTGAATGCCCCGAGGGCATGGCCGAGGGTGAGACTGCCGCCCACGTTTTTCTGGTCATACAGGCTGCTATAGTAGCGGCTCTCGTGACTGAACAGATCCACGCCCAACGACAGGCGGCGGTTCAGGAACCACGGCTCGATGAAGGACAGTTCATAGTCCGAGCGTTTGGTCCCGAACTGCGCGCGCAGCTTGAGTTTCTGACCGCCGCCCGTCAAGGAGGGCCAGCCGAAAAGGTCGAAGTTCCCCTGGCCCAGTTCGACAAACCCGATCAGATCGTCCACGCTCGAAAACCCCGCCCCGGCCATAAGCTGTCCGGTGCGCTGCTCTTCCACCTCGATGTTCAGGTCGTACCATCCCGGATCGTCCGTCGGGGAGGGATAACTGTTGACATACTCGAAGTAATTCAGGTTGAGGAGGCGCCGCTCGCTGGTGCGCACCTTGACCTCGTTGTAGAGCTCCCCGGGATACACCGCCAGTTCGCGGCGCAACACCTTGTCCTTCGTGCGCGAATTACCCCGAATGCGAATCTCCTGAATACGGGCCTCCCGGCCCTCCTCGACCTGGTACTGCACATCGGCCTGCCGGGTCTTCGGGTCGGCGACCAAGTCAACGCGCACGTCGGTGCGGATGCGCCCACGGCTGCCATACCAGTCCCGCACCGCCTGGGCGTTCTTCTCCATCCCGGTCGTCGAGGCCACGTCGCCGCGCTTCAACCGGACGACCGCTTCCACCTCGGCCGGCGGGGCCGAGGTGATGCCGGAGACCATCACCGAGCCTATACGGTAGGCGGCCCCTTCATTCACGGCGATACGGACCCGCAACCCGCGCCGCCCGACCGGCTTGATTTCGGGTTCGACGATTTCGGCATCCAGGTATCCCCGCGCATGGTAAACCTGGCGCAAGGATTCGCGGTCCGTCTCCAGGGCGTCCGGATCATAGGTGCCCGCCCCCGTAATCCACGACAGCCAGTTGACCCGGCGTTGTTTCATCACTTTGAGCAAATCCCTGGCCTTGACCTTCCGGTTGCCGGAAAAACGGATCTGCTTGACCGTGGCGCGCCGCCCCTCCTTCACGGTGATGCGGACATTCACCCATCCCGCCTCCTCGGCGGGGGTGATCTTCCAGGTCAGGCGGGCGTCGGGGAAGTACTTCTTCCGGTACGTTTCCAGCACGTTCTGCGAACGCACGGCGAGGAGGGAGTCATCCACCGGCTCGCCGGGGCCGAGTACCATCAGCGTACGGACCTTACGGTTGCCCAGTTCCTCGGCGCCGACGATTTCCAGGTCGCGCATGCGCGGGCGTCCCTCGACCACGTAGAAGACACTCACGCCGCCGGGGCCCGGTTGAGCCTCCACGGAGACGCTCGCGAAAAGCCCGCTCTGCTGCATCGCCCGCACGTCCCGGCTCACCGCCATGGCGCTGTATTCCTCGCCGACCTGCAGCGTGGCAAAGCCCATGACGGCGTTGGTGTCCACCACGCCGTACCCCTGCGTGCGCACCCCGATCTCGGTGACCACGGCGGCGCGAAGCGGCGACGCTCCAAGGAAAGCCAGCAGGACCAGGATCGTTCGCCGGACGAATCGCGGGGTCATGAGACCTCCTCCGCGTCGCGGGCCCCGGGCCCCCCTTCCTGATCCACGCCGGCCGCCCGGTTCTCAAACCGCGTAAAATCTTCCTCGAAATTCATCTTCACAATGCCCGTGGGGCCGTTCCGGTGCTTGGCGACCTCGACAATGGCCAGGGTGATGTCCTCGTGCTCCTGATCGTCCGCGTACTTGCAGGGCCGGCGCAGGAGCAGCACCACGTCGGCGTCCTGCTCGATGGAGCCTGAATCGCGCAGATCCGACAGCCGGGGGATCGCCGTGGTGCTGCGGGTTTCCGGGGCCCGGCTCAACTGGCTCAAGACCAGCACGGGGATCCGCAGTTCCTTGGCCATGCCCTTGAGCGCGCCCGAAATGGCCGCCGTCTCCCGCTGGCGTCCCTCGGAGGCAAACTGCGGATAGTTGAGCATCTGCATGTAATCCACGACGATCAATTGAATATCGAAACGCCGTTTCAGGCGGCGGGCCCGCGAGCGCAACTCCAGGACCTCCAGCCCCGCCGTATCATCCAGCAGGACTTTCGCCTTGTTCAACGCGGACGCCGAGTTCATCAGGCGGCCATGATATTCCGTCGAGATATATCCGCCCGAGAGCTTGTGGGACGAGACCTCGGCATGCGAACAGATCATGCGGCGCACGAGTTGCTCCCTCGACATCTCCAGGCTGAAGACGGCGACCGGCCGCGCCTCGTGGTCCCCGCCCAGCCCGAGGGCGACGTTTTCCACGATGTTCAGCGCCAGCGATGTCTTGCCCATGGAGGGCCGGGCGGCCAGCACGATCATGTCCGCAGGCTGCAGCCCCAGCAGGATCCGGTCGAGGTCGTGAAAGCCCGTCGGGATACCCGTCAGCCCCTTTTTCAGGGCATAGATTTTCTCGATCTCCTCGACGGCCTGCACGATCAGATTCGGCCAGGGCGGCATCTGTCCCCGCTGCAGGTCGCTGATTTCAAAAAAGGATTGTTCGACCTTGCCCAGGATGCTGTCGGCGTCTTCTTCAGCCGCGTAGGTGGTGTCAATGGCCTCGCGCGCGCGGTCAATGATCAGGCGAAGGAGGTGCTTCTGCCGGACGAGTTCAATGTAATACTCGGCATGCGCCGGCGTGGGCGTGCTGTCCACGAGATGCTCGAGAAAGGCCGCGCTCCCCATCTGTTCCAGCTGCCCCCGTTCGCGCAGCCGGTCGCCGACCGTCAGCAGGTCCACGGGACGCCCCTCGTGGTTCATCTCGATGAAGAGCTCGAATAGCGCCTGGTGCGCCGGGACATAGAAAGACTCGGGACGCGGGCCGCGCTCGACGGCCAGGTCCACCACCCGGCCCGCGTCCAGCAGGGCCGAGCCCAGGACTCCCCGCTCGGCGTCCTCGCTGTAGGGCGGGATGCGGTCGGTCCTGGCGGCAGGCGCAGCCATGTTACTCCTCCACGATCCAGACTTTCAGCGTAGCCTGCACCTCGGGGTGAATCCGGACCGGAAGATTGAAAACGCCCAGTTCCCGCAGGGGTTCCGGGAGTTCGATCTGGCGCTTGTCCAGTTCCAGGCCCTGGGCCTTGAGCGCCCCGACGATGTCCCCCGCGGTGACCGAACCGAACAGCTTGCCTTCCGCGCCGGTTTTCACGGCGATGGTGCAGGAGGCCTGTTCAAGGGCCGCCACCAGGGCGCGGGCCTTCTCCAGTTCCTGTTTCTGCTGTTCCTCGCGCGCGCGGCGGCGGGTTTCCAGGCGCCGGCGGGCGGCCTCCGTCACCGGCGCGGCGAGTTTCCGGGGCAAGAGATAATTTCGCGCGTAGCCTTCCGCGACCCGCACCACGTCGCCTTCCACGCCCAGTCCTTCGACGCTTTCCGTAAGAATCAGTTCGATGGCCATACAATCATCCTTTTGGTTCAGGGCAGCAGGCCCATGACCCGGGCGCGGCGAATGGCGCGGCGGATCTTGCGTTGCTGGCACGCGGTCGCCCCGGTAAACCGCCGGGGCATGATCTTGCCGCGCTCCGTCATGAATTTGCGCAGCAGCTCGTAATCCCGGTAATCCACCGTATCATCGGCCTTCAGGTAACGGGTGCGGCGAATCATCGTCCCGCTCCGCGCCGGTTTCCGGGTTTCTTTATCGCTCGATGCTCGTCTCTTCATGCTTCTTGTCCTCTGATGGCGTTCTTTTTAAAAGGGAAGGTTTTCGTTGTCCCCGCCCCCCTCCGGGCCGGCGGGAGGGGGTTCTTCCGCGGGAGCAGGCGCGGGAGCAGGTGATGGAGGACGGGCGCCCCGCGCGCCGCCCTCCGG
>JAHJJH010000246.1 GCA_018823105.1 Verrucomicrobiota bacterium | reverse complement strand
TCGTGATTCGCCGGGAACGCTGTCACCCGGTAGGGACCAACGGTGAAGGACTGCACAGCCTCGATGGGGTGAATCTCCAGGTTCAGGCGTTCGCCCACCGCCGGGTCGAGGAGGTTGGCGGTGTCGAGGTCTCGCTCAAAGGTCCGCGCGGCCCGCTGTACCGTGGCAGTCGACGCGTAAAAGTGCAGCCGGGGCGCGCCGACTACGTCGAACTCGGGGCTACGCGAGAGGAAATGAGAAGGGTCCAGATGGTCCGCGTGCGCGTGCGTTTGCAGGCAGTAGCGCACCCCGGTCAGCGGGCGACCAAAGGTGAACGAGGCGGTCATGATGTCCGGCCCCAGGTCGATCAGGAGGTCATCGTTGATCAGCGCGGCGGATCGCCGCCGCAGGCTGGGGCCGCCCAGCATACGCGCCTGCTCGCAGTGTTCGCATCGGCAGAAGGCTTCCGGATAGGCATTTGCGGCGGCGGTGCCCAGGAACGTGATGTTCATCTTACCATCCGCAGAAACTCGTACTGACCGCCGTTTGTTTCATTCATGAAAACCCCGTCGGGTTTGAACCCCGCCTGCTCATACACTCGGATCGCTCTCTGATTGAATGTGGCCACAATCAACCGGAACGTTGCCGGGTCAAGCTCCTGTTCCGCATACTCGAGACCAGCCTCGATGAATGCTTGCCCTAACCCCTTGCCCGTGCAATCAGGCCTCAATCCACACCCGATAACCACCGCCTCACCCTCTTTCTCAAAGCAGAAGAATCCTACCAACTCGCCGCGCTCATCGACAACGGCGTAGTATTTGCCGGTCCAGTTGTGAGGGTCCAGCAATTCCTCCCGATCTTTGATGTCTTGATCCATATCGTAGAAAGCATAGATGCCTTCATAATGCCAGTTCGCTATGGCATGGGCATAGATTTCATTCATCGGTTTGAACCTGAATTGCATTTATGATCCTTCCTCGTATTCGCCTGGACCGGTGATGCGGCCGTGCTGGGCGTAGTAGTCGAGTGGATTGGGCGTGGGTTCAGGCATGAGGACTCCTGACACACGCCTCCAGGATCTCGATTTCCTGCCGGTCGGCGTCTATCCTCACCCTGGCTCCCACCGGCAGGACGGTGTTTGGGCAGTTGTGGCCAAAGTCGTCCACCTTTAGGATGGGGAACTCGTATTCGGACGTGACCCGCAGGAGAATGTCTTGCAGCTTGATCGGCTCATCGGCTCGGTTGTCCAGACCGTCGATATAGCCGACGAGCACGCCACGCACCCGGTCGAACACGCCGATCTGCGCGAGCTGATGGAGCTTGAAATCGCATTCTGCTGGCGCCAGGTTGATCCCTTCCACGAACAGGATGGCCCCGGCCAAGTCGGGAAAATAGGGCGTCCCGGCCAGCTTGAGCAGGCCGTTCAGGTTGCCGCCCAGCAGCCGGCCCTCGGCCCGGCCGCCGCGCACGGTCGCCCGGGTGCCGTTGGTGGGGATCAGGCCGATCTCGGCGTCTACGAGCCGGCTGACGAACTCTCGAACGGTGTATGAACTGGGGGCCCGGCCAAAACCCCACATGACGTCGTCGCCGTGAAAGGTGACCAGGCTGGTCCGGGCATAGATGGCGTTCAGTAGGACCGTGATGTCGCTGATGCCCAGCAAGACCTTGGGGTTCTGTGCGATGGTCTCCCAATCGAGGTGCGACAGGCAGGCGTTGGCCGTGTCCCCGCCCTGCGAGCAGAGGATCGCCCGAATGGCCGGGGCCGCGAACATGGCGTTGACGTCCCCGGCCTTGTCCTGCGGCGACGCGGCATAGCCCCAGGTATTGGAAAACACGTGCTGCCCGAGAACCACCCGGAACCCCATGTCTTCCAGAAAGCGGACGCCCCGGTCGAACTGTGGGTCTCCGGGCGGCACCGGGTCGGAGGGTGAGACCACGCCGATCCGGTCGCCCCGGTTCAGCTTTGTGGCGATCATGGCACTTCTCACTTGGCCGGCAACGTCAGCGCAAAACCCACCCCCTCGCGCACCCAGGCTTCGAGGTCGCTTTGCGTCTCGTATCCCCCGGCAGCCACCGTCACCCAGCCGGTCATCGGCCGGCCGGTGATGTCAAACAGCCCGGCGTGCGGCCGGGCCAGGGCCTCCTGGTATCCTTCCGGCCCCACGCGGACGATGAGCCGGTCCTTGTGGACGCCACAGGCCATGTTGCCGCGCACCATGAACCCCACGCCGCCGAACATGTTCTTCTCGACGAGACCGGGTGGTTCTAGTTCGTCCAACACCTGGCGAATCCGTTGCGCCAGGTCCTCGTTGTAGGCCATTTATCCTCCCTTGGACCAAGTCCGTCAGGGCAACTGTTTCAGAACTCGTGCGCGTTGGCGATGGACCGGCCCCCGTCCACGACGAGGCACTGACCGTTGATGTACGACGCCTCGTCGCTGAGCAGAAACAGGGCGACGCTGGCGATCTCGTCCACGGTACAGACCCGTTGCAGCGGATAGCCCCGGGCGACCCGGCCGATCCACTGCTCGACTTGCTCCGGCGTGCGCTCGCCCTCCGAGTTGGCGATGCGCACAAAGCCGGGGCAGACCGCGTTAGCCCGGATGTGCGGGCTAAAGTCAATCGCCAGCGTCCGCGTCAGGGCGTTGATGGCCGCTTTCGTCACCGAGTAGACGCTGAAATCCGGGATGACCCGGAACGCCGCACCGGACGAGATGTTGACGATGGCGCCCCCGCCGCTTTGTAGCATCAGCGGGATGGCGTACTTGGCGAACCTGAAATAGCCGTTCAGGTTCACCTCGATGGTATGCTGCCAGTCGGACTCGGAAATGTCCACCACGTTCCGGGCGATGTCGCCCTCGTAGGTGGCGGCGCAGTTGACGAGATAGTGCAGCGCGCCGAACTCGCGCCGGGTGGATTCGACGGCCTGTACCACCTCGGCCGTTTTCGCTACGTCCGTCTGCACGAATAGGGCCGTGCCGCCGCGTTCCCGGATCGTGTCGGCGGTGCGCCGGCCCATCGGTTCCTCGACATCCACGACGACCACCTTTGCGCCCTCGGCAGCGAGCCGGAAGGCGATGGCCCCGCCGATGGAGGGGCCGCCGGCCTGGTAGCCCAGCGCGGCTCCGGTGACCAGGGCAACCTTATTTTCCATTGGTCATTCATAGATGGTGGCGGCGGAAACCTCCGGCCTTAGTCGGAGGATGAAGCCGCCTCCTCTCTCATAGGCATAACCGTCGGCGCGCTGGAGCAACCGACAATAGCGGGCCGGGATGCCGTCCGCGACCAGTTGGCCCCGGTGGCGAATGGCGAAATAGCCACTCCGCCGCACCGCCACCCGCCCGCAATGCACACCCGCATACTGGCCCCGGGGCACCACCGCCCGCACCCGATCCCCCGTGCGGAAACCCTGCACCGCCTTGTGGCGCATCAAGTAGCCCCGGGG
>JAHJJH010000245.1 GCA_018823105.1 Verrucomicrobiota bacterium | reverse complement strand
GGCTATGAAGATCGCTCCGTCGCCGGCACCAGCCAGTCGGTGACGGGTTTGACCGCGGGCACGACCTATTACTTCCGCGTGCGCGCGGTCGGGGCCGGCGCCTGCGTGAGCGGCAATTCCGCCACGCAGTCTGTGACGACCACCGGCGGGCTGCCCGCCTGGTATGAGGACTGGGCTGACGGCTACAGCATGGACCCCTACGGTCCCGACGGCGGAATGGACGACGATTACGACGGGGACGGGACGCCGAACATTGATGAATACACGGCCGGGACGAATCCCACCGATGAGGATTCGGAGTTCACAGTTCTGAATCCGCTGTTCATGTCCGCGACCCAGTACAGCCTGACGGTCTCCGCCATCACGGACCGGATCTATAGCGTGTACTACAAGACCAGTCTCACGAACGGCCTGCCCTGGTCGCTGTTCAAGGCGTGGACCAACCTGCCGGCCGGCCAGCGGGACCTGATCCTGACCAACAGCGCCGTCTTCCAGTTGTACCGCTTCGGGGTCCAGTTGCAGTAGCCGGAGGTCCCCGTAGCGCTTCACGGATGGAGGCGGCCCGCCCCCGGGCCGCTCCGTCCTTTTTTCTTAATGCGCCGGGCCGGAAATCGGGTATGCTCACCGCGGCTGGGTTTCAAACAGGAGTCGTGCGATGTCGGTGTATCCTTTTGAGAAGATAGAACAGAAGTGGCAGCGGTACTGGGACGAGAACAAAACGTTCCGGACCTCGGACGAGCCGGACCGGGCGCGGCCGAAGTTCTACGTGCTCGATATGTTCCCGTATCCCAGCGGCGCCGGGCTGCATGTGGGGCACCCGGAGGGCTACACCGCCACCGACATCGTGGTGCGCTACAAGCGAATGAAGGGCTTCAACGTCCTGCACCCGATGGGCTGGGACGCTTTTGGTCTGCCCGCCGAGAACTATGCCCTGGAAACCGGCACCCATCCCGGCGTGACGACCGCGCGCAATATTGGACGGTTCCGCGTCCAGCTGAAATCGCTGGGCTTCTCCTACGATTGGGACCGCGAGGTGGCCACTACCGATCCCGATTATTACCGGTGGACGCAGTGGATTTTCCTGAAGCTTTATGAGCGCGGGCTCGCCTACCAGGCCGAGGTGCCCGTCAACTGGTGTCCGGCGCTGGGCACGGTGCTGGCCAACGAGGAGGTCGTGGACGGGAAGAGCGAGCGCGGTGGCCACCCCGTCGTTCGCAAGCCTATGCGGCAGTGGATGCTGCGCATCACCGAATACGCGGAGCGACTGCTGAAGGATCTGGAGGGTCTGGACTGGCCCGAGAGCATCAAGGAGATGCAGCGCAACTGGATCGGGCGTTCCGAAGGCGCCGAAGTGGATTTTGAGGTGGAGGGCCGGCCTGGCGAGAAGATCCGCGTCTATACCACCCGCCCGGACACGCTCTTCGGGGCCACGTACATGGTCCTGGCGCCGGAACACCCGATGGTGGACGCGCTCACCGCGCCGGCGCAGCGGAGGGCCGTGCAGCAGTACCGCGAACAGGCCTCGCGCAAGAGCGATCTGGAACGCACCGAGCTACAGAAGGTAAAGACCGGCGTCTTCACGGGCGGCCATGCCGTCAATCCCGTCAACCGCGCAAAGATCCCGATATGGGTGGCGGACTACGTGTCGATTTCCTACGGCACGGGCGCGATCATGGCCGTTCCGGCCCATGACCAGCGGGATTACGAGTTCGCCCGGCAGTTCGATATTCCCATCGTGGAGGTCGTGGCCGGTGGCGACATCCGCTGCGCGGCGTACACCGGCGACGGCGTGCTGGTTAATTCCGGCAGCGAGTGGGTGTCCATCAACGGCCTTCCCGTCCCCGACGCGAAGGAGAAGATCACGAAGTGGCTGGAGGCGCAGGGACTGGGCTGCCGCAAGGTGAATTACAAACTGCGCGACTGGCTGTTCAGCCGGCAGCGCTACTGGGGCGAACCGTTCCCGATCATTTTTGTGGAGGGCCAGCCGAAACCCTTGTCGGCGAATGCGCTTCCGCTGGTCTTGCCGGAGGTTGAATCCTTCAAACCCAGCGGCACGGGCGAGAGCCCGCTGGCGACCATCGAGTCGTGGGTTAGCACGACCGACCCGGAAACCGGGAAGCCGGCCCGGCGCGAAACGAACACCATGCCGCAGTGGGCGGGTTCCTGCTGGTACTACCTGCGTTTCATTGACCCGAAGAATGATCACGCGGCGGTGGACCCGGTGAAAGAGCGCTACTGGATGCCCGTGGACCTTTACGTTGGCGGCGCGGAGCACGCCGTGCTGCATCTCCTCTACGCGCGTTTCTGGCACAAGGTCCTTTACGACGCGGGGGTCGTCTCGACGCCGGAACCGTTCCGGAAGCTGGTCAACCAGGGCATGATCCTGGGCGAGATGGAATACACCCTCTACCGTGACGAGAGCGGGCAGCCGGTAACGTTCGCGGACGAGGAGTTGGCCGGCAAAATAGTGCGGGAGGAGCGCATTTCGGAGGACGAGGTCGAAAAACGGGGAGACGTTTATTTCTGGAAGGAACAGCCCGAGATCCGGATTGAGGCCCGGTCCTATAAGATGAGCAAGAGCCGGGGGAACGTCATTAATCCCGACGAGGTTGTCCGCCGGTACGGCGCGGATTCGCTGCGTCTCTATGAGATGTTCATGGGCCCGCTGGAGCAAGTCAAGCCGTGGAGCATGAAGGGCGTCGAGGGCGTGCACCGATTCCTGAACCGCGTCTGGCGTCTGTTTGTGGATGAGGCGGGCGGCTCGCTCCATTCGGAGGTGGCGGGCATTGATCCGTCGCGCGAGCAGCAGCGCGCGCTGCATGTCGCCATCAAAAAAGTGACCGAGGATATCGAAGCCATGCGCTTCAACACCGCCATCGCGGCCATGATGGAGTTTCTCAACGAGGCGCAGAAATGGGCGCCGCGCCCGCGCCAGGTGTTGGAGTCCTTTATCCTGCTACTCGCTCCCTTTGCCCCGCATTTGGCCGAGGAGCTCTGGCAACGGTTGGGACACCCGGGCAGCCTGGCGCTGGAATCGTGGCCGGCGGTGAACCCGGAGTACCTGGTCGAGGACATCATGGAGATTCCCGTTCAGGTCAATGGCAAGCTGCGTGGACGTGTCCGCGTGCCGGCGGAGGCGGCGCAGGCGTCCGTGCTGGCGGCGGCCCGTGCCGACGCGGCCATCCTTCCGCACCTGGCCGGGAAAACCATCCGCAAGGAAATCTACGTCCCGGGCCGGCTCGTCAACCTTGTGGTTGGGTAAACCTTTTCGTGGTGGCCGTCGCGCTCCGTCGCGACGGGCAATGCCCGCCGCGGAGCGGCCGGGCCACCGGTTTTTCAGTCATTGAAAAATCGAGTGGCAATATTGCCAAACACTGGAATCTGTCTGTCCGGAACGTCTCTATACATGGAACCAATAGCTTGTAGGAATCCGTGGAATGCGGCAGCATTGCCGCATAGAAGGCCAGGCCGATGAAGACGGAAAGAAACAGGACCATCTCCGCTATCATGAGAATCCTGGCGGACGCCGGGACGCCCCTGGGGAGCATGCAGATTGCGCGGGAACTGAACCTGCTGGGCATTCCTCTTCAGCAACGCATGGTCCGCAATTACCTGCGCCGGATGGATGAGGAAGGATGGACGGAAAACCTGGGCCGGCCGGGCCGCCGCCTGACATCGCGAGGGCACGACGAGTTGCGCAACGCCGTCACGATCGAGAAGGTGGGCTTCGTGTCGGCGCGGGTGGATGAGCTGTCCTGCAAGATGGACTTCGATCCGGATCGTGGCCACGGCACGGTCATCCTGAATATCTCGCGGTTGAGGGCGGCCGATTTTCCGGAAGCCGCGAAGCTGATCCAGGGAGTCCTGGATGCCGGGCTGGGAATGGGGCGGCGTCTGGTGGTGGGACAAGAGGGGCACGAACTCGGCGGCCGCCCGATCCCGTTCGGCGAGGTGGCGATCGGCACCATCTGCAGCGTGACGCTCAACGGCATTTTCCGAATGGCGGGCATCCCGGTAAGCTCGCGGTTCGGCGGTCTGATGGAGATCCGCGACGGCCGCCCGGCTCGCTTTACGCAGATCATCAATTACGATGGCACCACCATTGACCCGGTGGAAATATTTCTCAAGGGTCGCATGACGAGCGTGCGCGAGGCCGCGGCGACGGGGCGGGGGACCCTCGGGGTGAGTTTCCGCGAGATCCCGGCCGTGGCTCTGCCCGCGGCACGCCAGTTGATCGGGAAAATGACGCGCGCGGGGTTAGGCGGGGTCCTGGCCGTGGGCCGAACCGGACAACCCCTGCTGGACATCCCCGTGGCGCCGGGGCGGGTGGGGCTGGTCGTGGCCGCGGGCCTGAACGCTATTGCCGCCGTCGAGGAAGCCGGCATTGAGACCGAGAACCACGCCATGGCCGCGATCCACGAGTTCGCCGAATTGATCCCGGTCGCCGGGTTGGCCGAGTCGCTGCTCACCTCGCGCAAACTGCACAAGCGCCTGACGTCGCTGGTGGAAGGCGGGCGGGGGCCGACCAGGGATTACGGCCTGTACGAATAGCACGGCCGCCCGTGGTTTGACCTCCCGGCGGGTCGAGATTCGCGATCGGGTCAGCGATGATCCCCGTCGCCGTGCAGGCGGCCGCCTTCCTGGCGCGCGCGCAGCTTGGCGAGGTTCTGTTCCGCGACCTCCTGCAACTCCAGCCCGAGTTCCGTACAGAGTGCGGCCGTGTACCAGAGCACGTCGCCCAACTCGCGGGAAAGGTCGCGAAGCCGTTCCGGGGAGACCCGGCCGCCGTCGTCGCGGATGGCTTTCTTGAGTTTTTCGCAGATCTCGCCGGTTTCGCCGGCCAGCCCGAGCGCGGGATAGGTCCAGTTTCCTTCCCCGCGTTTCGGATACACGGCGGTGCGCATGGCGCCTTCCTGGTAAATCTTGAAATCGAGCATGATGTTCTCCCGCGGGATGATCCGATCAACGGGTGTTTGTACCGGAAAGGAACAGGTCGGGCAAAGCCATAATACCGTTCCCCGGGTTGGACATCCGGCCGGGACCGTGCTAGGGTGCTCCCGATCCCGGTAATGGGGTCGTCTCGCCGGCCGCAAGGAGGCCGATGAAGGGACCGAAGGAAAGGAAAAATGAAGGAAGAACAGGAACCAACACTGGCCATTTTCATTGATTTTGAAAACTTGGCCCTCGGGTTCACCAATCGGAACGAACGCGTGGATATCCAGCGCATTCTGACGAGGCTGCTGGAAAAAGGCCACATCGTGGTCAAGCGCGCCTACGCGGACTGGAAGCGGTATGCCGCGGACGCCGCCTCGCTGCACGAGGCCGCCATCGAGCTGATCGAGGTGCCTGCCCGGCGCATGACCGGCAAGAACTCGGCCGACATGCGGCTTTGCGTGGATGCCATGGACATGAGCTACTCCAAGGCGCACATTGACACGTTCGTCATCGCTTCCGGCGACAGCGACTTTTCGCCGCTGGTCTCGAAACTGCGAGAGAACAACAAGCACGTGATCGGCCTGGGGCTGCGGGATTCCACCTCCGCCCTGCTGCGCGACAACTGCGACGAGTTTATCTTCTACGAGGACCTCACGCTGGGCCAGGAGGAGCCGGAGGAGATGCCCGGCGCGAACGAGAAGCAGAAGGCGGCATTCGGCATGCTGCTGGAGGCCTTGCAGGCTCTGCGGCGCGAGAACCGCGAAACCCTCTGGTCTTCGCTGATTAAAACCACGATCAAGCGCAAAAACCCCTCGTTCAACGAGGCGGCTTACGGCTATCGCAGCTTCAGCCGGCTGCTCGAGGATGCGGCCAAGCAGGGTCTTATCGATCTGCAGCGGGACGCGGCCGACCGGACGCATATCGTGACCCGGTTCGGCGGCGAAATGCACAGCGAGGCGGCGCCCGCCGCCGCCGCACGCCGCCGGCGGCGCTAACCGGACCCTCGGTGAGGAAGCCCGACGCATGTCCATCCGTGCCAAGCTTTTCTCCCTGAAGGGGCTACTGGGAGGTCTGCACGAAAAAGCCCTTCCTGCCAATCCCATTGACCAGTTCAACGCCTGGTACCGCGCCGCCTGTCGGCTGGCCCTGCCGCAGCCGGACGCCTTTACACTGGCCACTGCGGACGCGGAAGGGCGGCCGACCGCGCGCGTACTCCTGCTCAAGGGCGTGGATGAGGCGGGTTTCGTGTTCTACACGAACTACGAGAGCCGCAAGGCCGTCGACATCGAGGCCAATTCGCGGGCAACCATGGTCTTTTTATGGACGGAATTATACCGGCAGGTTCGCGTCGAGGGCCGGCTGGAAAGAGTCTCGACGGGCGAATCCGACGCCTACTTTGCTTCGCGTTGGCGGGGAAGCCAGATCGGCGCCTGGGCATCGAAGCAGAGTTCGGAAATCGCCAGGCGGGAAATGCTGGAGCAGAAATACCGGGACTATAAGCAGCAATTCGCGGGAAAGCCCGTACCGCGTCCCCCGAACTGGGGAGGCTATCGCCTGGTCCCGGAACGCATCGAATTCTGGCAAGGCCGTCCCAGCCGGCTACATGATCGTCTTTGCTACCTGCGGGAAAAGGACGGGTGGAGGGTGGTCCGGCTGTCGCCGTGAGGCCGCTCGCTTACGCTCGCAGCTACGAAAGGTGTAGCCCCGAGCGTGAGCGAGGGGAAATTTACTCCGGCTCGGTGAACAGATAGGCCCCGTAGCCCACCACTTCGTCTCGCGGGCCCGCCGTATCACCCGAACTGCGCAGATCAATTGTCCGGGCCTTCAGCCCGTGCTGCTTCGCGGCCAGGAGCAGGCCGGCGATGGGCAGGCGTCCGCAGGCCTGCTCGGGGTCGAGATCGTCCGGGCGGAGTTGCTCGATGGCCCGGGAGGCGGCCTCGTCCAATCGGCGCGCCTCCTTGTAGGAATGATAGTGGCTCAAGTCGGAACTTACCACGATCAGGGTCTCCGGCCCGTCCCAGAGCTGCTCGTAGACCTCGGCGATCTCGGCCGGCTCCGCGTCGCCGACGGCGAGGGGGACGAGCGAGAAGGAATCCAGCACCACCTGCAAAAAGGGAACCTGCACTTCCAGGCTGTGCTCCAGGGCGTGGGCCGAATCCAGGACGCGCACTTGGGGCAGGGCGCGGAGTTCCGCGGCCGCGTGTGGATCCACCGGGACGTCGCCCAGCGGCGTGGTAAAGGCCTGGGCGCCGGAGAGGGCGACGCCGCGGAAAGCCATGCGATGCGAGGGCCCGGCGAGCACCACGCGGCGGATCCGTGCGCGGGCGGGGAGAAGATGCGCATAGGCCGAGGCGGCAATCGGCCCCGAGTAAACATACCCGGCGTGTGGGGCGATCACGGCCTTGGGGACCGGCCCGCCGGCCTTGGCTTCGGTCAGCCAGTTGCCGATCATCGCGCGTAATTCCTCGGGTCTGGCGGGGTAGAACATGCCGGCCACGGCAGGCCGGCGGATTTCAGGATGGCTCATGGCGACACCTCGTTGCTTGCGGATAAGAAACATTCTACACCGCGGGCGAAAGCGCGCAAGAGGCTTCTGGATTCCGCCGTCCGCGGGGCTTATACTGTTAAAAAGAAGCGTTTTCCTGCAAGGAGAGGTCATGTCAGGCGCCCGGTATCCAGAGGGACCGGTGGTTCCGGCCCGGCACAGGGGCAAGTTGCCCGACGGGCGTGCCCAGTGCCTGGTCTGCCCCCACCACTGCGCGCTGCGGGAAGGCCAGCGCGGGATTTGTTTTGTGCGGGCCTGCCAGGGCGGCGAGCTCGTGCTGACCACGTACGGCCGGTCCAGCGGCTTCTGCGTGGACCCGATCGAGAAGAAACCCCTGAATCACTTTCTGCCCGGCACGCCGGTGCTGTCCTTCGGCACGGCGGGCTGCAACCTGACCTGTCGGTTCTGCCAGAACTGGCATATCAGCAAGGCCCGCGAAATGGAGACGCTGGCGGAAGAGGCCGGGCCCGAAGATATCGCGCGGGCCGCGGAACGGACCGGCTGCCGGAGCGTGGCGTTCACCTATAACGATCCGGTCATCTTTCTCGAGTACGCGCTCGACGTGGCGGAGGCCTGTCACCGGAAAGATATCCGCACGGTGGCCGTGACGGCGGGATACATCGAGGGCGCGGCGCGGGCGGAGTTCTTCGCGGGGATGGACGCCGCGAACGTGGATTTGAAGGCTTTCTCGGAGCGTTTCTACCGCGACCTGTGCGGAGGCGACCTGCGCACCGTGCTGGACACGCTCGTCTTCCTGAAGCGCGAAACCAAGGTGTGGTTTGAACTCACGACCCTGCTGATCCCCGGGGAGAATGATTCCGAGGCGGAACTCGACGCCATGACGCGCTGGATTGTCGGCGAATTGGGCCCGGACGTGCCCCTTCATTTCACGGCGTTCTATCCCGCCTGGAAGATGACGGACAAGCCGCCCACGCCGCTTGCGACCCTGCGGCGGGCCCGTCGCTTGGCCCGGGACAATGGGTTGCATCACGTGTACACGGGCAATGTCCGCGACGAGGAGGGGGCCGCCACGCAGTGTGCGCAGTGCGGCGAAATACTGATCGGCCGGGACGGGTATCAGTTGACCGCCTGGAACCTCGGGGCCGGGGGGGCCTGTCGCGCCTGTGGGACGCGTTGCGCGGGGGTGTTCGAGGAGCAGCCCGGTGAATGGGGGCCACGTTTCCTGCCGGTCCGGCCGGCGGACTATTGACCGGGCTGTTGATAAATAGCGGGGACCTCCGCCGGACACGGCGGGCCCCGCTGTTTTGCTTTACCGGCCGGGGATTGGCCTGTGCCGCCAGCTTCGGTGCACCCAGCGGCCGGATCCAAACAAAAGACCCGGCGCGCGGGGCGCCGGGTCTGGATTCAATTCGCGAAACCGACGGCTACTTAATTACGACGCGATAGATGCGCTGTCCGCTGGCCGGGGTCGGATCCGCCAGCGAGATCTGGTCGCCTGTGCCGACTTCCGTATCCACCTCCGTCCAGACAGGCGGATCGGGAATCAGGGCCGGGGTGTATTCCAACGCGTAGGTCTCGCTCTCCACCGATGTCGTCAGGGTCGCCGTGGCTGTCCCGCCGGCCGGCATCACAAAACGCATTACTTCCGGTTCTGGCGGCGGAACGACATCATTATCGTTGATCGTCAGCGTGAACACCGACGGGCTGACCGCCGTGCCGCCGACCACATTGGCCAGGGTCAGGATCACCGTCTCTGCCGATTCGGTCTCGGCATCATCGTTGATCGTCACCGTGAACGTCGCCGAGGTCGTCGCGCCATTCAAGGTGAAGTTGGTGGTGTCCACCGTGTAATCCGCTCCCGCGCCTTCCGTCGCCGTACCGGACAGGCCGATCTCCCCGCTCACATTGCCTTCGGCCAGCGTCTTGAACACCGTCACGTCATACGTCCCGTCTCCCTCGTCCGCCGAGTCGGCGGAGGCCGTGAACTTGACATCCGGCACGCCGGCGCCGGACACGGTGCCGAAGATCACAACGTCATCCAGGCGGAAGTCGCCGCTGCCGCTGGTGAGCCGGGTGCCGTTGGTCCAGCCCTGGATCAGCACCGCGACGGCCGCGCTCTGATTATCCACGCCGGCCACGACCTGGGTTACCTCCAGCAACGCGGCGTTGGTAATATTCATGGCGTACGTGGCCGCGCCGCTCCCGATGTCATACCCGAGAGCCGAGGGGCCCGCCGACGTGGCATACGCGCGGAAGGAGATGCCCGTAATGGTCACCGAGTAGCCAACGCCCGGCGTAATGGTAAACTGGAAGGCCTTGGCCGCCGCCTGGTTGTCCACCGTCCAGCCTCCGCTGGACTGGGCGTACGGCAGGTCCGGGAAGTACGTGCCGGAATTGTTGGTGACCATCGAACCCGTTGTCATGGACATGGCCGAGACGGTAATGTTGTCGTCCTTGGTCGTGACATTCGTGAACGGGGGCGAGGTGAAACGGAACGCGGC
>JAHJJH010000244.1 GCA_018823105.1 Verrucomicrobiota bacterium | reverse complement strand
GGAAACGGACACGCCGGGCGAGGTGTTGATGGAACGCGCCGGGCAGGGCGCCGCGGATATCATCCATCGTCTCGCCGAGGCCGCCGGTTTTCACCATCCGCTCGTCCACCTCCTCGCCGGACGCGGGAACAACGGCGGCGACGCTTTCGCGGCAGCCCGGTTCCTGAAGGAAGCCGGCTGTTCCGTCCAGGTCTGGCTGGCCGGCGCGGCCAACGACCTCCAGGGCGATGCCCTCCGGCACTTCAGCCGGATGAAGGACGCGGAGATCCCCCTGCGCGAAATGCCGACGCGCGAGGACTGGCAAGAGGCCTTGCAGTACCCGGCGGGCGCGGACATCCTGGTGGACGGCATCCTGGGCACCGGCAGCACCGGTCCCGCGCGCGGTCCGGCCGCGGGCGCCATCGAGTACATCAATCTCCAGTCCCGCCAGGCCCTGGTCGTGGCCCTGGACTTGCCCTCGGGCCTGAACGCGGACACCGGCGCGGCCGAGGGTGAAGCGGTACGGGCGGACGTGACCGTGACCATGGGGTTACCCAAACGCGGCCTGGTGGAGCCGGCGGCGCTGGAATATGTGGGCGTGGTCGAAGTGGTGGATATCGGCATTCCGGCGGAATTCGTGGCCCAGGCCACGCTCTCCGAGGATCGCGAACTTATTCACCCTACCGACCTGCGCCCGCTGCTGCCGCGGCGTCCCCGGGATTCCCACAAGGGCCGCTATGGGCATGTCCTGCTGATCGGCGGCGCGCGCGGCTACGCGGGCGCCATCGCCATGGCGGCGCGCGCGGCCTTGCGCTCCGGCGCCGGACTGGTGACGGTCCTGACCCCGGCAGGTGTCGCGCCGATTGTGGCCGGGGCCGCCCTCGAGGCCATGGTGCAAAGCGGCCCCGAGACGGAAACCGGATCGCTAAGCGAGGACTTCTGGCCGGACTGGCGGAACCAGATAGACAAGTTCGACGCCGTCCTCATCGGGCCTGGCCTGACGCGGCATCCGAACGGACTGACGATCGTCCGCCACCTCGTCCGGGAATGCTCCCGCCCCCTGGTGCTGGATGCCGATGCCTTGAATGTCCTCGAGGGCCAGCCCCATTTCATCGACAAGAGCCGCGGCCCCGTCGTGATCACGCCGCATCCCATGGAGCTCGCCCGGTTGATGGTGATAGACTGTGGGAAAATCCAGCAGGACCGTTTCGCCGCCGTTCAATCCGCGGCCGAAGCCACCGAGGCCACGGTCATTCTCAAGGGAGCCGGCACCCTTGTGGCCCGGGTCGGCCGGCCGACCCAGATCAACCTCACCGGTAATCCCGGCATGGCCACCGGCGGCACGGGCGACGTGCTGGCCGGCCTGTTGACGAGCCTCCTGGGGCAGGGACTGGAACCCTACGACGCCGCGCGGCTCGCCGTTTATCTGCACGGCCGGGCCGGCGACATGGCAGCCCTGCACAAGTCCCAGGCCGGGATGACGGCCCTCGACGTCGCGGAAGAGCTCCCTTTCGCCTTCCGGGAAATCAGCGTGAGATAAGCCGTCGGCCGGCGCGTGTTCCCAAGATGTCCCACGGTTGGCCGATTCGCGCGTTTTTGCGCTGTAGGCCGCGTGACCTCACGCGGCGCATGAATGATGGGATATCTTGTTCCGGCGCATCTCCCGTGCTTCAAGGCAGGCTCTGGCCGATGCGCAGGTATTTTCTCTCGCCCTGGTACTCCAGCCAGACACCCTCCGACTGGACCTCCAGCAGGCGCACCCCCTGAAGGGTATCCCCGGCTTCGACCGTGGTATTGTTGAGAAACGCCGAACCCCCGGACCCGCCGCGGGTGCCGGTCAGAACCCCCATGAGTTTCAGGGCTGGCCATCGGCGGTCCGCCTTTTCTTCCACAACCGGCTCCTGTTTACCGGGGACCGGGACCGCCGGAGGCGGAGCCTCTTCAACAACCTCTGCAGCGGCCACCGGCGGCGTTTCCGGCGCGGGCAGTTTCTCTTCGATCTCGACCGCCGGCGGCGGGGCCGGTTCCGACGGAGATTCCATCGGCGTTTCCACGACGGCGGCCGGCGGCTCGATGTCGTTATCCAGCTTCGGATCGGGCGGGACCAGCACGGGCACTTTTTCGCGCGGGCTCAAGAGCCCGCTGAAAAAGGATGGATTCAGATACCACAACGCGACGCCCGTGGCCGCGAACAAGATTAAAAGCAGGACGACCCACCAACCCGGGTGCGCGGTTTTTTTCTCCCGCGGGACCGGTGGCGGCGGACTCGCCGGCCCGCTTCCCCCGGCCTTCCGCTGCAGCGCCTCCTGGATCAGGCTCATGGCTTCTCCTCGAGTTCCACCAGGGCCCGCTTGACTTGCCGGCTTCCGATCTGCCTCGTCTCCGCGATATAACCAGCCAGCATGGCCCGATCACAGACCGTGTTGGTGACGCGGGGAATCCCCCGTGCGTTCTTGAAAACAAGCCGGATCGCGGCGGGCGCAAAACCCACGCCGTCGGCGGCCCCCGCCACCGCCAGGCGATGCTGAATATAGAGTCCGGTTTCCTCCTCGGAAAGCGGCAGCAGGCGACACGCGATCATGATCCGTTGCCTTAGTTGCCGGAATTCCGGCCGGGCGAGGCGCGCCTGGAGCTCCGGCTGGCCCGCGAGCACGATCTGCATCAGCTTGTGCTGGTCCGTCTCCAGGTTGGACAGCAGGCGAACCTGCTCCATCACATCCGGCAGCAGATCCTGCGCCTCGTCAATGAAGAGTGCGATGTTGAATCCCGCCCGCGTCTGCTGCAACAGGAATTCGTTCAGTTGCTCGATATGGCTCAGCCGGTCGCGCCCTTTCGGGACCAGCCCGAAATCGTGGAGGATGGCCCGGAGCAGTTGAGTTTCCGTCAGCGAGGGATTGAGGACCAGCGCGGTCCGGACCTGTTTGGACAGCCCGGCCAGGACGGCGCGGCACACGGTGGTCTTGCCCGAGCCCACCTCTCCCGTCAACGCGATGAAGCCCTTGCGGTTTTCGATGCCGTAGAGCAAGTGATCGTATGCCTCCCGGTGCCGCGCGGAAAAATAGAGAAAGCGCGGATCGGGCGTGATGTTGAACGGCGGCTCTTTCAGTCCATAGAAATCAAGGTACATGGCGCCAGCGTTTTATAAGGATAGAAGCACATCCCCTGGGTAGGGCGGCTTGGCCCAAGCCGCCGCTTCCCGGCGCGTTGAGCCAACGCGCCCTACCTTCTGTTGGTCAATGTTCATGCTCATGATCTTCCCGGTCGCACACATGCTCCATGGGAAACAGGTGATCCAGATAGTCCCGGGCAAGGGTCGCTTCGACCTGGCCGCTCTGCAGCAGGTCCAGGTGACGCCGGATGCCCTCGTTCTGCGGCATGAGCCGAAGTGCCTCGCGAAAGGCCTTCGCCGCCGGGTCCGCCTCGCCGCGGATTTCGTACATGACGGCGCGAAGACTCCACAGACGCGCTTTCTCCAGGCGGGCCTCTTCGTCGTCAGGCGCCAACGGATTCGGCCAGACCCGCAAGGCGGCCTCGGTCAGGCCGGCGGCCTGTTCATCGCGCCCCTGCCGGAAGGCCAGTCGCCCGCGCTCGCCGAGGAGCCGGAAATCCCGGGGATGGAGCCGCTGCGCCTCGCGCAGTACCTGTTCCGCTGCGTCGAGGCGGTTCAGGCGGGTGAGCCAGTAGGCCATGGTCAGGAACGCCTCCACGTTCTCCGGGTCGGCGGTCGTGGCCATGCGAAGCCAGGGAATGATTTCACTGACGCTGTAGCCCTCGGTATGAATGTGCCCCGACGGCCGGATCGCCGCGCCCCATCGCTGGAAAAGCCGGTTGGTAAAAACCTGCGTGTATTGGCGCGCCACCCCCCGGTGAAAAAAGTCGTCCGCCCCGACATAGAAACTCTGCCCGAAGGCCACCCGGCTCACGCCCAGCACGCGGCCCACGGCGGAATCCGTCCCCGTCGGCGTGACATTCGCCTGCCGCGGCGCCAGGCGGCAGGCGAGACTGAACGCGACCATCCACAGCACGGCCAGAATCAGCAGCGAGCGGCGCCAGGACCCTGGGCCTCCCGGCATCATTCGACCGCTCCCCGTCGAAACCGTTTCTTCCGGTAGGCCAGCCAGGCGAGCGTGAGAAGAATGGCCGCCCACACCAGCCCGTACACCGCGATCCCCGCCGCGTCCGGCCAGGACACGGGGCCCCAGTCATGAATCAATCTCTGGCGGAGGTCGAAAAGCTCCAGATGCGGC
>JAHJJH010000243.1 GCA_018823105.1 Verrucomicrobiota bacterium | reverse complement strand
TGATGCTTGAGCAGGAGGACGAAGCCATCGGCCGGCCGCGCCGCCGCCAGGGCGCGCTCGTCCTCGAAATGCGGTTGCCGCGTATAGGAACCCGCGGGGTCGTCCACGCCGGCCAGCCAAAGGCCGGGCGCGACCTTCACCAGGCGTCCCCTCAGCAGGGAGAAACCCGCCGCTTCGTGAAAAGCGAAGGCTTGTTTCAACCCCGTGTAATACTCGTGGTTGCCCAGCACGGCGAAACGACCGCCGGGCGGGGACAGGCCGCGCAAGGCGACGGCGTAGCCGCGCACGGCCTCAAACGGCGAGTCCACCAGGTCGCCTGTGCTCACCAGGATGTCGGGCGCCAGCGATTGAACGGCATCCAGAACCCGCGGCACCAACGATGCGCCCCGGTGGGCGGTGAGATGCAGGTCGGATATCTGAACGATTCGAATGGTCTTCCCCGCCGGCAAGCGGTCTGTCTTCAGGACGATGGTTTCCACGTGGAGCCGTCTTGCCTCCACCATACCCCAGGCGATGGCAAGAGCGATGACCAGGCCGACCGCTTGCACGGCGCGCCGGGCGGGGATATGCCAGCGGGCCTCGCCGGCCATGAGTAATGAAATCAGCCGAACCAGCAAGTTCCATGTGTCCAGCACAAGGCCCAGGGAAAAGAACCAGAAGACGACCGCAATCCAGGTATAACCCACGGCACCGGCCAGCCAGGCCAGGGTGACATACCCCCGGTTGCCGAACCAGCGGGTAAGAAAAGGTCCGATAAAGAGAAGGGTGGCGGCCATGACCAGCAGCGCCGTCCACTGTTTCAACCGGGGAAAGGCGAGGCGGAGTTTGATCCCCATGTATACGTGCATGGCCGCGTACGACAACAGAACAACGGGGAAGAGCAGAAGCATGATCATGACGTTCTTAACATAAGCGGTATTTTTCCTGCGCGCAAGTTTCACCAACGCGCATCCTGCGTCGGCATTCTAGTTTATTATGAGTTGCCACAAAACAGTTCACATTCGTGAGGTCATTTGCTGCGAATAAAGCAGAGACAAAAAGCCGATTTCGGTGGAACGGTGCCGGGAGCATACCTTTCTATGTATTGAAGTGGAAACCGTCCCCTGGCGTGCCGAAGCACCAGCGGGACCCAGGGGGCTTGGCTTGCCGCACCGCGGGGGGTGGCTTCCATGAGGCGGCATCGTGCGGGTAAGGCGGAATGGGGGACGGGCCGTCCCCGGCCCGCAGGAAGAATGCCGCGGGGGCGCGGGGTGTTCATCGGCCTGTGTGACGAAGGCTCGCGGCCGGGACCGGTTTCTGGTAGGTATCGCCCGGATGAAGGCAAAGCCGGAAAGATCGGACGAGGAGGTCGTGCGCGCGTTCATTGCCCTGGACATCAGCGATGAAGTTCGGGCGGCCTTGGACCACCTGCAGCATGATCTGAAAAAAAGCGAAGCCAGGGTCGGGTGGGTGGCACCGGACCGCATCCACCTGACGCTGGTTTTCCTGGGTGATATTTTCGTCGCGCAAGCCGAAGGGCTGGCCCGGGCGCTGGATGCCATCGCGTCGAACGGCGTCCCGTTCTCATTCGAAGTGTCCGCTACAGGAACGTTCGGTCCGCCCGCGTCGCCGCGCGTCGTGTGGGCCGGCGTGGAGGAGCCCTCCGGCACGCTGGCGGCGTTGCAGGCGAGCGTGGCGGAGGCCGTGGCCGCCCTGGGCTTCCGGATCGAGGCGCGCCCGTTTCACCCCCACCTGACGCTGGGTCGCGTGCGGGGACGGCGGGGCGCAGCCGATTTGACTTCCCGGCTGGAGTCCTTTAAGAATCTCCAGTGCGGCAGGGTGGAGGTCCAACGCCTGCTGCTGATGCAAAGCCTTCTACGGCCGCAGGGGGCGGAATACCAGGTGCTGCATTCGTCCGAATTGAAAGGAGCATAGACCCATGGCCGCGAAATCCAGTCAGGCGAGCACGGAAAAAACCATGCCGGCGGCGTTGAGCGCGGTGCTGGCGCAGATTCAAAAGGAATTCGGCGAGGGCGCGATCATGCGCCTGGGCAAGGAGCAGGCGCACGTCAGCGTGCCCTCGATCTCCACGGGAGCACTCACCTTGGATCTGGCCCTGGGCATCGGCGGCGTGCCGCGCGGGCGCATCATCGAAATCTTTGGCCCGGAATCCTCGGGCAAGACCACGCTGGTTCTGCACATCATCGCCTGCGCCCAGAAGAACGGCGGCGTGGCGGCGTTCATTGACGCCGAGCACGCGCTGGACCCGAACTACGCGCGCAAGATCGGCGTCAACCTCGACGAACTGCTGGTCTCCCAGCCCGATTCCGGCGAGGAGGCCCTGAACATCGCGGACCAGTTGGCGCGCAGCAACTCGGTGGACGTCGTGGTGATTGACTCCGTGGCCGCGCTGACTCCGCGCGCCGAAATGGAGGGCGCGATGGGCGACACGCACATGGGGTTGCAGGCCCGCCTGATGTCGCAGGCCATGCGCAAGCTCACCGGCATCCTGAGCAAGTCCAAGACCTGCTGCATCTTCACCAACCAGATCCGCGAAAAGATCGGCGTCATGTTCGGCAACCCGGAGACGACGCCCGGCGGCCGCGCGCTGAAGTTCTACGCGTCTGTGCGGATAGATATCCGGCGCCTGGCGACCATCAAGGATTCCGCGGGGCGGGCGATCGGCAACCGGACCAAGGCCAAGGTGGTCAAGAACAAGATGGCGGCCCCGTTCGTCGAGTCCGAGTTCGATATCCTTTACGCGGAAGGCATATCCCGCGTGGGCGCCGTCCTGGACGCCGCCGTCGAGCACGGCCTCATCGAGAAGCGGGGCACCTGGCTTTCGTTCGAGGGCCAGCAACTGGGCCAGGGTCGCGACAGCGCGCGCGAAAACCTGAAGAACGATCCCGAGCTCGAGAAGAAGATCGCGGATGCCGTCCTCGCCAAGGTACGCGAAGGACGCCAGGCCGCCGACGACAAGGCTTCCGGCAAGAAGGACTGATACTTTGGCCGGTTGACGCGCATGAAGATGTTGTGGACCTGTCTGGGGATGGGGGTTCTGGCCGTCTGCATGCCCTCGCGCGGGCAACCGCATCCGGCGGCTGTCCCGCCGGTTACAACAGACAGGGTGGCCGTGCAGCGCGTCCTGAAGGAGGCCTTTGACCAGCAGTCTCCCGTCCCCTCCAGCGAGGCGGGCTACGTGGCCAATCCGGAGGACAACCTGGTCCCGGGGGTCCGGCTGGAGATGTTCCGCAACGACCTCGAACAGGGCGCGGGGCATGAACTTCGCGACAAGTTTTGTGCTGTGCATTCATCTTCCGCCTTGGCCGTGAACACCTTTGCGCCGTTCAAAGACCGTCCTGCCGACCTGGTTCTTCTCGGACGGACCGGGTACGAATCGCCGGCTTTCGAAAAACAACTGCCGACCGGCTTGCACGGTACCCCGCCGACGCTCGACGTGTTCCTGCGGCGAGGTGATGAGGTAATCGCCATCGAGTCCAAGTTCCTGGAATACTTCGCGCCGAAGGAAGCCAAGTTCTCCGCCAGTTACAACCGGTCCGCTTTACCGTGGGCCGAGGATTGCTGGTGGCAGGTCCTGGAAGACGCAAAGCGCGAAAAGCCGCGCCATCTCGATGTGGCCCAACTGGTCAAACACTACTTTGGCGTCAGCCGTCTCCTGGCCCTGGGCGACGGAAAAGGGTGGAAGCCCGCGCGGGCAACGCTGCTCTACCTGTACTGGGAGCCCGCGAACGCGGCGGATCTGACCGTCTGCTTCCAACACCGCAGAGAAATCGAAGAACTGGCGTCGCGGGTGGCAAATTCCAAAGTCACTTTCCGCGCGATGAGCTATCCCGACCTGTGGCGGGAATGGTCCGCCTTGCCGCCGCTGTCGAAGCACACGGCGAATCTTCAGAAACGGTACGGCGTGGCCGTACCGTGAATCCGGGGCGCAGCGCGCGCGGAACGTCACGGTTCAGGCGCGGCCCACGAACGTAGAATAGCTGATGCAGCGTGCGAAGGCCATTGCTTTGCGATCACTTGTGGGCCGTAGCCTGCAACCGCTTGTTCACAGTCTTTTTTTTACTACATTCCTGGTCTTCAGCGGGCGCGAGCCCTGTAGGATTCGATCAACCTGAGGATGACTCCAACCAAGCCCATGATCCAACCAACCGGGTAGGGAAGAAGGAGGAGCGCCCACCACATTGAACGCCCTGTACTGCCCCCGAGGCCTCCGACAGCGCTCAGCCCCCACAAGGCACCCATACCGACCACCACCAGTGCAAAAGACCAGCCGAGGAGTTTACGGTATCGGCTTTTGCCCAGGAACGCTCCGAGCGCGACCAGACCGCTGCCTAGGAGTATGATAAGAGAACCCTCGAGCGGGTCGATCACTCCGACAAGCATCGCAATGAGACCAACAAAGACCAGGATATTCGACCATTGCACACGTGCTTTCATAGAATTTCCTCTCTCTGCGAACGGCTGCATGCGCTTGTTAGGCGGCGCACCCCGGCGCCGCTTCCTCGCGTCAAGACCCAAATGTTCATCGCGTCCCGGCGACGGGTCGGTCCAACCAGGCCTTCAGGCGGCGCCCGAGTTCTGAAGCATTCCGCAACGGGGCGAACGCGGGATCCAGTGCGATGAGAGTGAGGAGCGGCGAGAATAAGCCTTCCATCGGTTCTAGTAAGTCGAAGGCTTGTTTTGACCGACCCCGTAGGACTAGTAGGGCAGCGAGGTCGACGACCGCAGCCTGGATTGCACCCACGTCGTGCCATAGTGGGTCATCAAGGCCGCGACGGTTCCTGTCGGCTGCGTCCGCGCGGAGGGAATCGAGTTCCTGAACCGCCCGGTCAGCCAACTTGTCGGTTTCGGCAGCGTCCCCAAGGGCCAGGGCGACGCACCCGCGGGTTGTCGGCAGGGCGACGGCAAGGTGGCTCCACAGTGAACCGCCTCGTTCGAGCCGTTCGATCAGCTCCCGCGCGATGTTACCGGAGCCCGAGCGGGTGTGCGCCCTAACGAGCGTCAACATGTCCTTCGCCCACCAGCCATCATCCGGTGTTGGCTTGTCCCCAGGGTCCGGCAGGAATTCGCAGGCACCTACGAAGTCAGCCTGGTAGAACCGAATCATGCCGCGGAGCCAGACGATCCGGCCTCGCGTCCCCTCGTCCGGGTTGCTCGCCAGCGCGGCCTTGGCCCAGCCTTCGGCGGCCTCCAACCGGGCGCGGCGGTAGTGCGTCCAAGCGCCGTCCACCAGCGCCTCGACCGTGGCACAGGCAGAGGGCTTGATGGATGGTTCTGGACTAGGCTCGTCGCCGCCAATAACTCCGCCGTGTCCGTCGGTCCAGAGCATGTCGCGATGCCCATCCGCGTCGGAGTAGCCGAACCCATAGACGTTGTAGAGACGGCGAGCGATCCGGGCGAAGGTCGGCTCATCCGAACGCCGGTTGCGAATGATATGGTAGAGGGCCTGCTTGACGGCGTTCACCGCCGCGTCTTCAGGGGTCATCTCGGGCCACGGGCTACCCGCCCGGAATGCCTCACGTCCGAGTCTTTCGAGGAATCGCACCGTCAACTCGTAGGCAGTCGCCGCTAGCAGGGTCTTCGACGCCGGGAGTTGCAGGCTGTGGCATGGGGGCAACGGAGCATCCGTGGGTCGGAGGCTGCGCGGTCGGGCCGATACGAGGATCCGAAGCACCCTGGCCCAGTCCTCGTCCTTCGCTCCCGCCTGCCAACCGCACCGCCGATCCCACCAAGCGGCTCTTAATCGCTCTGGCGACCAGTGGCGATCACCGATCCGAAGGCCCCCTCGGCGGAGCCGGGCCGCGTGGCGCTCGATCTGCCGGTGGACGGCTGTGTACGTGGTCGGGAACGACTTCACCTCCACAATCCCGACGACAGAGAGTTCTCCTTCATCGCCAGAATCCACGAGCACAAGGCCATCTGCGCCCCGGTCCCAACGACTCTTGCCAGCGGATACTCGGCGCTCGAGGATCTCATCTCCGGGGGCGAACAGGATGTCGGCTCCGAGCCGTTCAGCCGCGATTTGTTCAGAGAGCCAGATACTCACCTCGCGCACGGCCAGGAACTCCGCGATGCTACCCTGGTATTTGTTCACGAGGTGGGAGTACAGGTACCCGAGACACCAGCTGACTTCCCCTCGGTCAAGTTCATGATCTGCGACCAGGAGGTGAAGAAGCCGGGCCCTTTCGTTATCGTTCTCGGTGACGCGTCGGCCCCAGCCGTCGAGGGCCGCGAGGAGACCATCCCAGCCACCGGCGACGGCGGGTATCTTGCGTGCCTCAGAGCTGAGGGTCTGGAGGATGTCGACGATCAGTGGGGCGAAACCGGGCAACACGTGGGTTCTCCATCCATGGTCAGAGAATTCGGCCGCATCAATGGACGACGTAGGGTCACTTCATCGTGACCACCGTTGCTGTCAGGCATCATCTTCTTCCACTACGGAGTAAGAAACGAGAAACGGGACTCCCTTCTCGTGTTCTCTAGCGCTTGAGTTGCTCGCATGCATGGTCGAGCGCTACGGTTGCCTCTGGGTCGCGCGGGTTGGCGTAGAATAGGATGCGCTCATGCGCTTCAAATCGAATCCTTTCCCTTTCGGTACTCTCGTCAGCCACCTAACGTCAGCATGTGGGTGAGTTTTTCGCGCCCCGCGGAAAACGATACCCTCAAACGCCTTGTTCGACGTCCCGAATTCATAAAGTAAACGCGACAAAAGAGAGGGAAAAAGAAAGGGCAATCCGCCTATACTCTGCAGTTCCGTCAACCGATCAAAGTTACAGGAGCCACGATGAGCCATAAGCAGAT
>JAHJJH010000242.1 GCA_018823105.1 Verrucomicrobiota bacterium | reverse complement strand
GTACGACGGGACCCTGCACATCGAGCAGAACAAGTTCACCGCCACGGCCTTCTTCCAGGATCCGGCGGCGGATTACTGGTTCTGGGATTATCTCTCCGCCGGCAGCGCGCAGTACGGGACGAAGAACTTCACGCTGGTCGCATCCTCCCTCGCCGACGAGAGCGCCGACGCGGTGCTCACCGTCCATCTGCAGGGCGCCACGTCGGCCGGGCCGGGCAACGACCACCATGTGCAGGTCAGCCTGAACGGGACCCCCATCGGCGAGGCCTCCTGGGCCGGCCAGGCCGCCCATGACCTGGCGTGCGACTTCAGCCAGGCCCTGCTGATCGACGGCACCAACACCGTCCGCATCGTGGCCCTGCTGGACGGCGGCATCCCGCACAGCGTGGTGTACGTCAACAGCTTCGACCTGTCCTACCGCCGCCGCGCCGAAGCGGCGAACGGGCAACTGATACTGCCGGCCGGCGAGACGACTCCGCTCACGCTGGGCGGTTTCGGCGGGAGCTCGATCTCGGTGCTGGACGTGCGCGATCCGTTGCAGCCGCTGCTCCTGGCGGGCGTGACCGTGGCGGACGGGAAGGCCGGCTTCGGGCCCGCGAGCCCGGGCGGCGTGTACGTGGCCTATGACCCGGCAGTTGTCCCGGCGCCGAAATCGCTGGCCGCGGACACGGCCTCGGCTTGGAAGGCGGCCGAAAATGCCGCCGAGTACGTGGTCGTCACCCCGGCCGAATTCGCCGCGGCCGCCCAGGCGCTGGTGGACCGCCGTGCGGCGGAAGGCCTATCCGTCGCGCTGGTCCTGCTGGAGGACCTCTACGACGAATTCAACGACGGGCTGGCCGGGCCCACGGTCATCCGCGACTTCCTGGCATGGGCCGCCGACCACTGGCAGATACCGCCCGCGTACGTCCTGCTGGCCGGCGAGGGCACGTACGACTACAAGGGCTACCTCCCGGCGACCGACAACAAGATCCCCGTGATGATGCGCGGCACGCCGCACGGTCTCTACGTGTCGGATTCCTGGTTTGTCGACTACGACGAGGACGGCGTGGCCGACGTGGCCCTCGGCCGGTTGCCCGCCTCGACCGCCGCCGAGTTAACGACGATGATCAACAAGATCGCCGCCTTTGAAGACGGCGAGGGCGGGATGTGGCGCCAGCAGTTCCTGCTGGCGGCCGACAATCCCGACGACGCCGGCGATTTCCCGTACACGGCGGATTCCGTCTCCGTTCTCGCCCCGCGGGATTACGAGACCCTCTCGACCTATCTCGCCACCAACACCCTGGCGGCCACGCGGGCCGCCCTGTTGGCCAAACTGAAGGCCGGCGCCGGGCACATGACCTATTTCGGCCACGGCGGAACGGACCGACTCGCGTCGGAGGGACTGCTCAAGTCTACCGATGTCGCCAGCCTGACCAACAGCACCCGGCTGCCGGTGATGGTCTTCCTGACCTGCTCCGCGGGCCAGTTCCCCATCCCCGGTCTCGACTGCCTGGCCGAGACGCTGCTCTTGAGCTCCAAGGGCGGCGCCAGCGCCGTGTGGGCCCCGTCGGGGCTGTCCTACAACTCCCTGGCCAGGGAACTGGCCAAGGCCTATTACCAGGCGGTCTTCCTGAACAACCAGACCCGGCTCGGGGACGCCTGCCTCCAGGCGTACCGGCAATATGCCGATCTCCAGGGCGCCGGCGATTACCTGCCGTCCATTTACAACCTCCTCGGCGATCCCGCCATGCGGCTTGCCGGCACGGCGGCCATCAACGCCGCGCCGACGTTTGACTCGTGGCGCAATCAGTTCTTCACCGCGGCCGAGCAGGCCGACCCCGCCGTGGGCCAGGCCACATCCGACAGCGATGCGGACGGCGCGATCAACCTGATGGAGTATGCCCTCGGCTGGAACCCGCGGACAGCAGACGGCCGGGATTTCGGCCTGCGCGGAACTCGCTTCCGTGATGACCCCGATTATCTGTGGATCTTCGAATACCAGCGCCGCCGCCACGTCAGCGACGTGGACTATCTTGTCGACGCGGCCAGCACGCTGCTTACGCCGGCCTGGGTGGATGCCCTTCAGTCCCTCGTTGTTACGGATGTCGTGGATGACGGCAACGGGCTGACCGAGACCGTGCGCCTGAAGATCCACCGGCAGACCCTGGCCGGCGCGAATCGGCTGTTCCTGCGCTTGCGAGTGGGGCGATAATTCATGTAGGGTCGCCGCTTGCGGCGCGCCGTTTGGAACAGCCATTCGCAAGCGAAGGCCCTACAGATAGAAAAATGCCTGTCTGTTACCACCAGAATGCAGATATCGTCACCCGCCGGATCGCCGGGGAGACCCTGCTGGTGCCTATCCGCCAGCACTTGGCCGATCTCCAGAGGATCTATGTACTGGACGAAGTCGGCGAGGCGATCTGGGGAGCCCTCGATGGGAACCGGGACGCCGAACAAATCGCCTCCCTGCTCGCGGAGGATTTTGATGTCGCCGGGGAAACCGCCCTCGCCGATGTCCGCGCCTTCTGTCGCGAACTGCTCGAGGCCGGTCTGGTCCGGGTGACGGAGTAGCCCCTCCGGGGAACTGTACCTCTGGAGCAGACCGTCTCCTGCGGGGCCAATGTCAAACCCCGGTGTCGGGGCGAGGAGACCGCGCCGCTTGGGGTAAAAAATCCGAGTGGGAAGTCGGGGCGAGGAGATTTGAACTCCTGACCTTTTGCACCCCAAGCAAACGCGCTACCAGGCTGCGCTACGCCCCGACTTCCAACTCGGCATTCGATTTTCTATACGATCTGCGGCGCGGCAAGTTTGAACCTTGCCCCGCCACTGGCGGGGTCGTGACCTCCCCGCGAAACGCGGGGCGAGTTTGCACTTTACCCCGCACCGAGCCGCAGGCTCTGGTGCGGGGCCCAAGTCCCGACTCTCAAGAGGTCGGGACGCTACCAAGCTGCGCTACGCCCCGACACCGGGGTCTCGGACCCCGTCCCGAAACCACACCGCGACACGCTAACATGCGGTCCCGGGCCGGTCAAATCCGCTTTTCCGATCCGGGGGTTGCGGAGGGTCGCCGAAGCCGTTCTTGATTCGCGGCAGGGCGTCGAGTACGTTTCAGCGATGGAAAACGGAGAACTGGGCATGAAGCATCCTCACTTGCCTGAATGCGCCGGCCCGGCAGCGGAATACTGCCTGTGCCAGGCGGCCACCGGATTGCTCTCGCTTTACTCTGGCGCGCCCGAGGACAGCGCGGACAGCCTGCTGGGGTCGTACCCCAACACGACCAATATCGAGGCCGGCCTGCGGATATTGATCGATGTCATGCTTCCGGGAAGGATGTCCCAGACCGACATCGAGGCCGAGGAACTGGGCCTTTTCCTGGTCCGACGCCTGGGCGAAGCCTGGCGGTTGCTGCGGCCGGAAATCGAACGGGCCCTCCCGTTCCGATGGATGGGCGAGGCGGCCCGGATGGAGGGCGCGCCGAAACCCGTGGACGTCCACAAGGAATCCGGCCGCGTGATGCAGGCTTTCGTCCAGCGGCTGGCCGACATACGAAAGCTGCTGGTGGAGGATATCCGGGCCGCCTACGAGGGCGACCCGGCCGCGCTGACGTATGCCGAGGTCCAACTGGCGTATCCCGGCCTGCTGGCCATCGCCTCGCACCGGCTGGCCCACGAGTTCTATAAACTCAATGTGCCGGTCGTCCCCCGCGTGATGAGCGAATGGACGCACTCCCAGACCGGCGTGGATATCCATCCCGGCGCGGAGATCGGGCATGGGTTCTTCATGGATCACGCCACGGGGGTGGTCATCGGCGAAACCACCCGGATCGGCAACCACGTCAAGTTGTACCAGGGGGTGACGCTCGGGGCGCGCAGCTTCCCGCTCGACGAGCACGGGCAACCGGTCAAGCACGTCAAGCGGCATCCGACGGTGGAGGACGACGTCGTGATCTACGCGCACGCGACGATCCTCGGCGGCGACACGGTGATCGGGAAGGGGTCCACGATCGGCGGCAACGTATTCCTGATGGAAAGCGTCCCCCCGAAGAGTTACGTGACCAGCAAGCACGCCGAGTTGCACATCAAGCGCGGCCAGGAGTCTACTTGAGGGACAGGCCGGGCCCTGGCGACCCGGAGGCCGCGACCAGCGGTCGCGGCTACAGCGCGTTCAGATTCGTGACGTGCAGGCTGTAGCCGGGGGCGATGACCCCGGCCGCCACTTGTGAGAATGCCATGCCGAAAATCCTGACGATCCTGCTGGGTACGCAGCTTCTGTATTCCGCAAGCGATTTCATGGGGCGGGCGTACATGGGGCGGCACGGCTTCAAAGCGGCGACGTTCCTGAGCCTGTGGTTCCTGGCCTACCAGGTCATCCGCCAGGTGGCCATGTTCGGGCAACTATACCTTTTTGCCCACGTGCCGTTGGGCAAAACCATGGCGATGCTGGGCGCGGCCTCCATCGTGTTCAGCAATCTCCTCGGCTGGCTGCTCCTGGGCGAAGTGCTTTCCCCGGCGAGTTATGCGGGAGTTTTCCTGGCCGTGACCGCCATCCTGATCATGATCGCCCGTTGATATGACACGGGCGAGACGTTCGGGTCTCTTACTGCGAGTCGTCGCGCCTGATTTCAGCCGGATCACAGTTAATTAACTGTGATCCGGCTGTGTTTTACCTGTTCACGCCCAGGAGGCGCAGGAAGCGGCTTAAAATGTTCTCCCGCTTCAACGTCTCGGCCACGTTCAGGCTTCCCATGGATTTCAGGCGCTCCAGGGCTTCCAGGTTGGCCCCCGATCGCTGCGCGACGATGCGGGCCAGGATCTCCGGAATCTCCTTGCGCAGGGCCAGCAGACGCGTGAAGGCCTCACGGGAAATCACCAGGACCTCCGTCTCGCCGGACGAGACCAGGGTCGCGGTACGCGGCAGGTCGGTGACCAGGCTCATCTCCCCGAACAGCGAGCCGGGGCCGAGATCAAATTCATGGGCCTGCCGCAAGTCGTTGTATTCCACCCGCCCCCGCACGCGGCCCCGGACGAGGACGTAGCAGGATTCGCCCGGCTCGCCCTGGCGGAAGATCGTTTCCCCGGCGGTGAACCGGACGCGGCGGATGGCGGGGGCCAGGCTGCCAAGATCGTCCTCCGACAGCAGCGTCTGCCCCTTCTCATCCACCAGCAGGCGGCCGGCAAAATCGCTGCGCTGGAGATCGCGAACCATGTGCTGGATATCCAGGTTCTCCGGCGGCATGCGGCGCTGGCGGAAGACGACCGCCATGAAGTCGTTGAGCAGCTTGTCGCTCATCGGGAACGGGATCTCGATCCCGCGGCGCTTGAACTGGTACCAGATCATCCGCATCACGTCGCCCTCCACGGCGGTGCGGTCGAAAAACCGGTTCGTCCAGAAGCGCAGGCGGTAATTGATTCCAAAATCCTTGTATTCGACCGCGTAGGCGGAAGGCTCCGGCTCGCGGAGGACTTCGGGCACGGCGTGCGCCGATTCGAGGAGGGCCTCGAGGACCTCCCCCGGCGCATCGGAATAGCTGGCGCCGACGTGGACCGCGTGCCGCCGGAGAGGCGTGGGCCGGGTCATGTTGTGGACCACGGACGAAGCCACGGTGCTGTTGGGGATGATCATGATGTGGCCGGCGACCGTCCGCAGGCGCGTCTCCCGCCAGTTGGTCTCGATGACCTCCCCCTCCGTGTCGCCGATGGCCACCCAGTCGCCGGGCATGACGGAGCCGACCACGTGCAGCGACATGCCGCCCAGCAGGTTCCCCAGCACGCCCTGGAGCGCGAAGCCGACGACGGCCGTCACCAGGGCCGTGGACGCCAGCAGGGGCGAGATGTTGATCCCCAACTGGTATTTCAGGATGGCGAACGCGGCCAGCAGCAGGATCAGCCCGCGGGCGATGTTGCGCATGAGCTGCGGGATCCGAAACGGCTTGTCCCGGAGGCGGAACCCCAGTTGGATAACGGCCTCGATCACCCCCAGGGCCAGGACCACGAGCCAGAAAGTCAGCCAGGCCGCTGCATGCTTCGGGTGTCCCTCCAACCAGGTCGCCGCACCGTCGTTCAGCCGCAGCAGTTGAATGACAACGTGGGAAATGATAAGGACGGCCAATGGCCGTGCTGTCAGTCGAAGGAAGGAACGGAGGCCGGCGGACAGGTCCTTGCGGCTTTCACCTTCAACGCGCGTCCTGAAAGGACTCGTCGCCAATATGGCCAGGAGATAAATGCCAAGCAGGAGGGAACCCTCAAGAAGCACGGGCAGCATGGCATGGTTCACAGTTCCACCTCCATGCCACCCTGGGCCAGGCCAGAGCCCGGGAGCGCGACCAGGATGCGGCGCTTGATCCGATCCAATTGCTCGTCCCGGCTATCCGGGGCGTGGTGGATGACGAGCAACTGTCCGGCGCCGGCAGCCCTCGCGACCTCGACGGCATCCTCCCAACTGCTGTGCCCCCACCCCGTGTACGACGGGTAGGTGGCGCGGCTGTATTGGCCGTCGAAGAGCAGAAGCCCGCAGGGCGACGGCTCACGGCACAGGCGCAGGAAATCGCGCTTTTCCTCCTCGGAGGAGAACTTCCATGCCATGTCGGTCGCGAAGACCAGCGATGCGCCGGTTGCCGGTTCGTCCAACCGATAGGCCGCGCACCCGCCGAGATGATGAACGGGGCATGAGCGGATTTGCAGTTCCCCGTACCGGTCCGGCGTTTCCTCGAACCGCAGGGTCGCCTGGACGCTGTCCATCTGGACGGGCCAGAAGGGCTGGTTCATCAACCGCGACAGAATGCGCCCGGCTTCTTCGCCGCCTCCGTTCGACGAGGCCACACGGAGAGTCACGCCCTGCCTGTATAACAGGGGAAAAGACGGCCAGCCAATGATATGGTCAAGGTGGTAATGCGTCAGGAGGAGCAGGACTTCGCTGGTCGGGTTCTCGATCAGGCGGCGCCCCAGCGTCCGGATGCCGGTCCCGGCGTCCAGGATCACAGCCTCCCCGGCCCGGCCCCGAACCAGCACGGAGGTGGTTTCCCCCCCGTATCGCATGAAATCGGGCTGGGCGATGCTACTGGTCCCCCTGACCCCGCCAAAGATTATCTTCATATCACCCCTTCTCCGTCAGGCTCCACACGCCGTCCCACCCGGCGGGCGGGTTCGCCATGTACATCCGGCATCGCTCGGCATACGCCCGCGACGCCGGATCCTCCGTTTGCCGCTCGAACAGCGGCCGGGCCTCCCCGAACTTCACTTCAAAGAACAGGTGCAACGCGCGTTCAAAGTCCGCGTGCCATTCCGGCCGGGGCTCGCCGGGCAAGCCCGTCGGTTCATAGACCCCGACGGGCTGCTTGCGGCCCACGACCGTCAGCCGGCTCAACTCGCGGCCGGCAAACACCCCGCCGGTTTTCATCCACGTGGATTCCGAGACCATCATGTAGGTCCCGAACGCCTTGTTCGCGCCTTCGAGCCGCGAGGCCAGGTTGGCGGCGTCGCCGAGGACAGTGTAATTGAACCGGTCGCGCGATCCCATGTTGCCGACCGTCACGTCGCCCGTGTTCAGGCCGATCCGCATTTTCACTTCGGCCCCGTACTTCTCCTGCCATTCGGCGCGGCGCTCCGCCAGCTTCCGCTGGCACAAGAGCGCCGCACGGCAGGCGCGGGCCGCGTGGTCCGGCTGCGCCACCGGCGCGTTCCAGAATGCGACGATCGCGTCGCCGATGAACTTGTCCAGGTACCCGCCCTCCTCCTTGATGATCTCGCCCATTTCCGAGAGGTACTCGTTGAGCAGTCCGATGAGCCGGGTCGGATCCAGCCGCTCGGAGAACGAAGAAAACTTCTCGATGTCGGAGAAGAAGATCGTCAATTCGCGCTTCTCGCCGCCGAGCGTGAGCCGCGACGGATCGGCCAGCAACTGGTCAATGATCGTCTCACCAAGATAGAACTTGAACGCGGACTTGATAAACGCCTTCTGGCGCCCTTCGGTGGCGTAGTTCACCACCACGGCGCCGACCAGCGCGAGCAGCACGGCCGTTTCGCCCACGGCGACCGGCCACCAGACTCCCGCGCGGTAGCCCACGAATCCCGCCACGAGCGGGATCGGCAGGAACACCGCGAAGGCGACGACGTTCTGCCACGCCTTCCGGCCGAGGGTGACCGCCACACCGCTCAAGAAGGCGAGGAGCAGCGTGACCAGGACCACGGCCCCGGATCGAGCATCGCGTAAATAGCTAATGGACAATAAGTTATCCAACATCGTGGTGTGTATTTCGACGCCGGGGAAGACACGGCTGATCGGCGTGGGGCGCAGGTCGAGTAGGCCGGGCGCGCTGAAGCCGAAAAATACATAGCTGTCACGGAGCGTTTCCGGATCCACCACGGGCTCACCGCCTTCGCGCAACCGCAGTTCCGACTGAATGACCGAAGCCGCGCTGAACGACGGGTGCGTGCCGGAACGACCCAGGAAACGAAGCGTGGCGCGGCCCCTCCGGTCAATCGGAATGCGGCGGTCGCCGACATGGAGCCATTCCGGCTCCAGCCGTATTGTCACGTTGGAGCCGGCCGCCTTCTGATCGGCCAGCCACGCGGCCAGGCCCAGGGAGGGCACCGCGCGGCCGTCAAATACGCGGAAAAGCGCGGCACGGCGGAAGACCCCGTCGAAATCGGGCTGGTCCGAGACATTACCCCAGGCCAAGCCGGGCTGGACAAGTTCCGGCACGGGAAACGCCGCGCGGACTTCGCGGTGGGCCCTCGCCGTCCGAGTACGAAGCCAATCGGATAACCCGTCGAAGACAGGCCACGGTTCCAGCACGCCTTCCGGCCATGCGGCCGCGTCGCCCGCGGTCTCGCCGCCTATATACAAGGCGGCCACAAATGCGCGCGTCCGGCCGATGGCAGCACCGAAGGTTTCATCGTCGGCCACGCCGTAGAAGGAGGGCTCGGTGAAGACCACGTCGAACGCCACGGACCGGGCGCCGCCGCGGGCGCAGAAGTCCAGGAGCGCGGAATAGATTTCGCGGGGCCAGGGCCAAGCCAGGCCCATTTCCTTTTTACCCCAGTCCAGGCTGGCCTG
>JAHJJH010000241.1 GCA_018823105.1 Verrucomicrobiota bacterium | reverse complement strand
TGAGCCGCCTGACTCAGTTGGGCTGCAATGCGATTGCCGAAAAGTTAAACGACAGACCCAGGAAAGTCTTGAACCTTCTCTGCCCGGAGGAGGCTTATTATGATTTATAACTTTTGTCGCATTTCAAAGTTGAAGTCAGGGACCCCGTTGCTCACCAGCACCGTGTCGCCGTCCACGGCGGCGTCCACCGCCGCCTGGATATTCGTGGCGGCAGTGACCCAGTTCGTAAACGGCGTCTGATGGGCGCCGTTCGTGGAAACGTAGTGGAAGGGCGACGTAAGCTCCTCGACAGCGCTGGCATCGTCAAATGCCACAGTGCCCGCCCCGGGCAAGGCACCCCGGATGCCCAGGACGATTCTTGCGTAGGCCGTGTTGGCCGGCGCCACGCCCGTTACCGAGAGGTACGTCCACGTATCCGCAGGGTTGTCCGGCGTGAAGTGCGCGCTCTCCACCGTGCCGCCGAGATCGCCCGAGCCCGCATCCTTGAACTCCAGCCGCACGCAAGCGTACGTATTCGAGGCTGCGTCCCACCCATATCTATCCCCCGTGGGTGTGTAAAGATACGCGCTGGCGATGTACGCCACACCGGCCGTCGCCACGCAGTCCTGGTACAGCCCGCTTTCGTGGGCCCAAGTTCTGGCGCAGGTCGTGGCGCTGCGGTAATAGCCCTGCTCCAGGGTGCCGCTCGATCCACAGCACACCCAGTTCGACCATGTGTTCCAACTGCCGCCATGCTCCTCGAAATCCCCGTTGAGGATGATGCTGGCGGCCAAAGCCGGACTGCAAGCCAGCAGCAGGATGCCGATGCCGAGCCCATATTTGTTTTTCATCACGACCTTCTTTTGTAGGCCGGGTCCCCTGACCCGGCGTTCTTTGTACCCGGTCGCCGATATGTCCATTCGTCACCATTTCATCATTCCGCCCGGTGCGGGCACCGGGCCTACATCCCTTGTAGGCCGGGTCCCCTGCTTGTCCGCCGTAGCCCGCAGGGCGAAGGCGGGACCCGGCGTCCTATCCTCACCCTGGCCGATGTCTTCATGGTGACCTCGCATTGACTGGAATGGTAAGACGGCCGGTTGAAACCCTGGCGGGACTGAATAAAACAATGGCGGATTGCAGGGGTAAAATAGAGAGGTCCACGAGAAAATTGACCTCCCTCTTGCCAAGCTTCCCGCGAAGCCCCGTGTTTCCCCGTACCCCCAGCATGGCAATGCCCACCGCAAAGACTATTTCCCTCAAAATGAGATAGAGGTCAAGGATATTTGCCCGTCTTAAGTTGTTTTCACCACCTGAATCTTTAACGAGTCCGGCCTTTTTGTCTGTTCGGGTGAAACGCCCGGTGAGGGCACCGGGCCTACAGGTCATGATGTAGGCCGCGTGCCCCCACGCGGCGATGCCGTGCATCGGCGCGCCGCAAGCGGCGGCCCTACATGTTCGCTAAAGATTCAGGTTTCATCATGGCGCCGGCAGTCTGCTGTTGCCAATTCGGGGTTCCTGCGTACACTGTGGCGCGTGAATCGCGACCCCATGCAGGATTTGACGACCGAAACGGACCTGTCGGCAGCGGCCGATCTGACCACGATGGCGGAGACATCGGCGGAGCCCGCGGGCATGGGCAGCCAGCAGCTCACGGCCAACTACCGGGCCATCCTGCGGGCCCAGGCCATTTATTATCCCGTGGCCTATCGCTTTCTCAAGGAGTTGGGCCGCGGTCGGCAGGGCGTGGTCTTCCTGGGGCTTCGCCAGGGCGCCCGGGGATGCGTCACGCGGCACGCGATCAAGATTTTCGACCCCGGCATCTACCCCAGCGCCAAGAAATACTGGACGGACATGGGCCGCATCGCCGCCCAGACCTCCAAGCTCCAGCTCGTCAAGAGCCCGAGCCTCGTCGCGCCGGAAATTTACGAGGAGAGCAACGGCATCGGGTACATCCAGATGGAGGTCGTGGACGGGGTCAGCCTGCGCTACCTGCTGGACGGGCGGCACCTGGAGCAGGTCAAGGCCCGCTGCACCGCCGCGGAATGGGCGCGTTTTGCCGATGTGATTTTCCGGCTCGACGGCGGCAAGGTCTGCATCCAGCCCGGCGTGGCGCTCTACATCATGCGCCAGGCCCTGCGCGGGCTGGAGACGCTGCACGAGATGGGTTTTGTGCACAGCGACATCAAGCCGGCCAATATCATGATCGACCGCCTCGGCTACGTAAAACTGGTGGATTACGGCCGGGCCGTCCGGCTCAACGAAAAGGTCACGCTGCTGCTGGGCACGCCGCTCTACATGGCGCCGGAGACGCACCGTCGCGAGGCGAGCATCGCCCAGAGCGACATCTACAGCGTCGGCGTCGTCGGCCTGGAGATGCTCCGCGGCCAGCCCCTTCTCGATCCGGCCGGCAAAAGCGAGGCCGACCTGCTGGCGTTCAAGATGAAGGCGGCGGAACAACTGCCCGACTTGCTGCCCGACCACGTGCGCCAGAACGCCCAGTTCGTTGTGCTGCTTCAACGCTTCCTGTACGCCGAGCCCCGGCGCCGCTACCCCAACGCCGAGGAGGCTGAGGTGGGCAGCCAGGGACTTGTGCTCGTTCACAAACAGCTTGCCCAGTTGGGGAAAGACACGGAATATGGGCGGGAATTGGAAAACTACCTGGCCAAACTGATGAATCCGCTGCCGGAACCGGCGGATTTTCCAAAGGACGGGCAGGAGTGACTTGGCCGTACCAAACGAAAACGGAAAAACAAAGTAAACAGCACCGGGAGAGGAAAGGCGGATGGCTTCGCGCGCCGTACAGCGAAGGCTCCGGCGACGCCGCCACCCGGCCCCACAGGAGAAGACATGAACCTGCTGCACATCTGCGCCAGCACCAAGCCCATTGACATCTCGAGCTCCAAGCAGCTCGCGGCCGCTTTCTTTGCCCGGCTGGCGGAATCGAACAAGGACATCAACGTCACCAACATGGATCTGTACAACAACCCTCCGCCCTTCCTGACCAACGACGCCTACCGCTATTTCTGGAATCCCATCCTGCAGCCCGGCTATATCCCCACGACGGCCGAGAAAAGCGCGGCCTCGTATGCCTTGAGCCAGACCAAGGTGTTTGAGGAAACGGACGTGCTCATACTGACCATGCCGCTGTGGAACTGCGGCATGCCGGCCATCATGAAGGCCTGGCTGGACCAGGTCCTGGTCCCCGGCGTGGTCTTCAAGTACGAGGCGGGGAGCATCATCCCCCTGCACCACATCACCAAGGTGATCCTGCTCGCGTCCTCCGGGGACATCGTAAAGGAGAACGACCCGCAGGACCAGCTCACGCCGCATCTCACCGCCATTTTCAATTCGATCAGTATCACGGACTTCTCGATCGCCTGGGCCGACGGGCAGGACCCGCGCCACCTCGACGCCGAGGAGCGCAAGGCGACGGCGATCGAAGCCGCGCAGGAACTCGCCGACGACGTCTCGGAAATGGCCTGACCCTTGGACGACCCCGCTTCTTGCCCCGGGGGTTCGGAATCAGGGTCTTACACAACTTTGTTTATCAGACGTAGAAGCTAAGCGCTCGGGGTGGCCCGTGCGCTCCGCGCGCGGGCAGCCGTCGCGACGGAGCGCGACGGCCACCTGAATTTCTCTATAACGGTTATCAAATTCATACTATGAGGATCATAGTCACCGGGGCCATCGGATCGGGCAAAAGCACCGTCGCGCGCCGGGTCATGGACCGGCTGGGGTGGCGGCAACCCGCCGGCTTCCTCACGCGCCGGAGCACCGACCAGCGACCCGCCCCCGTCCTTATTCTCGAAACCTGGGCGGGTACTTCTTGTGTATTTGCGCAATGGCGCAAATCATCAAATAATGAGGACGG
>JAHJJH010000240.1 GCA_018823105.1 Verrucomicrobiota bacterium | reverse complement strand
GAATGGCGCGTATGGCCCAGCCCTTCCGGCGGGAGATCCAGCGTATAGATACGGCCTTCCACGGGCGCGTTGGCCGCCAGGTTGATCGTGGTGCGGCCGTCGAACGTGCCGATCTCGAAGCAGGCGGCCGGCCGGACCGCCACCACCAGCGCGTTGATGATCGCCAGTTCATACCCCGAGACGTTACCGCTGGTGGTATCGGGTTCCAGCAAACGGAAGACCGACTCGGCGGGCAGCAGTTCGCGGACCTGGATTGGAGGGATCAACAGGGGCGGTCCCGAGGGCTCGGGCGGTGGACGTTTTCGCCAGCCCAGGCGGAACAGGATCTCGTGCAGGATTTCCCGGCGATCGGAGCGGAACACCCCGACGGTCAGCAGGTAAAGGCATGCGCCGACCGCCAGCAGGTAGTGATACAGGAAAACAACGATTTGTCGGATCATAAGGATGCCTGTGAAGGGTTGGGGAGTGTTCAGTGTTCGGGATCGCTTGTTCGCTCCTCAGGCCTCAAGAATCTTCTCTGCGACTTCCCGCACGGCGCCGTAGCCGCCGGGGCGCCGGGTGACATAGACCGCGGCCTTCCGCACCTCGGGCTCGGCATCGGCCACGGCGATCGGCAGGCCCACCCAGCGCAGGCACTCCAGGTCATTGACGTCGTTCCCGACGAAGGCCATGTCCCTTGGTTTCAGGCCGCGCGCCGCGGCGATCTGCTGAAGCGCGCGGAGTTTTTCCTCGCACTTCTGGATGCAGTCAATTTTAAGTTTCCGGCACCGCGCGGACACCACCGGATTTGGCTCCATGGAAATCACGACCACTTCGATCCCGGCTTTTTTCAGCATCCCGATCCCCAGCCCGTCCCCGCGATGGCACAGCACGGCCTCCCGCCCCTCCTGGTCCACCAGCACGCGGTTGTCCGTCATCACTCCGTCAAAATCCAGGGCCAGCAACTTAATGGCCGACCAGTTGCGAGCTTTGCTCATAGTTGATCCTTTTCCCGTCCTTCCGCCGGGGGCAACCGATCCAGTCCCGGCAGAGTCTGGACGAACATTCGCGCCAGTTCGGCATCCGTTCTTTTCAGCCATCGGTCCATCCCAATCCCCGCGGCGGCCGTGTACGCAGGATATCCATACAATCCCTTCAGATAAAACAGCGAGGTCGAAGATACCGAAACGACGCCGGCCAGGGTCCACCCCGCCACCAGGCATTCTACCGGCATCTGCTGCCGGACGCGCAGGATTTTCAAACGTTCATCGCCGGTCTCCTCCTGCAGGCGCGGCGCCAGCGGGGTGGTCTCGCGCGGGTGCTCCTTCCAGAGGATGGTGTAGCCTTTTTTCAGTATTTCCATGACCGCGGACCGATACAAGGCATACTCATCCTCCGTCGTCAGAAACAGGACCGCAAAGGGCTGCGGAAGGAAAAGGACCACGGCCTCCTCCGGCCGCTTTTCCGGCTGACGGCAGGCCGCCGCATCGAGCAGCGGCGTCAGGGCCTGCAGGCGCTCTTTCAAAATCTCGCCGGACACACGCACAACAGGAACACCCGCCAGGTACGAAGGAAGGCCCAAGTACTGCTCAAGGAAGGAATACAGCACGGTCGCACGGCGGCGGTCCCGGGTGCAGACGCCATCCAGGTCCAGGCATTCGGGATCCGGCGCCCAGTGCCCGAGTTCCCTCCACAGCCCCCCGGGCCAGCCGGAAGGCTTCAACCGCTTCAGGCGCGACATGCCGCACAAGATCTCCTGGGGAATAAACTCCTCCGCGCCGTCCTCATACAGGACCACCCGGCTTTCCGGGTAAGCGCGGAGAACCAGTTTCGCCGGCTCCAGCCCCAGCTTGGACACCCACACTTCGTCCGCCGTGGAACCAAGTTTCTCATGAAGAACCTGCCTCGCGATGGGCGCGAAGCGGCGGGTCGGGAAATGACAAACCAAAACCTCCTCCGCCCACCGGATGTCCCGCCAGTTCCAGGCGCACCGCGCTGCCTGCTCCATGGCACGGGACATGTCCGAGAACGGATAGCTGCCGTAGAGCACCAGCACGTCCTCGTGCCCCGCCCCCCCGCCCCCATCCGCGCGTTCCTGGGCCAACGCCGCGGCGGCGTTTATGATCTGACAGATGCCCGGGGCAAAAATGAGACGTTTCATACGGTCAGGCCTGGTCCTGCATTTTCCGCACCCTTAGGGGCGCAGCTACGATTTGCTGGAATTCAATTTGATGCCGCAGTCGCCGGCGCAAGCAGGGGGTTCCTGTCTTTGGGTAGGGCGGCTTGGCCCAAGCCGCCGCGGCGCGCTCAGCGAGCGCGCCCTACCATTTCTGCTGTCCATTCACGTATGGGCTGATCGTCAAGTCCGCGATCTTCCACAGCCCCAGCGAGCGATCCGGCCTTCTTTGCTCGTCGCGATCCGGAAGGATCAACACGGGCGGAGGGAATGAAAACGGAGGCAAGGTGAAGCTCAACGGCCGCCAATCGCCCAGAGCGCTGTCCCAATTGCTGTTCAACAAGGGATAGGTCGTAGTAAGCAGATAGGTGGATCGGCTCCGGGCCAGGTTGCGCAAAGCCTCAAAAATCTCGCGATAGTCGAGATAGACCAGAAAGTCCCGGCAGACCACCAGATCCACCGGGGGAAAACAGGAATACATGATATTCATTAACCGGAACGATACGCCCTCCCGGCGGCCCTGCCGCCGGGTGCGGTCAATCGCTTTGCGAACCGGACCCCCGCCGATATAGCGCAGCCCCTTCAACGCCTCGGCCTTGCGGGACGAATAGTCTCCGCAGGGGAACTCGAGCACGGAATGGATACCGAAGTCGGCGACGAGGCCAGGCATGGCCTCGACGAGGGTCTCCGGCCATTCTGAAGGAATAGCCATTTTTTCGAACGCCGTCTCGTGGGGATGGGGCTGCACAAAGCGATGGTAGGCGCCGACCGCGAGCGGCACGGATTTGATCGTTTTCTTGCAGAGCGCGGCCACCTTGGACAGGGGCGAGACCGCCGCGGGGCGGGCGGCTTCCGGGCGGTCGGGCTTGCGGTCGGTCCGCCAAGTCCCCTTGTAGTCGATCTTCATTATTTCCCGCGTTTCGGGCCGCGAAACAAGCTCCACTGTGGGATCGCCCTTGCCGAAACGGTCATAGGCCGTGCTGACCGCGGCATTGGCGCTGATAAACAGCAGATCGTAGTCGGTTTTCAGCTCATAGCGTTGTATCCGCTCCAGGATCAAATCCCGCGTGGCCTTGATAAAGGGATGTCCGGGCTCGGCCGAGAAGGCCTGGTTTACAATCCGCAGGGGCTCTTCCGGCTCGCCCTGGCGAATGGGTTCCGCCGCCGCTTTCAGGCATTCCTCCGGACCCAATACAAATTCCGTAAAGACCCGCGCTTTTTTCCCCGGGGAAGGCAGGATGCGGTCCATCGGCACCAGGGGATTCATATCGTATTGCCAGTAAATGCCGCCGAAATGATAGACGACCAGCCATCGCAACAGGTCCACCATCACCATGGGGCGCGCCACCGTACTGATCGTCCGCCATATGGACGGATAGTGCTGCAGACAAAGCTCCTGTATTCTGGAATGCGTCCACAGCTTGACCTCAAATCCCGCCGCATACTGCCTCATGTTCTCGCAGGGCTGGTGGTCAAAGGCGTCCAGATCCGCCAGCAGCTTCTGGTCCTTCCCCCACGGGATATAGATCATATGAATGGGAATGGGCATGGGCTGCAACGTAGCCGCGCCGGTCACGACGCGGGCGGATAGGATGCATTGTTTTACCCGCATCCTAACGGATGCGGCAACGCGGATTGAGCCGCGGCTACAATCCCTTGATCAGCCAGCCGCCGTCCACGTACAGGTCCTGGCCAGTGATATAGGAAGCCGCGTCCGAGGCCAAAAAAATGACTGCGCCGGCCAGGTCCTCCGGCCGGCCCCATCGCCCCAGCACCGTGCGTGCGGCCCGCGCCACGCGCCGGGCAGGATCGCCCCAGCTGCCCCTGGTCATCTCCGTTCGGAAATAGCCGGGACCGATGCTGTTGACCCGGATCCCGCGGGGCCCCAAATCCAACGCCAAGGATTTGGAGAGTTGTTTGAGCGCACCCTTGCAAGCCATGTACGCCGGGTTATCCGGGAAGGCCAGTTCGGCGTTCAGGCTGGTGATGTTTAGAATCACGCCCCTCCGCCGACGGGCCATGGCGCGCGCGACAATCCGAGACAGCTCGAACGGGGCCTTGAGGTTCACCTGGTATGTCCGATCCCAGTTTCCCTCCGGGTAATCCAGCGCGGCATGCGGAAGGGTGATCCCCGCGTTATTGACCAGGATATCCACGTGTCCGGTCACCTTCTCTGCAAACCGAATCAGCGCTACCCGATCGTCCGCCTTCGTCACGTCGGCCACATACGCCCGGGCTCTCAACCCGGCCTTCTTCAAACGCGTCACGAGCCGGTTGAGTTCGGGCTCCAACAGGTCGGCCAGCACGACGCGGGCGCCGGCCCGCAGCAGGGCCTCGGCCATGGCCCGGCCGCTGCCGCGCGCGGCCCCGGTAACAACGGCGCCCCGGCCAGAAAGTGAAAACAGAGATTCCAGGTAGTTCATGCCGCCCTCCTACTTCTTTCCCTTGAACGAGTACGGCGTCGGGGCGCCCGAAGCGTCTGCGGTCCGCTGCCGGTCCCAGGCCTGGATCTGTTTGACGATATCCACGCCCACACTCCGGCTCCACGCGTCCAGCAACGACCGGGTCACCGGCCCGACTTTCCCGTCCCCGATGGGCACGCGGTTGAGCGAGGTGGCCGGGATCATGCAGAAGGGGGTTCCCGTCATGAACGCCTCATCTGCGGTCATGACGTCGTACGGCTCGATGTTTTTCTCTACGGCCGGCAAGCCTAGTTGTGGGGCCAGTTCTTGCATGATGTAGGCGCGGCTGATCCCCCGCAGGACGTTCCGGCCCTCGGGGGTGATCAGCGTCTTGTTCTTCACGATGAAAAAATTGTCCCCCGTCCCCTCGGCGATGAATCCGTCCGGATCCAGGAGAAGGGCCCAGTTGTCCTCCCCTTCCAGCTTCGATGCCTCAATATTGGCCATCAAGTAGTGGACCCGGCTGCGATTCTTGACCTTCGGGTCCAAGAGGATCGCGGGGATGGCACGCTGGCTGGTGATCGCCGCGTTGATGCCGGATTCGAACAGCTTGCCCATGCCGGCAACCGTCCAGTGGAGGGGGAAGTCTGCAATGATGACGTTCGGTCCCTTGTGAAGCCCTGCCACCCCCCGGTAAATCCCCAGCAAGCCGCGTGAAACATCTATCATTAACCGGTGCTCGTCGTCCGCCGCAAAGCCCGGATCATTCCGCTCGATCGTTTCAAGACAGGCGCGTTCAAGGTCTTCGACGGATTGGTTCAGGGGTATATGAAGAATCTTCACGCCGGCCATGAGCCGCGCCAGGTGCTCTCGCAGCTTGAACTGCTTCTTGTGGAACGACCGGGTCATCTCGAAGACCATGTCGCCGAACATCAGGGCGGAATCGTAGATGGAGATCCGCGCCTCCGCTTCCGGCACGTATTCTCCGTTGACATACACGACGCGTTCTTGTGTTTTTTGTGTCATGGATAGCTTCCGACCTCCCTCACCCGTTCACCGGCACGGGCGGATTCTTGTCCAATTGGTGAATCTTCATCAACGACTCAACCAGGGCCAAGCCGTCGGCGGAATCAATTTCCCAACTTTTCCAGACCGGTACGATCCATGTCCCGATCCGGCCGCCCAGCCGGTTGCCCGTCTCCAGCAGCAGGTCCGTTTTGGTCACGTAGAACGATCCCGTCTCGATCAGCAACCGTCCGCCCCCTTCCGACTCCTGCCGACGCTTTCGGCTTCGAAAATCGTAATTCAGGCTCTTCAACTGCCCGCCTTCTTCCCACCAGACCAGCAGGTCCTCGGGCACCGAGGCGGAGAAGAGCGAGTCCAGCCCTGCCTTTTCAAAATGCTCCAGCGCGCCAGTCAGTTCGGAACTCTCCCGCACCGGCGACGTGGCCTGGAGGAAGACGACCCGATCCGGGCGTCTCCCGGCCTTCTCGATCTCCCGGCACGCATGGATCAGGGCGGATTCCGACGTGGCCCGGTCCCCCGAAATGTCGTCCGGACGCCGGACGACCTCGGCTCCGTAGCGGCGCGCCACGGCGGAGATCTCCGGGCAGTCAGTGGAAACATACACGCGGTCGATGGCCGGGCACCCGCGCGCCGCCGCCACGGTCCAAGCCAACAGCGAATGGCCGCAGAAGTCCATGATGTTCTTTTTCGGGATCGCTTTGGATCCACCCCGGGCTGGAATGATGGCGATTGTAATCATAATCTTATAGTTTGTTGAACTGGACGGGAGTTCGCAAGAGGGGGCGTTTTCTGCCTATTCCGTGATGCACGCCCCGGCCCCTACTTTTCCCATTTGACCGGGATATGCGCTCGCAGTTTCCTCGCTTGAGGCAACTCTTCAGGAGTAAGGCGGATGATGCCGTCGCCGAGGGCCTTCTCGATCTTCCGCACGGCGCCGACGAGCATCCGCAGCCCCGACGGTTCGACCGAGGCGGCCTGGTCGGACCCGTACATCGCACGGTCCAGCGTGATGTGGCGCTCCAGGGACGTCGCGCCCAGCGCCACGGCGGCGTAGGAGACGGCCAGCCCCACTTCATGGCCGCTGTATCCGATTTTGCAGCCGTAGCGGTCGCGAAGGGTCTGGATGCCGCGGAGGTTGGTCTTTTCATCTTCCACCGGATAGGTCGAGACGCAGTGCATCAATTCGAAAGGACACTCGGCCGCGCGGAAGATCTCCACGGCGCGATCAATGTGCCGAAGCTCGCACATACCCGTAGAAATAAACGTGTACTTCTCTTCGGATGCCACCCTTTTTAAAAAATCCTCCCAGACAATCATGGTCGAGGCGATCTTGTTATGTTTCAGGTTGAACGGGCGCAGGAAGTTCTGGCTCTCCATGTCCCAGGCGGAGGCGAACCACTCGATGCCCTTCTCCCAGCAATAGGCGTCAATCTCCCGGTACTGCTCCAGCCCGAACTCGAGGCCCTCTTTCTGCGCGCGCTGGGTCGTCCCCCAGGGGCTTTCCCGCGGCGCGGCGAGAAATTCCTTCGTATAGACCAGGTCGATGGTCCGCTTCTGGAACTTGATCGCATCGCAGCCGCAATCCTTCGCGACGTCAATCAACTGCTTCGCGATCTTGACGTCGCCGTTATGGTTGATGCCGATCTCGGCAATGATAAACAGGCTCATGGGGGGCTCCGGGGTTCGGGATTTTCAACCAGGAATTAACAATCGCCGATGAGGGATTGGCTGTTTTCCCCCTCTCGGTTTCCTTCATTTGCCTTTATTCAACCCCGCCGGGTTCGTTCAGGGTTGTTCGAAACACAGGCGGCTCCGGGGCTAAGGCATGGCGTCGCAGTAGATGCTGTAATCACGCTCAGCCTCTCGATCCACATGAAAGCGAGCGATTTCCGGGGCGGACGACTGATTGAAATCAAGGCGTTCGACCCGCTGGAATTTCGCTTCCAGCAGATCCTTTTTCAGCCGCTCGTAGGTATACACATTCACATGGGCGTAGATCCGGCCGGGCTCCAGCAAAGACATACACCAGTCGCTGAAATCCTCCGCGTCCATCGTGGCCACGCGCCGGTCCACTTCTTCCTTATCGACCAATGGGCCTCCGGCCGTGTCGAGCCGGCCGCTGTAAGAGGCAAACCAACCCACAAGCCGATTGTGAATCAGCAGGACTTCGGGGGGCAGTTTCCGGCTCTGAATCTGGTACATCATGTGCAGCCCGTCGCCCCTCAAGAAATACGCCCAGTCCCCCTCCCTGTATTTTTCCAGCAGCCTGTCGGCATCGGGGGTCGCCACACGAAAAAGGCCGTCCGGTTTCAAGACCCGTAGCACCTCTTTATAAAAGAAAGCACTTTCGCCCCCCTTCCTCAAATGCTCGACCACATGGGAGCAGTTGACGATGTCCACGCTGTGATCGCCGAAAGGCAGCTTCTCCTTGCGGATGTCGCAGATGTGATCGGCGTCCACCATGTCCAGGGTGCGCCAGCCCGGGCACCAGAAACTGGAGTTGGTGTCGCCCACACTTACCAGCAGGCGCCCCCTGAATCGCAGGGTGTTTTCGAGGCGTCGTCCCCAAGGCTTTTTTCTCAGAAGGTCTACGTGCTCTCGCAGCGTTTTCATCGATTCATTCGCCTTTCGACTGCTCCACGCGGCCGGTCACGCGCACTTTCTCGCCCTCGGGCAATCCCTGCGTGAATCCAAAATCCCGTTCCATGGCTCGCCAGGCTTTCAGAAAGCGATCCTTGTTAAATCCGAGCGCGATCCGCCGAAAGCAGCCCGGCTCGTATCGTTCCCGATTGTCCAGATAGACCCCGATCTTATCGATCATGTCGTTCAGGTCCGTGCAGACGAAGTCCGGATCGAGGATCTCCGCCATGGCGGTGGAGTCAAAGCAGAACACGGGCAGGTCACAGGCCAGGGCCTCCAGGGCCGCCAAGCCGAAGGGTTCGTCGCGGCTGGTCTGAATAAAGATGTCCTGGGTGGCAAGCGCGGCGCCAAGATCCTCGAGATGGCCGGGGAGAAGGATCCCGGAATGGTCCACAACGGCGCCATAAGCGGGCCCCCGGACATGGGCCAATTCCTCCGGGGTCCCTCCGAACCACGTGTACTGCACCGGCCGATTCTTCCACTGGGCGAACGTCCGGGCCATGCCCAGAAAGAGATCAAATCCCTTGCGGCGGCAGGGACTGCCGGCCATGCACAGCCGGATGGCCTCCGTGGTCTTTCGCCGGTCGCGGACGGGATAGCGCTCCGCCTCCAGGGCATTCCCCGCAATGTAGATTACATCCGGATCCACCCCCAGCAGGAACATGACCAGTTGTTTATTCTGAATCGCGGTGGTCAGGTGCCGCGTGCGCACGTTGACCAGCAAATGCCGGAACACGGCAAAGATCGCCTTGCGCCACCCGCGACGGAAGGCGGACGGGGCTTCCAGCCCGCAGGCCTCGCGAAGCAACCAGGCGGTTTCGTGCCAGTAGACCACCTGCTTTCGTTTATAAAACCAGGCATTCAAGACCAGCAACCAGAGCGCCGGCGATTGGCGAAGGGCATTCACGCTGTTGAACAAGAGGATGGTGTTTGGATCCCGTCGCACAGCACGGAGGATCCGCGGCAACGATCCCAGCCCGTCCAGATGCGCATAGGCCACATCCCGGCGACCCGACGCCGCAAACGTGGACGCCACGCCCAGGAAGACTGTCCGCATCGTTACCATGCACGCCCCGGCGCGAACTTCGGGGTGATGGCAGAGGATCAGAAGCGATGGTTTTTTCCCGCTCATGGCCAGATCCTAGGGAGATCGAAATTCGTACCAGCCCGAACGGCGCAAACGGTTCGCGATGACCGTTCGCCATCGCGCCGGTTGCACCAGCAGCGCCGCCGCCTTTTTCACCAAGGAAGCGATTTCCAGCAGGCGGCGGATCCAGCGCTCCCGCGGCCTCTCCCTGGCGGCGCGGTAGGCCCACTCCCGCCACCGGATCAGCCGCGCGTCGGATACGTTCGTCAAATTGACCACGAGGTTGTAGGCATCGCCGAGGATGGAAAAGTACGCATTCCGACTGTCGTATCGTCGGCGAATCCGCTCCTGGGTTTGCGGCCGCTCGTATTCCTCGCAGCCCGGATAGGGGGTGAAATAGAAGAAGGAAAAATGCTTCACCCGGGTCCGGCGAATCCACTGAACGGATTCGCGCACGGTCGCCCGGGTTTCGCCCGGCGTGCCGATGATGAAGGTGCACTGCGGCGCTATGCCGGCCCGCATGGCCACGGCCACCGCCTGCGCCGCCCTTTCCGGATCCGCTCGTTTCCGCATAAGCTTCAGCATTTTTTCGCTGCCGCTCTCAATGCCGAAGTTCAACCCGATGCACCCCGAGCGGCTGAACCACGACGCCAGTTCATCATCAAACCGATCCGTCCGGGCATGACTGTACCAGGGCGCAGCGTAACCGGCGTCGAGCAGCCGCCGGGCAAACTCCATGGCCTTGCTCCGGCTGGCATTGATGCATTCATCGTAAAAGAAATATGAATCCACGCCGTACTGCGACCGCAGGAAAGCAATTTCCCGCATCAGATTGTCCATGGACCGGAAACGAACCGTGCGGCCCATCATGCGCCAGCAGAAAGTACATTCATTGGGGCAACCCCGGCTCCACACGAGGGGGGCGCACCGCTGAACGGTTGCGCCCTTCTTCCAGAACTTAATCTGGCCCCGGTTGTTGGAAAAATAGAGCTCCGACGGGAACAAGTCATAGGCCGGGAACGGAAAGCGGTCCAAGTCTCGCTCGATCGGGCGCGGGGCGGTGGTGATAATGCGGCCGGAACGGACGTCCCGGAGGCTGATCCCCTGAACCCCGGCAAGATCGTTGCCGCGCCCGACCTCCAACGCCGCACACAATTCCCGGAACGTGTGTTCGCCTTCGCCGTGAACACAGAAGTCCACGGGTAAGTTTTCGAAGATCACCTCCGGCTCGATGGTCACGCCGCCGCCGCAGATAAAGACCGCGCGGGGGAATCGTTCCTTGAGCGCCGGCACCATTTTCTTGAGATGGGTGTACGTCGTGATAAGCCCACCGATGCCGACCACGTCGGGCTCGGGCATCCCCGCCAAGTCTCGCCGGAAGGCCTCCGGGTCGGGCCGCAGGGCGTTGTCGTCATAGACCCGCACCTCGTGCCCCTCCCGAAGCATGATGGACGCGATAATCCCGAGACCGATGGGGAAATCGCTGGGCGGGTGCCGCGGGCGGATTCGGGGGTTGACGAGTAAAATTTTCATCACATCTGTCTATCGGGGATTGGCGGCCCCCGCGAGACGGTGGGGTTCCGGGATCCGATCCACCGCCAGAACCGGGAGTCCGTATTGAAAAGCGGCTCCTCCTCCAGGGTCCGCCTCAAGTAGGGAAGAAGCCAGATGGGGAGCGGGCGGATCGAGTCCGGCAGGGCGCGATAAACGCGCCACAAGATCCGTCCCAGCCAGGGCCGGTTCTTACCGATGCGCCGCTCCTGCTCCGGCCGCCACCAGATCGCCACCAAGGTGATGTTCATTAACATGTCGGCCAGGTCGGCAGTCTGGATCCCGGGCAGATGTTCAAAGGTCAGCTTTTTTCCCCGTCGACCCAGTTCGCGCAACCGATCCCTGAAGGCGGGCCAGCCCAAAGCGCCGCGCATTCCATAATCTACGATCATGAGCAGATCCAGCAGCCAACGGGCGGCAGCGTCCGGTCCTTTCGCGGCAGCTCTGCTCCGAATCAACTCGTCCAACGCACCACGCGCCTTCTCCACGGACGCTTCGCCGACCGCCACCAGGGCGCGGTCCAGAAATGCGCGCTGTGTCACCACGACCTGCTGTCGATAAACCGCGTCGCCGAACAGGCGCTTCAATTCCGATTCCAGCCCGGCAAAATCCGAAACAACCGACGCCCCGCCTTTCTCCAGCGGGGAAGCCCAGGATTCGGGCGTGGAGGCTGGCTTGAAGTACACCACCGGAACTCCTGCCAAGATGGCGTGCGCGGCGCTGGTCGAGGGGTTGACCATGAGAAGCATGACGTCCGCGGTTTCCAAGGCGGCGACAAGTTCACCAGACACCTGTTCCAACCGATGCGATTGCGCCGACAGCACATACCGGTAAAACACCGCGCGGTCAAAGCGGGGATGCATCTTGAGCCGCCAGTCCCATCCGGTTTGTCGAACCGAAAGGGCGCACAGACCTTCCCACCAAGACAGGACCTCCTCCGTCCCGGCTATTCCCCCGTACGCCATAAGATCGGAGCCATATTCCGCCGTGATCACCAGAACGGTCGACCTCAACGTACGGGCGGACTTCAGCGTGCAACGTCGCTGCCCCAACTCCGCGGCTTCTCCCAGGTCGCGGCGCATGCTGCCGGTTTCGAATATGCGCGCAGCGGGATCGCGCCAGCGCCGGTGGGCCGCCGCGTCGTACCGGCCCCAAACGGCGGCATGGCTGCTCGCGCCTATGTTCCGCCGCTCCATATCCTGTACGGTAAGGCCGACATGGTCCACCGAAAGAGCCGGCACGCCGCAGGCCTTCCACACTCCCGCCATACTTCGCACGACGCCTTCCACGTCGTAGGGCAACAGGACGTACGCCGGACGATAGGCCAGGGCACACAACCGGGCAATGCCCCTTTCAATCGCCGCTGCCGCCAGCCATTCCCTCCAGCCTCGCAGAAAAAATGAGGCATATTCAGGACTGCCAAGCACCGCGGCGTATTCAGGCAGCCCAAGATCGGCTAAAGCGCGCGCAAGAACTTGCCGCGCCTGCTTCTCGTCCGGCGAGCCTGGCGGATCCACTGGTAACCGGCGCAGGTGCGTCCACGAAAGATATGGGCCGTCCAAGTTGGTCGGGTCCGGCATGACCGTCAAGACGTGGCCACCCCAATCCCGACAAAGCGATTCAATAAGCAGTTCCTGCTCTGCATAAAACACGCTCTGCGTAAACGCGATGGCACGGACAGGATCGCGGGGAAACTCCGCCTTGTTACAATACCTGCCCTGCAGGGGTGAAGCGGAGTCTATTCGAATCGCCGTCCGGACGGATTCGGAGAGCGCCAGCGTCTCAACCGGGATACCGCGCCGCCCGGCAAGCAAGGCAACCAGCAGGTTAAAAACATCGGGCGCTGGCCTGGTACCCCCATCCAAGCAGAACATCTGCTGCCTTTCCGCGAAATGCCTTACCCGACCAGGCTGTTTGGCCGTCAGCACCCGGGAAATGCACAGGGACAGGTTAAGCGCAGCGACCAGCGGATGAAAACCATCATAGCATATCACCCGCGCTAGATCGCTGTCTTCCGAATCTGACGCGTCTCGGAAGCCCTCCCCGATCCGATCGCACAAATCCCAAGCCCAGTTTTCATGCTGGACCGATTCTTCCGGCGGCAAGTAATCCCAGAGCGACAGGCAGGACCGGCCCTCCAACCGGCACGCGAAGTAGATATCCGAGCTGGCCGTGACCATGATGTCCTTGGGACCCGGCAACCCGGCCTCCTGGGCAGCCCTCCACTGGTAGCGATTGGCGATGAATATTAAGGTTGTTTCGGTCTGCGTATTCATACCCGCTTCAGGGTTTCGCAAGCGGAGTGATTCAGCCCGCCATTTCAAAGGCCGAGACATACGCAGGGCATATGACCATCTCGCCGTATTGACCAATATAGGAGCCCCCGGCTGACACAGGCGGCAGCATGATCTGGGTTACTCGACGAGTTCCCACTTCAGCGGGGTCCCGCGCTCGATGTCTCGCGTGGCCTTTTTCCCGAGTACATCGCCCAGGTGTTTCGGCGGCAGGCCGTAGCCGGGCCGGATGGAGCGGACGTTTTGCTCCGTAAACCGCGCGCCTGTCTTGACGTCCTCCACAACAAACAGCGACCGTCGATAAACCCGGCTGGCCTTTTCGTGCTCTGACACCTCGTACGAAACAGCGCCCAGAGCCTGCTGCGCCTCGCGCACGGCCACAACCATGGCCTTGAACTCATGCGGCTCGAGGGAAAATGCGCTGTCCGGCCCGCCGTTGGCTCTTCGTAGTGTGAAATGCTTTTCAATGACGCATGCGCCCAGGGCCACGGACGCCACCGCCGCGGCGATGCCCAACGTATGATCCGACAATCCCACCGGCACGTTAAAATGTTCCGCAAGGTCGGGGATGGTGCGCAGATTCATTTCGTCCGGCGGCGCGGGATAGGCGCTGGTACACTTTAACAGGGCGATCTGATCGTTACCCTCCGCGCGGATCGCCGCCACCGCCTCCTCGATCTCTTTCAGTGCGGAAGCGCCCGTCGAGAGCAATACGGGCTTCCCGAGACGCGCTATATATTGGATCAGTGGAATATCGACAATTTCAAGCGAGGCCACCTTGTAGGCCGGCACGTTCATCTGCTCGAGGAAATCTACGGCCGAACGGTCGAAGGGCGTCGAGAAGAGCGGCAGCCCCAGGGCGTCGGCCTCCTTTTTCAGCTTGGGCTGCCAGTCCCACGGCGTGAAGGCTTCCTTGTACAGGTCATGAAGATTTCTCCCGGCCCACAACGTCCCCTTGATCTGAAAATACTCGTTGCGGCAATCGAGCGTGATCGTGTCGGCCGTATAGGTCTGCAGCTTGACGGCATCTGCCCCCGCATCCTTCGCGGCGTGGATGAGGCGGACCGCCTCGTCGAAATGCTGGTTGTGATTCGCGGAAAGCTCGGCAACTACACACACCGGCTCGCCCGCCCCGATTTTTCTGCAGCCTATTTTCATTGCTCCGACGGCTCCTCTATCCCCTCGCGTCCGGCACGCACAGCCTTCATCTCCTCCCACGACCACCAGTGCGAAGTCCCGCCGACGACCAGTTGCCGCGTCGCCTCGGGCCCCACGTTCAGCAGGGCATCGAGAATCGCCAAGCACGGCACGAATGAATCGGGGCTGCCCACTTGCGGGTATGGTTTCGGCTGGAAATCCTGGAAGCGCGCCTCCATCCCCTCCATCGGGAAGACGCCGTCCGCCAACATGTACTCGAAGGAACCGCGCGCGGAGAAGTAGACCTGACCCTCGCACCATTGAAGGATTTCCCGCACGCGGGCCGAGCGCTGCGCCGTGCAGGGGAAAGACGAACTAAGGCGGAATTCCGGCGCCAAGCGGAGCAACCCGCACACCCATCGGATGAATTCCATGTTCTGGGCCGCCAGTGTCCCCCACGGGTGCAGCAGCCAGTTTTGCAGCGGCCCGGACAGTTCACCGAAATGCGGCGCCTTGGCGTAGTTCATCCGGATTCGTTTCCACATTTTCATCCGCCACGAGCCGTCCTCGGCGACCTGCGTGAGATTCAGCGGTTCGCCGAAGGACAGGCTTTTCCGGATCGGCACTGTGTACCAATCCGCCTTGCCGGGATTCACGAACAGGCGGTTGCGTTGGTGGTAGCTTTGAACGGAGAACTGGAAATCGTCCAGAAAGACAAAACGATCTGCCTTGGCAATAAGCTCGAAGAATCCCTGCCACGGCAGGAACGCGGGCTGCATCATCGCGACCTTCATAATCGCGGCTTCCTCAATTCCATACGGATCATCCGAAAGCCGCGGATTTGCCATTCGCCCGACGGATCCTGAAGCGGCACTTCGACGAATCCCAGCCGCTCATACAGCCTTCGCGCCGGCTCATTGAAATCGGCCACGTGCAGGTAGATGAGCTCAAGGCCCAGGGCTTGGAATCCCTCCTGCAAAAGGACTTCCGCTGCGGCCTTGCCGACCCCGCGGCCACGCCAGGAACGGTCGCCGACGTACAACCACTGTTCTCCGCGCTTCGCCGCGGGTTCGAGATGTTTGAACCCGCAGTTGCCGACGTGCTGTCCCGCGGCAAGGATCGCGAAAACCTTCTGGCTCGAATCCGCGAGCACCCGGTCGGAATAGGCCAGGTGACCCTCCCAGGTCGGCACGCCGCGGATTAGAAACGTGCGGCGCAGATCAGGATCGCTGACCCATCTGAAGGTCTGTGCAACATGATCCTTCGAAAAGGGAACCAACGCAACCTGGAGCGGTTGAGTCGACATCAGATATCGTAGTCCGTGCACTGACAACAGAACGGGATCTCGCTCATGCGGCCCCGGGCATTAAGGTCCATGATGGCTTTTCGCTTTTTGCCATTCCAGATGTCAAACAGCGATTCCGTTTCCACATTGCCGAGGAAGATCTCGCCGTTGTAGGCCGCGTCGCACAACGTCACCGTCCCATTGGAACAAATGAAGCAATCGTTCCGCGTGACGCGCAGGCAATTCGTCAGCGGTCTCCGCGCGCGCTGTTTCATGCCGTAGGCATTGTTTGGAAGATTGACGTATTCGAGCATGTTGATGCTGACTAGGTCAGCCCTTCGTACATGGTCGCGAATGAACGGGTCCACCTCGTGTCGGGTCGTCTCCTGCTCGATCATCTGGCATCGGAGAAAGGGAGTTCCGGACTTACCCGACGCCTGCTTGAGCCGATACAGCGCGGCCAGGTTGTCCTGCACGGTGGCGAAATTCTCGCGGGGCGCGACGGTTCCGTACGTGTCCTCGGTGACGGCGTGCACCGAAAAATTGATGTAGGTGATGTTCGACCGCAGGACCAGCCGGATATACTCCTCGGTGAAATAGCGGCCGTTCGTGCTCATCCAGATGATGCCCAGGTTTTTCTTGCTGGAAATGTGCTCCACGTTTTCGCGGAACTCCGGGTGCAGGAGGGATTCGCCCAAGTGATACATCCAGAGCCCTTCAATGCCGTAGCGGTCAATCTCGTCGATCACCTTCCGGTACAGCGTGCCGGGCATATCCATGCGCGGCCGCGTCAGGTTCTGCTGCGGGCACATGCGGCAGAGGAAATTACACCGGCTCGTCATTTCGAACGCAATCCGACGCGGAAATTCTCCCCGGTTGAGGAACTTGGGCGACGGAGGCTGGCGTCGCACCGGAGCGACGGTCGTTCCGGACTCGAGCAACTGCGACAGGTACGCGCGGTTCTCCAGCGTGTCATAGATTTCCAGGTACTGCGTCAGTTCCAGCGGCCGCATGGTCCGAAGCTCCGAAAATGGCGGAATTCTTCCCTCGGTCTCGTCGCCGGTAAAACGGGATAATGCAATCAATTCCATAAGATCTCCATAGCGACCCTTGCGTCTTTCATCAGCGCGGGGTCGCGCCAACCACCACCTGTCGCCCCAAGTCCAGTTCCGCCAGCGCCTGGTAGAACCGCGACAACTTGTCCGCCTTTCCGTGCTTCCGCATCAGCCGCTCGAATTGGACCCGCTTCTTGTGGCAATCGCGTCCCAGCGCTGGATGCCTGACGTACACGTCGCCCAGGAGCATGAACAACTCCACGGGAAAAGACGCTTCCTTGTGCACGACGTTGAAGCCGCACCGTTCCAGCAGGCGGCACAGGCTCGTGACGGAAAAATAGTTGATGTGGTTCGGCGGGCACAACCACCACTGGTTCAGACGATACTCCGCGTCGGCCGTCGTCTGGAAATCGTTGAACTCGTTCGCCACGTCCAGGATCAGCAGCCCGCCGCGATTCAGCAGCTTGTCCCTGATCTGCCGAAGCGTTTCCGCAGGCTGCCGCAAATGCTCGAGCACATTGATCAGGGTCACGACGTCAAAACGACGCCCACCGACGCAGTCGAAATCCTCGATGTCGGCCTCGAAAACCTCCACGCCTTTCGCGCGGGCATACGCCACGCCCTCGGGAGCCGGCTCCAAACCGCTGGCCTCCATCCCCTGCTCCCGGAAATAGAGGAGCGCTTGCGCAAACCCGCAGCCAACATCGAGAACCGAAAGGCCCTGCACACGACCCAGCACGCGGCGGCACGCGTCGCACATGGCCGCCCAGCGGCTGTCCATGAATTCCTTTTCCTCCAACTGCACTTCCAGGGCGGAGTCGTTAAAACTTTTTAGCTTGGAATAGAACTCCTCGCGGTAGTAGCGGTCCACCTCTTCCCGGGTCGGAACGGGATCGATCCTCAGGAACCCGTATTCGGGGTCTTGAATCAACTTGTAGCTCGGACGGTTCATACCGTCTCCTTGAGCAGGGCCGATTTCGCGACGGGTCCGCGACCGTGAAATCCGTCCAACACCGCGTCGATGCGCGCGGCCGCTCGACCGTCGCCGATGGGCGGCGGCAGCTTCGACAAATCCGGCACGGGCCCTTCGTCGGAGACCAGTCGCTGGACCAAGGGCCGAACTTCCGCCGTCCGCGTAACCGTGGGAATGCCAAGCCGTTTGAATATGGAGAAATAACGAAATGAAGCGGGATTCATTCCTGGCTGAACGGACAGGATTCTTTTCTTCAACAGAGCCGCCTCCAGCAGAAGGCTCGAGCACATCCCAATCACGTAATCCGCGGCAACGACCGCTTCCTCCCCCGTCGCATCGGCCAGGAGGCGGGCGTCTATGTGATGACTCGCCATCAGACGGCGGGTGTCTTCCACGGACTCGCGCGGATGCGGCTTAACGAGCCAGACCACATCGCGGCCATCCCCGGCGCGGGGCGGCAAGGGCGCCAGGGCCGAGAAGAAATCGGCCTCCGTGTATCCAAGTCTCAGCGGCAGATTTCGTATGTCGCTGGAAACCAGCAGCGCAACGGCGGCGGACTCGGGAAGTCCCAACCGCGCGCGGGCCTGGCCACGCGCCGCGGAGTTCGCCTGCTCCGAAATCCCGAGCAGCCGATCCCAATAAGGATTCCCCGTAACGGTCAACGCAGTTTCCGGCACGCCTTCAGCCACGCATCCGGCGCGAGAGTCCTCATCCAGGACGCCCACACGATCCGGCAGATAGCGAAGGTCAAGAGTCTCCGGCGATGAAAAACGCCGGCCGAAATTGCTCCACCAATCCACCAGGCTCACGCAGGGAATCCGTCCGCGCGCCAGCTCGCAACACCGTCGCTCCGTCCACAAGTCCAGACTGCTGCCCAGCAACACCACGGCCGGTCTCGGCCGCTCCAGGAGGTCTTCGAGTTCCGCCACCGACAATTCATCCCGGAAAACGCTACTGGGTTTGATGTTCTGCCGTTCGAAAACGGCCCGCACGGATTCCCGACACACGAGGAAATACACGCCCCTCGCCCTGTTCGAAGACACCAGGAAAGCGGCCAGCGCGTTCGCGGAGCCCGTGTCCTGGCATAACACCAACAGCGAAGATGGCCTGATCGCGCGCTTCATTTCTTGATAAACTGCCCCGTGAGCCGCGTCTCGTGCAGGCGGTTCACCTTTTTCAGCGAGCCAACCACCTTCATCTCCAGCCGCGGGTGCAGCGCGTACAGGCGCTGCGACAGGACGCCCAGCGAGTAACGCCACTGCTTGCGCCAGCGACTGCTGCTCGCCGCCTCAATCGCCTTGCGGCCGATCACCAGCCCCATCCGCGCCACGGCCCTCTTGTACTCCGGCGTGAACTTGAAGAAATAGTCCTCGGCCACGTAGGTATCGTCGTACAGGTTCCGCTGGAAATACGTGCTGACCTTGTACGGATTCGCGACGTTCTGGTAGATCACCATGCCGGCGTCTTGGTACCGCTCCTTGAGCCACCAGTCGGTGAAGCCTTCCTTTTCGTGATACTCCTCGTAGATGGACGTATCGGGGTACGGGATGACCGCCCCATACAGTTGGAAGCAGTTGACGTATCGGTCCACAGCATGGATGAAACGGATGTTCGCCTCGCAATGTTCCGGGGTCTCCCATGGGAAGCCGGTCATCAGGTTGATGTACATGGGGACGCCGACCTGCCCGGTCAGCAGCACCGTGTCGTACGCCTGCTGGGCCGTGTAGCCCTTGTGAACCCGATTCAGAGTCTCATCGTGAGCGCTTTCGACGCCGTAGGTGATCTGCGCCAGCCCAGCCTGCTTCATCTTCTTCAGCAGTGCCTCGTCCACCGTGCCGACCCGCGTGCCCATCAGCCACGTGAAGGGCGCCTTCAGCGCCAGCAGCTTGTCGCAGAAGTCGTGGACGCGATCCTTCTTGACCACGAACGTCTCGTCAGACATCCAGAAATTCGTGATCCCGTATTTCTCGTGGCGCGTGACCATCTCCTGGATGATGCTGTCGGCGCTCCGGTGTGCGTACTGGTACCAGTCGCGATGCGAGCAGAAGGAACAGTCAAAGGGACAGCCCCGCCCGCAGCTGACGGCGTTCAGGCCTTTGACCGAACCGTCCGCGACGCGGAACTCGTCCAGATCGATCGCCGAAAAATCCATGTCCCCGAGCGCGTCCAGATCGCGCAGGCGTGGATGCTTCGGGTTGTGCGCAAACCGCCCGTCCACGTCGACATAACTTATCCCGCCCAGATCCTTGCGCGCGGCCGGGTCGCGCCCGGTTTTGAACCATCGGGCAAACTCGTCGATGGCCGTTTCGGACTCGCCGCGGAACACCAGGTCGGCACCGTGCTGCAGGCATTCCTCGGGCCGTATCGTGGGATGATTGCCGCCGGCGATCACGAAGAAGCCGGCGGACCTGCAAAGTTGCTGCAGGCGGTACACCTCTATAACGTTGAACGTCGCGAAGGCCAACCCCACGACGTCCGGATTCTTCACGCGGACAACCTCATCCATGATGCTGTCCATGCTGCGGAAATGGCGGAAGGCGTTGATGAGGACCGACACATCGAATCCGTTCTGCTTGAACCGTTTGGCCACGTAGGTCAGACCGCCCGGAATGGTGGCAATCGGATTGGGGAAAATGAGCAGGATCGATGGATTCGTGTTCACTTCAGTTTGTCTTCTTGCTGCTGACCATGTCGAACAAAGCGCGGACAACCCGTGACGTGCCCTCGCCGTCAATCAACTGTTGACCTTTGCGACTCATTTCGGCGCGACGTGGGCGCGAAGCAACCAACTCTATAATCTCGCCCTGAAATGCCTTCATTTCAAGGGACGCGGCAAACCCCGCGTAAGCAATGATCCCCGCTTTCCCCATCTTTCCCAGGATCACGTCCTGGACGGGATGCCGGGCCAGACTCACCACCGGGCACCCCATGCACAAAGCCTCCCACAACGTGCCCCCACCCGCCAGGATCACTAGGTCTGCCCACGCCAACAAGTCCGGCATGTCGTTTGAATCCGCGATCAAATCAATTCTCCCCGCGGATTCCCCGGAGCGTTTCCGAAGCACATCCAGGTGAGGACAGGCCGGGCCCGCGACGACCTTGAACGTCGCACCATCGTCCAGAAGTCCGCGCAACACCTCAATGACCTTTCCCGAGAGGTTGTCCGGATCGCTTCCGCCCATGGCGATCAGTATTTTGCCGGCCCGGTCTGCCACATCGCGCGGCGTCTTCCGACGCAGTCGGAACTCACGGCGCAGAAGAACGTAATCCGTACCCAGCAGGAAACGGCCGACCCGCGAAGACGTGCCATACAACGAAACGTCGGCGCCGTAATTCTGATCGAGAATAAGATCCGCGTCGTGGCCGCCGATCTCTGCATAATCATCGAGCACCATCACCGGGAAAGCGCCGAACACGCGAACACGCGCCTGGTAATCCCGGCTGAAATGATAACCGTCCAGCACCATGACGCCCGCGTTGATTTCCCGGCCCAGTTCAGTCAGTTGTCCCGCGTCCTCAGCGCTGCCCGGGACCTCGCGAACGGGACGAATCTCGATCCCTTCGTTTTCAACGCGGGATTTCAGCCCCGCCGGAAATTCCACGCCGGCCATGACCGCTCGGCCTTTGCCTCCGCAGGCTCCAGCGGAACGTTTCCATTCCTGGGCCAGCGCCAGGCACCTCATCACGTGTCCGACGCCGACGGCGACGGAGGCGTCCGCACGAATCAGCAGTACCGTCGGATCACGAGGGGGCATTCTCGATTCCTGATCATGAACTGGCGCGCGTGGACTTCGGCGAGCTCCGTCGAGCCGCACCACGTCCTCCAGAATTCGTTGACTGACGGCAACGTGGAGGGCGGACTGCCCCGCCTGCAACGCTTCGCCAGCCCGCATCGCTACGCGAAGCGTTGCTGGCGGGCGTATCGATGCGGGCAGGCACGTCCGCCGCATGTCTTCAACCGCTTCTCACGATGTCAACCGCGCAAAACCGCTGTGCGAGACCGGGCCCTTCAACAGGGCCTCCACTCGTTGACGCTGCACGGCGTCCGCCAGCAGAGGAAACACCTCCCGGACCACGGCTTCATACTGATCGAGGATCTCGTCGGTGTGCGCATACATGGCGTAGAAATTCCCGTTGTCCAGGAACCCGCGCTCCAGCATCATCTGACACAACAGGGTCTGGACGGCCTTGGCGTTGGGGTACTTGAACACGAGATGGGAGAGCGGCGGCATCTCGGGATGACTCGCTTCGGCCGCGAGCCCCGCCTTCTGCGATTCGTCCTTCCAGACCTGCTGAACCCGCCGCCCGGCATGAATCAACCGTTCCGGGACGTTGAGGGCTTCGTGTTTCCTGAATGTTGCCAGCGCGGCCGCCGGCCCGACTCGTTCGGTCCAATAGGTGCTGCTCAGAAACGTCGTTTGGGCCGCCTCCATGACTTCGCCCTTGCCGATGACGGCGCCGATGGCAAACCCGTTGCCGATCGACTTGGAAAAAACGGCGATGTCGGGCGACTGGCCGTAAAGCAAATGAGCCCCGCCGGTATTCAGTCGCATGGCGGCGGAGATCTCGTCGAAAATCAAGACCGCGCCGGTTTCATTCGCGATCTGACGCAATCCCGCCAGAAATTCCGGCGTCGGACGTTCGCCCCGTTGCGGCTCGGTGATGATGGCGGCCAGGTTTCCCCCCGTCTTTGAAACGATGTCCCGAAGCTCTTCCAGATGGTTATGACGGAATCCCCAGGCCGTGCCGGTCAGCTCGCGCGGAACGCCCCGCGGCTCAAGCCCGGAGAGCAGAAGACCCTTGCTGCCCAAGGCATCGCTCTCAACCAGATTGACGGCGAGATACCAGTCCGACCAGCCGTGATACCCGCAAAAGGCGACCTGCGAGCGTCCGGTCCAGGCACGCGCGATCCGGACGGCGACGGACATGGATTCGCCGCCCGTTCGCGCGAAACGCACCATTTGGGCCCACGGATGCAGGCGGCAGAGCACCTCCGCCAGCTCAACTTCCTCGGGGCAATTCAGCGTGCTCATGCTGCCCCGCCTCACGGCATCTATCACGGCCGCATTCACGTCCGGGTCGGCATATCCCAGCGGGCAGGCCCCCACTCCGCTGATGCACATGTCGATGTACTTATTGCCGTCCAGGTCCCAGATGCAGGCGCCCTCGGCCCGCTCGTAATAGCTCGGCCATTGATCCGGGAGGAACATCTCGGGCCGTTTCGATAAAAGCTGGGTCCCGCCGGGGATCAAAATCTTGGCCCTGCGATACAACTGTTGCCCCCTTCCTCCGCCCGCTGCAGATTCTTTCACGATTGATGATCCTCCCGAAGCGACTTCAGATAGCCCTCGTTGCGTTGCATTCCAGCATTCATGTCCCCCAACCCGGGCTCACGTTCCAGCAGACTCAAAACATCTTCGAACCCGAACTCGCGGTCGCCGAGCCTTGCGAAAACGGCGCGAATGAACTGAAGATCCCGCGGCTCATCCAGCGTCCAGCGCAGCGCTGAAAGATCTTTCCGCGCCGGGATGTGGCCGATGCGGAACCGCTCCGGGTGGTTGCGGATGTAGGGCGTCACGTGTTCCCGCTCCGATTTGAGGCGGGCTTCCTTCCAGGCCGTTTCTAACGCCGTGAACCAAAAAACCTCCGTATCCAGGCCGTCGGGATAAACCGGCGGCCAAGCGTTGGAAAGATAATGGACGTGCTGGCTGAGAAAGGACTGCACCGCTTCATCGATCACGCGCCCGTCGTGCAGGGGACAGTCGCCCGTGAGACGAACAATAACCGACGCTGGTCCGTGCCGAATCGCGGCCTGGTAGTACCGGTCCAGAACGTCGTCTTCGCTGCCCCGGAAACAAGGGACCCCCAGCCGGGCGCAGAGCTTTTCCAGCGGGTCATCCTGCGCCGACACCGTGGTGGCGACAACGGTTCGGTCCAGAAGGCGGGCTCTTCGCACCCGCTCCAGCATGAGTTCCAACGCGCCCTTTTCCCCATAGATCGGCAGCAACATTTTGCCCGGCAGTCGCGAAGAACCCATCCGGGCCTGTAGGATGGCCATGACGCTGCGCGTTTGCCCTTTTGTCATTTTTACGCCTGCTGCCAGCGCGCAGGGTTCAGAATATCCGCTGAAATGAGCGGTTGCATTTCCTTTTCCAGCGTGGCGCGTTCCGATTTGGACAACGGGCTCAACTTCATCAGGTTTACATTCGTACGAACCTGCTCCGCGCGCTCCGCTCCAATGACCAACGGGCAATCCAAGCTCAGCGCGAACCGCATGGCCAGTTCAGCCGGAGGAATGTGAAGTTTTTCCGCAACAGCCCACCAGCATTCCGCCGCCTTGGCGGCGTCCGGAAGACGAGCGGCGACCTGAGCCGCGGTCATCAGCAGAAGGCCCTGCAAATAAATGCTGCGAACGAAACACAATCGGTCTTTCTTGCGCGCTTCCGCAAGCAGGCCGGACGCCAGCATACGCTGATCCCACGCATTGCACGGAATTTGCAGAACGTCCATTTCCTCAAACGTCAGAACCTGTCGGGCCTCTTCGACGGTGTAAACCGACACGCCGAGGAACCGGACCAGGTTGTCCCGTCGCGCCTTCTTCAGGGCTTCTCCCAGACCGCCGGCCAGGAACCGGAGCCATTCGGCGCGATGCAGAAGAACCGCCCATAACGGCCGCTTTCCCAGCCGATCGGCCGACCGGACGATCGAGTCGTAGATCTCGTTCGGGTTTTCCGGATTCAACCCCGGATCGAGCTTGGTGATGACGCCGGCCTGATCGACCACCCCGGCTTCCTTCAAGAACTGACCAAGAACCTTTTCGCTGTCTCCATAGCCCTGGGCCGTGTCAAAAAAACACGCCCCGCCCCCCCATGCGGCCTTGATGATCTCGCGACTCTCATCTGCGGCAGGTTTGTCGTCGGTATTGGCGATCCCGTAGTTCAAACCCAACTGGGCCGTTCCCAAGACCATCCGGGAGACGCTTTCCTCGCGCCATGTCAAATCCAGATTGTGGACCACGTTCATGAGGTCAGTCGCTCAAGACGCCGCGGACAGCCTCGACAACACGCTCCACATCCTCATCGCGCAGCGCGGGATACATCGGCAAGGATAGCACACGTCCGAAAGCCTCCTCGGCGACGGGACACTGACCCGGCTTGCATCCAAAGCGGGCCCGGTAAAAGGGCTGGAGGTGAACTGGAATGTAGTGGACTTGCGTGCCGACGCCCCGCTCCCTCAACTCGCGCATTACCCTTGTGCGGGTTTTCCCGAGCTTTGGAAAATCGACCTGCACGACGTAGAGGTGATAGGCGTGCATGCAAGTCTGGGATCCAAGAGCCAGCGGGCGGAGGACTGACGACAGCGGGCGGAATGCCTTGTCGAAGCGAGCAGCAATCTCACGGCGGCGAGTCACGAACCGATCAAGCTTTCTCAACTGGCTAAGTCCCAGGGCGCAGCTGATGTCGCTTAGGCGGTAGTTGTAGCCGAGGGCCTGCATTTCGTAGTGCCACGGCCCTTTTTCAGAGGTCAGAGGACAGGGGTCAGAGGACAGGAAACTATCGGGATCCTTCGTGACGCCATGGGTGCGGAAATCGCGCATACGTTGCGTGAGCGTTTCATCGTCGGTCGTGATCATCCCGCCTTCACCCGTCGTGATGTGCTTAACCGGGTGGAAGCTGAAGGTGTTGAGATCGGCCAACGACCCGACTGCACGCCCCTTGTAGACAGCGCCCAGCGCATGACACGCGTCGGCAACGAGGACCAGTCCGTGCTTCCGAGCCAGCTTTCTCAGGGCATCGTAGCGGCAGGGCTGGCCGGCATAGTCCACGGTAATAACAACTTTGGTTTTCCGCGTCACATGCTCCTCAACGCTACACGGATCAATCAGAAGCGTGTCCGGCTCGACGTCGGCAAACACGGGTGTGGCGCCCTGAAACACTACGCTGTTGGCCGTTGCCGCAAAGGTGATCGGCGGGACGATGACTTCGTCGCCCGCGCCAATGCCCAAGGCGGCCATGGCAGCGTGCAGGGCAGCCGTCCCGCTGCTGACCGCCACCGCATATCGCGCTCCCACCTTCGCGGCAAAGGCGCCCTCGAACTCCTTCACCTTCGGGCCTTGAGTGAGCCATTGTGACTTCAGGACCTCGGTTACGGCTGCGATATCGGCTTCGTCAATGGACTGGCGGCCGTAGGGGATAACGGATGAAGGATGAGGGATGAAAGCTGAGTCAGTCATAATCCGCACCTCAAGATGGCAACCGGAAGTCCATCCTCTCTCACTCCACAAGTCCCCCCTGCGATCTCAGTCTTCCGCCTCTCCGCCACCGGCGGATCCGCTTCTGGGAGACAGCCCTCTTTCGCTCGCCCACTCCCGCGCGTCCGGCAAATCCAAGCGTGTAATCATCTGCGCGAGCTGCGCGTCGTTCAGCCACTCCGTGTTGTTGTCGCTGCCGTAATAAAACCCATCCGGGCACGGCTTCCCGCCTTTCTCCATGTGCCAGTCCCCGCCCCACCATGGGAAGGCCGGCTTAATGATAAAATGGCTGTCAAACTCGAGAGTTTGACGGCTGTCATCCACCGGGATCATGATCTCGTGCAGTTTCTCTCCTGGCCGAATACCTACAATCTGGGTCTCGCATTCAGGCGCAATGACTCGCGCCAGGTCTGTAATGCGCAGGCTAGGAATCCGGGGAACCCAGATCTCGCCCCCTTTCATCTCGCGCAGGGCATTAAGCACCAAGGCCGCACCTTGATCCAGCGTGATCCAGAACCGCGTCATCCGCGGATCGGTGATGGGCAAAACGCCTTTCTTGCGCTTCGCCAGGAAGAACGGGATCACGCTGCCGCGGCTGCCGACCACATTACCATATCGGACGACCGAAAAACGTGTTTTCTTCTTGCCGCTATAACTGTTGCCAGCCACAAAGAGCTTATCAGAGCAGAGCTTGGTGGCCCCATATAAATTGATGGGATTGGCAGCCTTGTCCGTGCTCAAAGCCACGACGCGAGACACCCCGCAATCAATCGCCGCATCTATAACGTTCTCCGCCCCGACCACGTTGGTCCTAATAAACTCAAAAGGATTGTATTCGGCAGCGGGAACCTGCTTCAGTGCGGCGGTATGGATGACGCAATCCACACCCTGGAAAGCGCGCCGCAAACGGGAAGCATCCCGCACATCGCCCAGGAAATAACTGGTGCGTTGCCTAGCCGCCTCGTCCTGCGCTTCTCGCATCTGATATTGCTTAAATTCATCACGGCTTAAGATAACGACATGGGCCGCTGACGTAGCCCCAAGAATGACTTGCATCAGCCTATTACCTAGCGAACCAGTCCCCCCGGTGATCAGAATGCGGGTGTTTTCGAGAAAGTCCAAGGGGCGGAGTGTAATCATGGGATGACCCTATGGTTAGTGGTGGATGGTCAATGGAGAATGGATCCGGGATGCGATGGCGGAAAGATGGTTGTTTCAGGTTAGAACAGTTTCATGACGTTCACGAAAACACCGAAGATGCCGTTCACCTCCTTGGGCTCCCAGAGCCAGAAACCGGTCATATCGGTATCCATGGTGTCGCACACCGCGAGTAAGCGGCCGGGGGCGACTTCGAGGATATCACAGTATCCGCTGGTTTTGCCGTCCAGGCGCGTCAGCACGACCTCCCGCCCCCATGTCCGTCCACCGTCCGTGCTGAAGTACAGCCTGTTCCCCGGCCGGCCTGTGGCGAGAGCCAACACGCCGTTGCTCATGAGTTCCAGCTTGGGCATGACACCGACAATCGGCATCTTCTGGTATTCCCAGGTCCGACCGCCGTCCTTGCTCCGGGCGGCGAGGAGGGGCTGCGCCACGGCGGTACCCGTCCCAGTCCATGGAGCGCCGGTGCGCATGATACACAGCAACTCGCCATTCGGCAGCAAAGCCAAGGACGGCTCACAGGGTCCCTCGGTGCCCCAAGGGGCATCCGCCTTTGTGGCCACGACGGAGACAAGGTCATATGACGCGCCCCGGTTACGGGATTCGAACAGAAAAGGCTCGTTCCAATAAGCGGTCACCAGAATGTTGCCGCCTGGAGTCACAACGGCTTTCTGTTCAAAAGCCAGACCGGCTGGCTGATACGGGTAATCCGAAGGGATGTTGATCGGCGCTTGGACCGGGCCTTCCCAGCGTATGCCATCAGAACTGCGCACGACGGCCACGGTCCAGGGCGAACCCGCCACGGCATACCGGGCGTGAGCAATCCGTTCGCTGGAGGGCAATTGCGCCGCGGCCATGAAGTAGCCGAAGTTGTAGTTGGCAAAGTCGGTCCCCGCCTCAATGAAGCTGTATTCGGGCGGCGGCTTCTCCCCTGCCCATTCGTACGGGTCGCCAAATTGCCAGGTTTTGCCCTGGTCATCGCTGTAGACCGGCCAGGAAACCGGAGCCGTCCCACTATAGGCCCCGTCACCAGCAATCCAATAGCTCAACGCAATTCGTTTATCTGATACACGGCAAAGAATAGGATGATTGGCCACGCCCCAGCCCAGCGCCTTGTCCGTCTTCAAGATCACAAAGGGCCGGCCTTTGCGGGCCAGTACCTGCAACCCGGTGATGCTGGGCCGGGTGGCGCACCCCGCCAGGAACACCAAGGCCGCACTGAAGGCCACGATTCTGCTCCATGGCGCCTGTTTGTTTCCGCGCATTTCAGGCGTCTTTCCCCGCCGAACGAATGCGGGATAAATCCCACTCGTAAGGCTGGTACAACATGTTGCCATGCATAAGATGACCCAGCGCATAAGGCCCCGTCTGGGGGATTTGATCGAGACCTTCTGACGTTATGGTGAACTGCGTCACAACCTGCATGTCCATCAGGTCCACCATGCCTTCCGGATTCCGGATGAACAACTCGACGGTGTAAGCGTTCGGCAGCAGTCGGGGGTTGACGAGGCGGCTGGTGATCTCGCCCGGACCTTCCACGTAGTCGGGCGCCTGCCCGTCCACCAACATCGAGGTCTCGAGAACCGAGACCCCGGCCACCATGAAGCTCAAGTTGAACAGGGGCCGCTCAATCCGCTGCCGGGCCGTGAACGAAATCCGGACGGCAATGGGCTCCCCATAAGCAAACCGTTCATCCACCCGCCCATCCGCATGAACAGGTTCCGCGCGATGGATGATGAAGAAGGGAGATTCCGCCAGGGCCCCGGTCGCCTTCCGGGCGTTGAGCCCATGTCCGTCCGGCTCTGCGGAAAGCTGTATCTGCTGATCCCGGTAGGCCCGGATCACCTCGCGCGCTTCGCCGATCATGACGACATGGCCGTGGTCGAGCCAGACGACGCGGTGGCAGAGCGACTCGATCCGGTAGAGGCTGTGCGAGACCAGGGCGATGGCCATCTGGCCCTGGCGCATTTCGTTGATGCGGTCAATGCACTTCTTCTGGAACTCCATGTCGCCGACGGCGAGGATCTCGTCAATCAACATGATCTCCGGGTCCAGGTGGGCGAGGACCGCAAAGCCCAAGCGCACGTGCATGCCGGAGCTGTAAAACTTCACCGGCATGTCAATGAAATCCCGCACGCCGGAGAACTCGACGATCTGCTCGTACTTCTCCTCGATCAGTTTCGTGCTCATGCCGAGCACGGCGCCGCTGATGTAGATGTTCTCGCGGCCCGACAGCATGGCGTGAAAACCCGCCCCCACCTCGATGAGCGCGCTCAACCGTCCGCGGATCTCGATCCGCCCATCCGTCGGCCCGTAGATACCGCTAAGGATCTTGAAAAGGGTGCTCTTGCCCGCGCCGTTGGCGCCGATCAAGCCGAGACATTCGCCGCGGCGGACTTCGAACGAGACATCCCGGACGGCCCAGAACTCCGACGGGCGAAGGCCATCGGCGGGTTGCGGATTGCTCGTTGCGGGTTGCTCGTTGCTGGGCGTTGGGCGTTCGGTCTTCCGTGTCCGGTATGATCCTGTTGTCGCCCCCAGAGTATCCGACACTCTGGCCTCAAGGTTGGGCGAACGGAATTGGCGCGGCAGGAGGGTGGCGCGGGCGATGTCCGCCAGGCCATAGACCATGGCCTTCTTCAGCGAGCGGGCGAATTTCTTCGACACGCGCTCGACGCGTATGGCGGGTTCGGAAGACATTTTAACCACGGAGGACACGGAGATGCGGAGAAATTAAAGAACAAAACGGCGCCAGCCGTCTTTAAGAAGTTTGACGTTGAAGTTGACCAATAATCCAACACGGCTATTCGTGAGCCTCATGTAGGTTAACACTTGCGCTTCATGAACGGGCAAAAGGTCCGATACGGCCTTAACTTCAAAAACGACTTTTTTCTCAACCCAGAGATCCAATCGAAGAGCGTCCCCTACGGGTTCGTCCTTGTAAAGCAGGGGTATGTTGACCTGGTTGTCGAATTCAATGTGGCGAAGCTGCAGCTCTCTACACAGACTTCTTTCATAGACCTCCTCATATAAACCCGGCCCCCAATAGCGATGCACTTCGATGGCCGCGCCCAAAATTGCTTCTGTCAATTTTTCTTCTATCAACATGAGTTCTCCGTCGCTCCGTGCGCTTCGTGGTTATAGTCTCTCCGCCAGCAGCGGCTCGCAGATGTGGAAGAAGCGCCAGCCGACGGCGAGGATAAGAAACGAAAGGCCGGTGGAGACGACCAGGCCGCGGGTCACCGCAAAGACCCCGGTTTCGACGAGCGACTGGACCGCGTAGAGGAAATGGGAAACCGGGTTCAGGGAGTGGATCCAGAACAGGACCCGTTCCCAGCGCCCGGTGGCGGTCGCCAGGTCCGGCGTGGGATAGACCGTGGGGGCCAGGAACAGGCCGAACTGGAAGGCGAACTCCAGCATGCGGCCCACGTCGTGCATCATCGTGTTGATCGGGGCAAAGAACAGGCCCAGCCCTACGCCCAGGGCGGCCAGGGGAATCAGCAGCAGGGGGGCCAGGACCACTTGCCAGTGCGGCGCGTACCGAACCAGGGCAAACATGAGGGCCAGGACCGCGAGCCGGATGGCCAGGTTAATGACGGCATTGAACGCCGAGCTCACGGCCAACACCTCGCGGGGAAAGTAGATCCGCGAGACCAGGTTGCCGGCAGAGGCGATGCTGTTCGTGGTCATCAGCGTGATCTGGGTGAAAAACCCCCATAACGTTGTCCCCATCAAGGCAAACAGGACGTAGGGCATGGAACCCTCGGCCATGGGCACGTTGACGATCTGGGCCTGGCGCAGCAGGGCGAATACGACGGCCGTGGCCACGGGCGGCAGGACGACCCACAGATAGCCCAGAAACGACTGGCGGAACTGGGCCGAGAAATTGCGCGAGATCAGGCGCCAAGTGAGTTCGCGGTAGCCCCAGAACTCACGCAGCATGTGCCCCCAGGCGGCGAGAGAAATCCGGTCACGGCCGGAGGCGTCATAGATGGTTGTTTGCATAGAGGAACAATGAATAGCCGTTGGAGATGAAAGGAGCCGGGCTTCAGGTGGCAGGCAGGAGGCCGGGGGTTTCCTCCCCCGTTTCCGCCGGCACCTCCGAAAGGGATGGCACACCCGAGGGATCCAGCGCGCCCGCCGTGCTCCACAGCGCGGAACTCGATCCGGCCAGGATCATCAGGATCGGATGCCAGGGTAACGGCAGGAAAAGCCCGCCGAGCCCGAACATGATCGCCTGGAGCTTGATCATGAATCCCAGGCCGGAAAGCGCCGGCCAGGTGGAGCCGAATCGTCGCTGAACGCGCCATCCCATCAGGAAGGGGATCACGAGAAAGCCCACGTGCATGGCCATGCCGATCAGGCCCATCTGGCGGCCAGCCATGAGGATTTCGCAATGGACCTGCCCCGTCGCGCCCCAGTAGTCCTGGGCGAAAAGACGCTCGTCCGGACTCATTCCCACGCCAAACAAGGGGTGTTTTTTAATGAGGGCTAGGGTGTCCGTGTTTTTTGTGCGTCGCTCCATAGAACTGTAGGTATCCGGATCCATGTGAAGCTCCGGCGTGCCGCTGAGATACGCCGCTATCGACCGGGGGATCTTTCGAAAGCGCTCGAAATTCTGCTCCCCCACAAACGGCAGCAGGAGGAACAGGCCCAGTCCCGCAATCGCCAGCGCGCGTTTTTCCTCGCGGACTAAACGGGGGAACAGGATCAGGCCCAGCAAGAAAAGCTGGATCATCCCCGATCGGCTTCCCGTGCGCAGGCTGATGAAGACGGCAAAGAGGGTGACGGCCAGGGCGCCCCATCGAATGTATGCCTTGTGCGCATGCCGGTAGTAATAGAAGTACAAGGGAATGAACACGCCCATCATATAGGCGAAGAAGTTGGGATCCTGCACCAGGCCGGCGGCCGGGCCCATGATGCGGTCGCCCATGCCCCAGGTCGCCCCCGCCGCGGACAGCCGCAGCCCGCCCTTGATCCACCAGAGCGAAGCAATGGCCAGCGTCGTGTGCACCGCCCACACTCGATCCACGGTCAGGGCCATGGCTTCAATCAGGATCAACGTGTAAGCGTTTTTTACCAGCATGTCGATGTAGCCGTTCCAAGCCGTGCTCGTCTGGAAAACCCCTGCATACTGCGACAACAGCCCGAACCCGAGCAGGGCCAACGCCAGTTTTGTGGCCGGCCCGAACCGGATCAGGGGTCGCCCTTCGGTCAGACAGGAAAAGACATGCAGCCCCGTGGCAATAATCATGCAAAGGTTGGCGATGCGGAAGGGGTACAGGAACATGAACCGGTGCTGCGGCTGCACGATCATGATGCAGATGTACCAGAGCAAAAATCTGAAGGCCCAGAGGGACATGGGGAGGGTGGATTAGATGATTGGAAAATTCGTGAACGGGTTGACCGAGAAATGGGATGGTTTCATTACTTCCCCTCTGCCTTGCGGTTAGACAAATAACGGATATATCCATTGATCAGTTTGACCGCTTTCTCAACCACGAGGCGACCTTCATCCTGAAGTTTTGTCGGCAACAGTTCTTCATCCGCTCCCGTGATCAGGTGGTCGAGCACTTCATAAGCCGAGCCTCTTGATTGCCGGCAGTATTTAATTTGATCCGCGTAATGGAAGCGGCCATATCCTTCCGCGATATTCGCGGTGGTGGATCGGCCTGCTCGCAAAAGCTGGTCTCCAAGGGCATATCGCTCTTCACGGGGCAGAACCGCAACGACCTTCTTGGCCACAAAAAGCCGTAACTCACGACACGCCTGCCAGCATTCCAAATCCTCAAACGTCCGAAAGGAATTCGGCAATTCCATGGTCTCGCTCCGCATGCTTATTCACTTACCCAATCATCCAATCAGCGAATGCTCCAATCTTCAAATCGGCAGGCTTCGCCCCGGTCAATTCCCGACCGGAATTGCCTGCTCCCGCCCTGTATTCAGCCCTTTTCATGGGGCCGCCAACCTGCGACACCTTCGCTTCAGAGCCGCAAGATGGCCTTGACCACGCGACTACCCAACAACCGGTTGATCCGCTCGCGGTATTTCTCCGCCTGGCGGAGACGATCTCGGAAAAAAGGCACAGCCTCGTCGCCCGTCTTGGCTTGTTCCAGCAGGGAAAGGCTTCTTTCGATCTGAATCTTGGCCGTGTCCAGTTTTTTATAGATGGACGATAAGAGCCCGTTTCTCAAGATACGGTCGAACGCGGTTTCAGCCACGTAATAGTCCTTACGATCACCTTTCACCCAGCCGCGGTGCACGGCGCCCCAGGTTTCCAGCTGTCGGCAGGCGATGCTGACACTGGCCTTGCTGACGCCCAGTTGAGAGGCCAAGTCGTCCAGACTTAAGGGGGTAGGACTTAAATACAGCAGCATGAAGATCTGCCCGAAGAGGCGTCCGAGGCCGAAAGACTGGGTGGTTCGTCCTCCAGCTTCAATCATTTCCCATTTTGCGGATTGGACGGTATCCGGCAACATGCGCACATCCTGCGTTTAGAATATTCTAAAAGTATTCAATGCAGCGTCCGGCGTCAAGGGCGTTTTTTTCCCGTGCAGGATAGGGAGTTCCAAAACCTGTTGGCCCCGTTTGTCCAAGATCGTGCAATTGATTCTCTCTAAAAGTCACAAAGCCCGTCAAGAAAGACGGAACGGACTGAAAAATTGCCTGAAAAAGTGAGAGCAATCGGTTTGTAATTTGTTCTGCTTCGCGGACTTGGCGTCTTCGCAAGAAGCCCACGGCAAAATCCGGGTTTATTACCCCGGAGGGGATGAGTTCGAAGGCCAAAACAATACATCCAGGCTCGCGGCCCCGCGCTCAATCAGCCGCCATTCGCCGGCTTCCAAACGATAGGGGCGATATCCCCACGCTTTCATGAGGTCCAACAGGGCCGCCGCGCGCGACCCGGGCTCCCACGGATTGCCGCTGACCTCGATGAGAAAGACCGGATGAAACCGCCGGACCAGTTCCGCCGCCCCCTGCACGGCCTCCAGTTCGCAGCCCTCTACATCCAGCTTGATCAACGCCAAGGCATCCGCGCGTCTCACCAGCAGGCGATCCAAGGTGGCCAGTTGAATCTTGACCGTGCGGACGCCGCCTTCCGCCTTCGCCCTCGTGGCTCCGGCGGACAAGCCCGCTTCGGCCTGGTCCAACACTCGCGCCTCGTAAAGATTCTCTCCGCCGTCCGCGTATTCGGGGATGGCCAGCACGCCCTCCCCCTCTCTGGAGGAAACCGCGCAGGGAAACAAATCCACGTTCCCAAGGTTCAGGCGACGGACATTGGCGGCGAGAACATCGAAGGTCCCCGGTTCCGGTTCCATGCTGTATACGCGGCCGGTCGGCCCGACCCATCGCGAAAAGAGGGCGGTGACATAGCCGATGTTGGCGCCAGCGTCCACCACGCGATCGCCGGATCGAATCAGCCGACGCACTCCCGCCGCCGGAGGCCAGCGGGATTCATCGAAATCCCGCACCAGACGCCAGCTGTTCCACTTCCGGAGCCGGTGCTTCAGCCCGGGCGGGGCATAACGTCGAACCAGTTTCTTCAACAAGGCCATCATGGCGCAGCAGCATCCTTCAGGCCGGCGCCAGGCAGGTGCTGTCCACCTCGACAATCACCGCCTGTTGGATCATGTCCACGTTAAGGACCACCTTGGTCCGGCCCTTGATGCGTTGAACGATTCCCTCCAGCCCCTTGAAGGGGCCGGCAGTCACCTGGACGCGACGGCCGGCCGCGAGGTAGGGCATCACCTCGACCATGTCGTCCACGGCCAGCGCCTGCCGGATATGGAGCAGTTGCCCGACCAACCGGGCCTGGTCCAGCACCTCCAACAGGTTGGCCACGTACCGATTCTGGCGCAGCGTGGACCGGCCGGGGGCCGTGCTCACGCAGAAGAGGTATCCCGGGAAGAGGGGCGACCAGAAGGCGCGTTCCCGGACGCCGTAGCGATGGACCTTCCGGCGCAGGGGGAGGTAGGCGGGCAGGCCGCTTCGCTGGCAGAAGGCCTCCAGTTTTTTTTCGCATCGGGGCCGGACGTGCAGCACGACCCACGCCTTTCCGGGAGGGGGGATCGCCAGGTCAGGAATGGCCTCGTCGCGGATCGGGTTCATCCCCGCAGCATATCGGGCCGGCGGGCCGGCTCAAGCCCATTTCGCCTGTTTCTCTTCCGGATCGGTTTGAGGCAAGGCCTTCCCGCCCGCCGCCGCGACGGGCTCGAGGTCCTCACTGTGTCGCAAGCCCATCAGGATGGTCTTGAAGGTCCGGAGCAGGATCATCACATCGAGGATGAAGCTCATGTGCTTGATGTAGTACAGGTCATACTGAAGTTTCCGACGCGACGCCTCGATGCTGGCCGCGTAGGGATACATGATCTGGGCCCACCCGGTGATGCCGGGCGGCACGAGAAGCCGCTCCTTGTAGTAAGGAATCGCCCCGGCCAGGGTGTCCACGAACTCGGGGCGCTCCGGCCGCGGCCCCACCAGGCTCATCTCCCCGCGCAGCACGTTGACCAGCTGCGGGATTTCGTCGATCCGGGATATCCGGAGAAACCGGCCGACCGGGGTCACGCGCTGGTCGTACTTGTCGGCCCAGACCGGCCCGGTGAGCGCCTCGGCATCCTGCCTCATCGTGCGCAACTTCATCAGGGTGTAGGGCCGGCCGCCCTGGCCGGCGCGGCGCTGGCGATACAGGACCGGCCCGCGGGAAGAGAGCTTGATGACCAGCGCGGCCAGCAGGCTGACCGGCAGCAGGAGGATCAAGCCGAGGACGGCGACGACCAGGTCCATGCCGCGCTTGATCTTCCGGATATGGATCACCGAATTGTTCATCGCCGCATACATGAGCCATTCGTCGTCCACGTGATCCAGGGGGATTTCCTGGCCCAGTTCCTCGTGGAGCGCCATGTAATCCAGGATCTGGACGCCCGCGTAGCGAAGCGGTCGCAGCAGGCACAGCAGCGCATGTTCGCGCGCCATGGACGCGGCCACGATGATCACCTCGATCTCGTAGGCATCGGCGAATTCCTGCAGCCGGCTCACGTGGCCGAGCACCGGCACGCCCTCGATGAAGTCCTCGTGCTTCGCCCGGCTGCTGGAGACGATGCCGAACACCCGGTATCCCGCGTCGGGCGCGGTCGCCAGGAGCTTGAGCACGGCCCTCGCCTCCTGGCCCTCGCCGATGATGAGGGCATTCATGGACAACAGCTTGTAACCCATGCCGGCGCGGTACAGAACCCGCGAGCCCCAACTGCCGAGGAAGATCAGCCCCCCGGCCAGCAGCAGGATGCCCCGGCCGATGGCCGCCCCCGCGCGGGCATAGAAAAGCACGACCGTCAGGATCAGGCCGATGGCGGTGGCGAAGAAAGGCAGGTAGGCCAGTTCGCGCTTGCGGCGGTACAGCGCCTCGCGTTCATACATGCCTCCGCTGTAGAAGACCAGGAGAAAGACCATGGCGGCGGCGCCCAGCGTGAACCGGTGGTGGAACACATAGCCCACCCCATCCTCCCATCCCAGGCGGATAAAGGCCGCCAGCGCAATGCCGACGACGATGCAGAGCGTATCCAGCAGCAGCAGCACAACCCGCCGCGGCGAAATGCGGATGGATGACTTCCCCAGCATTCTATCGTTTCCCGACCGGATGGGTTCCGGGATTAATGACCCTTGAGATCGCTCCCATTGGGAGCCGTCGGGGTCGAGCCTGGTTTGGCGGTGACGCCGGAATACGCGGTCTCGTAGTCATAGTACCCGTAGTACGTGGAGTAGTAGTAGTACCCCACCCGCCCGAATTCGAGATTGTTCAGCACGCAGCCCAGGACAGTCGCGCCGCGTTCCCGCAACAGTTGAATGGCCAGACCCGCAAGCTTCCGGGAGGTCTGACCGGCCCAGACCACGAAGATGACCGCGTCCACCATCGAGGCCAGGATGACGGCCTCCGAGACCGCCATGACCGGCGGACAGTCAAACAGGACGCGGTCGTAGGTCCGGCGCACATACTCCATGAAAGACTTCATCTCCGGGCGCAGCACGATCTCGGCGGCATTCGGGGGGAGCGGCCCGGTGGCCACGAAATCGAGATTGGGAATCCCCGTGCGCTGGATGACGGCATCGGGCTTCGCCTGGCCCACCAACACATCCGACAGGCCGCGGCCCCCTTCCAGCCCGAAGAACTTGTGCAGTTCACCGCGCCGGAGGTCCCCATCCACGATCAGCACTCGGGATCCGACCTGGGCCAGGCTGACAGCGAGGTTCAAGACGGTGGTGGTCTTTCCCTCCTGCGGAACGGCCGAGGTCAGCAGAAGGGTCCGTGCGCGGTCTCCTGAACCGCTGAACAAAAAGGCGGAGCGGAGGTTGCGATACGACTCCGCAAGCACGCTCTTCTGGTCAATATTCGCGAGCATATGCGTCCGCAGGTCCTGCGGGTCCCACTTGGCCGTCGGCACCACGCCCAGGAAGGGCAGGTTAAGCCACTTGCTGACCTCTTCCGGGTAGCGCAGCGAGTCATCAATGTATTCCAGGCCGAAAACCATGCCTATTCCGATGCCCAGACCCACCAGCGCCGCAATGACAATGGATTGCACCTTGCGCGTAGTAATGGGCGACGTCGGGGGCTTCGCCGGCTCCATGATTCGCTCGGTCTCGGGTTCGATACCGATGGAAACATCAATTTCCTTGAGGCGATTAAAGACCAAGTCGTACAAGCTCTGCAGGCGTTGCGCGTTTCTCTGTAACGCCCTATACTCTTGGTTTTTACGCGTTGACTCGATGGCGTCTGCCTCCCATTCCTTCTCCACCCGCTGGGTGGACTGCTCCAGGAGGGTCAGCGACTCCAAGCGAGCATTGAACTGGCTCATGGCAAACTGCACTTCGACATCCAAGGCCTGCTGGTTCTCTTCGATCTTGGCCAAGGTCTGCTTGATTAAAGGATGGCTATCCCGGAATTTCTCCCGATACGTGGTCAACTGCGCTTCGAGCCGGGTCCGGTCGCGCTTTAACGCGCTCCAACCCGGTTGATCCACCACGCCCCACTCGATCAAGCGTTCCCGGCGTCCGGTGGATTCTTCCGTCTCGCCGGTCCTTTCCCGGCCCTCCTTCAGGGTGCCGCCCGTCGCCGCGGGCTGCAAGGCCGCGGCGGACGGCCACGCCAGCATGTTGAGAATGATATCATCGGAGACGCCGGTGAGCAGGGGGCGTTGAGTCTCCAGCAGCATCCGCTCCGTTCGATAGCCCGCACTGCGATGGGCGAGGTCGGCAAGAAAGGAGGCGGCCACATTGCCGCGATCCTGGAGCGCCACGACGCTGTTGTCCTTTTCGAAGGCCACCATGCGCCCCTCCGCCTTCTTCAACTCCTCCAGAATGCGGTTGGCCTGCTGGGTCAGGCTGATCACGGTAGCCTGGGAGGTATCCATCCGCTCCTCGGCCTTGAAATCAAGGTACTCCTCCGCCAGGGCGTTGATGAATTCGGCCGCGTATACCGGATCCGGGCCATCCGATTCGAGGGCGATGAACGAGGTGGCCAAGACCTGATAGACCCGCAGATCGTTATACGAACCCGCCTTTCCGCCGGAACGCGCGATCCGTTCCTTCGCGCGGGATACCATCATGCCGCTTTGAAGGATGAGTTGCTGGGTGGCCAGGTACTCGCCCCGCAACTGGATCTCCTCCTGGCGCAAGGCCGCGGGAATCGGCAGCCCCCAGCTAAGCAGAAGCGTAGCCCGGGCCCGAAACACCGGTTCTTCCTGCAGGGCAAAAACCATGGTGACGCCAACGGAAATAAAGAAGCACAGGGCCACCAGCCAGATGCGCTTGAGAACAATGTGGAAGTACTGTTTGATATCGAAGATGTCGAACTGACGCGCCGCACCGGTCCCGGCCACCGAGGGCCTGGGGGGGGTGGGACCATGAATTCCAGTCACGGCGGGGGGCTGAATCATGCTTTTCATCTTCAGAAGCTCAACAATTTCTCGGGCACGATGACCACATCGCCGTTCTGCAGGGGCACATCCTCGTCAAAGTTGCCCGTCTTGATGATACGCCCGACATCCACATACAGCGTCTGGCGGGTACCGTCCGGCGCCTCGCGCAGAATCCGGATCTTGCTGTCGTTGGCGAACTTGCCCAGTCCGCCCCCCGTCAGCAGCAGTCGTGCCAGGGTGTTCTCCTGCCCCATGCCCAGGGACACGGCCCCGGGCTTGGCCACCTCGCCCAACAGATAAACCTGGCCGCGACTGGCCTGCTCGGCATACGGCACGAAGAAAATATCACCGGCCAGCACCGGCACATTCAAGCTTGTTTCGGCGGCGCCAAACAGACGCCCGAGATCCACGGGGATGACCTGGTAGGCGCCGGTCTTATCCGGGCGCAGGATGCGCGCGGCGCTCCAAATGCCGTCACGCGCGATGCCCCCGATGCGCATGACCGTCCGGATGACATCCAACCCGTCCGTGTGGGGATGGAACCCCGGCGCGCCCACCGCGCCCAGGGCCAGGAACTCCTTGCGCGTTTCGCTGGCGCCCAGCGAGGGCACAAAAACGATGTCGCGCGGACGCAGGAACTGGTCCCGGCTGAAGTCCAGGGTCTCCAGCATCGTCTGCACATCCACGGTCAGGATCTGCCGGCCCATCCCCCCACCCGCTTTCCACCGCAGGATCCGCACCTCGTTGCCCGCCGCCTCGCGCGTCAGGCCGCCGGACATCGTGATGACCTCCATCAACGTCACCATCTGGTCCCCGCGGAAAGCGATGGTCCCGGGGCTGTGAAGCGCGCCGACCACCAGGATGGCGCCCTCGACAAACTCCGAAATCTCGATGCCGACCGTGGCCTGCTTGAAATAGGACTCCTCCAGCTTGCGCTCAATAAAGTCGGCTGCCTCGTCAATGGCCAGTTCTTCGAGGACCAGGCGCCCCACGAATCCCAGGTCCACCGTGCCGTCGCCGGCCACGGTGTATACGCGATTCAGGCTGGGATCTTCCTGCACGGAGATGCGCAGCCGGTCGCCGGCCATGATGCGGCGGACCGCGTCCGGCAACATCTTGGATAGTTGTCCCTGCGCCTCAGCAGACATCCCGGCCACGAGGAGCGCACACGCCACCCCTAGACATCCGTATTGTCTTCGCGCGCTTTTTTGCTCCGTGGCCATCCCCAGTCTCTCCCGCCCGTCAGAACGTGTAGGTCAACGTCAGGGTTACCCTGTGTTCTTGCAGCATTTCCGCTTCCAAGTTCGAGTCCTCGAGACTGTACTCATAGGCCAGATCCCTGGCAAGCTTGCGAGAAAGGTCTCGGGAGTGCGTCAAGCCCACCGTGTATTCCAAAGTCTTCTCGACCACGGCGCCTTCTTCCATAGGCGCGTCGCGCGACCAACTTACGCCGAGCATCAGTTGGAGATTATAGATGAACAAATCCTGTTTGGTAAAGGTGTAGTCCAGCGTGGTGCTGTCGGTATCGTTCTTGGAGCCAAACGTCTCCACCGGCTCGCGCTTCGCGGAGAGCCGCTGCCGAGCGGTCCGGGAAATCTCGTGCTCGAGGTCGGCCCCGTACGTGAACGTGATATCATCCTCCTCCGGATCCTTCTCGTATTGGTAGGAGGCGTTGAGTGAAAGCCGCAAGGCCCCCGCCGCGGGGAAGATTTCCCAGTCGCCGGTCATGCTCAAGCGATGCGTCAATTCCCAGTCTCCACTCACCCCGTCCTTGGTCTCGCGCTCCACGCCCAGGCTGTAGGTAATCGTGGGCCGTTCCCACAACGGCAGATTCCAGTCCAGGGTGATGCTTTCCGTGGTGTCCCATTCCGGGTTGTCATCGGGATCGTTGAGTATTTCGGTGCGGGTCTGCTCGTAACTGTACTTGGCCGAAAGGTCCTGTCGGAGTTGGATGGCCGCGTCAAACGCCATAGATAGTTCATCCTGGTCGCCGTCCCGGAACTCCTCTTCGCGGTGACGTTCAGCCGTGAAGTCGGGCTTCCCACTCAGCTTGAGATTCCGCCACTCCCACCTCAACTCGCCCCCGTATTCCAGGGTGTCCGTGGGATCCCTCTTCTTGCGCCCGCCCGGAACAAAACGATCCTCCCTTTCCTCCAACGCCCGCTCCAGGCCGCCGTACAGGCCCAGGGAATAGCGCCCCAATTCGGTCCGGCTGTCCAGTCGCAGGCGGCCGAAGGGCGCGGATTCGCTGTCCAGGTCCGTTCGCACAAAGTGTTTCTCCATTCCAAAGCTGGTGTCGAGGGTAAGCTGGGTGCTGCGGCCAAAAGGGGCATTACCAGAAAGGCTGAGGGAGGGAACGATGTAGAAGTCTTTCATCTCCTCCGTCGCCTCCGATTCGCGCTGCCCCTCCACGTTGGTGGTATAGATGGCCTTGAGGCTCGTCTCCGCGGCAAGGTCAAAGATGCCCAGGCGGAGAAACTGGGCCGCGGCGGGAGAAACCAGGCCGCCGATCATCCCCACGAACAGGGCGACCCGGCACAAGAGGCCAAGCCGCCCGCTTCCAAGCGGTCCGTTCTGTCGCGTGCTATGGTACAAACGTGCTCTCTCCGTTGGGCTCACCTGCGCAGAGAAAAAAAGGCCTGTCCGCCCCCCCGCCGGGCCGGGCCGCGTGTCGCCTGGGGGAGGACGGCGAACGCGATCAGTTCAGCCGCTTCTTGTCGCTGTATTCGCCCACCGGCACGTTGCTGCCGGACTTGCCGGCAAAGTCGCCCGGCTCACCCCATTGGACCAGCCGGCCGTCCTCGACATAAAGCCAATAGGCCTTGGGGTAGAAGGTGAACACCCCGGGCAGGTATTCCCATATCTCCACGGAACTCTCATCCTCGTATACCTTGGACGCCCGCACGGTGTTCGGCTTGCCCATCTTGTCCAGCACCACTTCCGGGGTGTCCCCCAGGCGCAGCTTACTGACGTTCTTCCCCGGCGATGCACAACCCGCCAACCCCAGCACCGCTAGAGCCAAGACGACGACGCCCCACAAGGTTAGCTTCCTTTTCATGGGAACACTCCTTTCTCCCACGTCAAACTAAGTATAATGCGTAAATATTCCTATAACTGTCTGCGCGGACTATGGCAAGAACAACCCGCCCCCCGTCTTCCCGGGAGAGCAGGAAATTGGCGCCCGGCCTGCGGCCCCGTTCTTCAGACGGCATCCAGCAGGGCATCCACTTTGTCCGTCCTCTCCCACGTGAAGTGGTCCAGGCCGGTGGTCCGCCCGAAATGGCCGTAGGCCGCCGTGGCCTCGTAAATCGGCCGCAGCAGGTTGAGTCCTTTGATGATCTCGGCCGGCTTGAGCCCGAACACGCGACGAATGGCCCTCTCGATCCTGGTGTCCGAGGCGAGGCCGGTGCCGAAGGTCTCGACCAGCACGGAGACCGGCTCGGGATACCCGATGGCATAGGCCACTTGCACCTCGCAGCGCCGCGCCAGCTTGGCGGCCACAATGTTCTTGGCGACGTAGCGGGCCATGTAGGCCGCGCTGCGATCCACCTTGCTGGGGTCCTTCCCGGAGAAGGCCCCCCCGCCGTGGCGCCCCATGCCGCCGTAGGTGTCCACGATGATCTTGCGTCCCGTCACCCCGCAATCGCCCTGCGGGCCGCCGACCACGAAACGGCCGGTCGGATTGACGAGGAACCGGGTCTTCCGATCCATCATCTTCGCCGGGATTTCCTTCTTGATCAGTTCCTCGATGATGCCTTCGCTTAACTTCTTGTGCGTCACCTCGGGGTCGTGTTGCGTGGAGACGACCACCGTGTCCACGCGCACCGGGCGGTTCTCTTCGTACACCACGGTAACCTGGGACTTGCCGTCCGGACGGACGAAGGGCAGCCGGCCGGACCGCCGCATCCGGGCGAGGCCGCGGGTCAGGCGGTGTGCCAGCATGATCGGCATGGGCATCAGCTCGCGTGTCTCGTCGCACGCGTAGCCGAACATCATCCCCTGGTCGCCCGCGCCCTGCTGGGCCGTGGCCTTGCCCTTGGCCTTGGCCGCATCCACGCCCTGCTTGATGTCCGGCGACTGCCGGTCGAGGGCGACGATGACGGCGCAGGTGTGGCCGTCGAAGCCCATGTCCGAACTGACATAGCCCGTCCGGATGACCTTCTGGCGGACGACGTCGGAGAAATTGACGACGGCCTGGGTGGTGATCTCGCCGGCGACGACGACCATGCCGGTCTTGGCCAGCGTCTCGCAGGCCACGCGGCTTTTCGGGTCCTGGGTCAGGCAGGCGTCCAGCACGGCATCGGAGATGCCGTCGCACAGCTTGTCGGGATGGCCCTCGGTAACCGATTCCGACGTAAACAGGTATCTATGATGCGACATGGTTGACTCCTTCCAAGTTAGAATGGGGTGGCTACTCTGCCTTGTTCAACTGACAAGTTCAAGCACATCCGGCGCCACCCGCCCGGTAAGCTCCCGGCAGGCTTCCAGGACCTCCGCGGCCGAACCCGACGGCAGGACTTTCCGGGCCAGCTCCTCCGCCTCGGTAAAACGCAGGCTGCGAACGACCTCCTTGACGAGGGGGATCGCGGAGGGGCTCATGCTCAACTCGTCTACACCCAACCCCAGCAGCAGCGGTGTCATGACGGGATTCCCGGCCATTTCCCCGCAGATCCCCACCCAGATCCCGTGCTGGTGGGCCACGTCGATGGTGTTGCGGATGAGATGGACGATCGCCGGGTGGGTCGGCTCGTAGAGATAGGCCACGCGTTCGTTGACGCGATCCACGGCCAGCGTGTACTGGACGAGGTCGTTGGTGCCGAGGCTGAAGAAGGCCACGTGCGGGGCGATCAGGTCGGCGGTAATGGCCGCGGAGGGCACCTCGATCATCACGCCGACTTCGATCGCCTCGTTGAACGGCGCGTCCTGCAGGCGCAACTCGTTCTTGGCCTCCTCCAGGAAGGCATTGGCGCGGAGCACCTCGCCGACGTTGCTGACCATCGGGTACATGATCCTGACGTTCTCGTGCCGGCTGGCCCGCAGGATGGCGCGCAACTGCGTCTTGAAAATCTCCGGCTGGGCCAGGCAGAAACGGATCGCCCGCCAGCCCATGAACGGATTGAGCTCCGACGGCGTCTTCAGGTGCGACAGGAACTTGTCGCCGCCCAGGTCGAGGGTGCGGATGATGCACGGCTCCGGGGCCACGCGCCGGGCCACTTCCTCGTAGGCGGCGGTCTGCTCCTCCTCCGTCGGGAGATGCTGCATGGAGAGGTAAATGTATTCCGTGCGGAAGAGCCCGACGCCGGTCGCGCCCGCGGCCAGGACGGAGTCCACGTCGCCGGGCATCTCAATGTTGGCCGAGAGCGTCAGCTCGTACCCGTCGCGCGTGACGGGCCGCTGCTCGCGCAAGTCGCTCAACCGGGCCTGGATGGATTGGCGCGCCTCGGCGATCTTGCCGTACTCCTCGAGGCGTTCGCGCGTGGGGTGGATGTAAAGCAGCCCCTTGTGCCCGTCGATGAGCACCGGGTCGCCCGTCGAGACGCGCACGCTGACATCGTGAAGCCCGACGATGGCCGGGATGGAGAGCGCGCGGGCCATGATGGCCGTGTGCGACGTGGGGCTACCGAGGTCGGTGGCGAATCCCAGCACTTTCTCCCGGTTCAGCGTGGCCGTTTCCGACGGGGCCAGGTCGTTGGCGATGATGAGGTAAGGCCGATCCAGCCGGCTCAGCAGCGAGGCGCTGCGCCCCGCCAGGTTCCGCAAGATGCGCCGGGTCACGTCGCGCACGTCCGCGGCGCGCTCGCGCAGGTAGTCGTCCTCCAGCCGGGCCAGCGCCTGGGCGTAGCGATCGGCCACGACGCTCAATACGGATTCCACGTTGCGGCGCTGGTCGCCAAGCCCCCGGATCACCTCCTCCACGAAGGACCGGTCGTCCACCACCAGCAGGTGCGCGTCGAAGATGCTGGCGCTCTCCTGGCCGATGGCCTCGGTGACCTTCTGCTGGATCTCGTGGATCTGCTGGCGGGTGACGATCAGGGCCTCCTCGAAGCGGGCGATTTCGCGCGGGATTTCCTCCTCGGCGATGTCGCGCTCGACCAGCCGTTCTTCCTCGGTCGTGGCGAGAAAGACCGGCCCGACCACTACGCCAGGCGAGACGCCGATGCCCTTGAGTTCTATTTCCGCGGGCGCTGGGGTGGGGGTGTCCGCCATGGGCCTTAATCCTCGTAAAACTTTTTTTCGATCAGTTCCTGAAGCGCGTCAAGCGCCTCCTCGGCGTCCGGGCCGGTGGCCCTCAGTTTCAGCACCGTGCCCATGCTTCCCTCGATGGTGAGCAGGCCCATGATGCTCTTGGCCGACACCACGGAACCGTCCTTCTCGACCATGATCTCGGAGGTGAACCGGCTGGCCGTCTTGACGAACAGGGCCGCCGGCCGGGCATGGATCCCGTAACGGTTGACGATCGTCATCTCCCGCGTCGCGGTCCCGGCCCCGGAGGCCGGCTCTGTTCGGCTCGCGCTCATGTCATGACGGCTGCCGGGTCAGCGTCTTCATCAGTTTCTCGTCCAGTTCCTTGGCCGCGTCGTGGCCCATCTGCTTGAGCTTCTGGTTCAGGGCGGCCACTTCCACCACGTGGGCCAGGTCGCGCCCGGCCGCCACGGGGATGGTGATCACGGGGATAGGGACGCCCAGCACCTCGCGATGCTGCGGGTTCAGCCCCGTCCGCTCATCCTCATCGCCCGGCTCCGGCCGGTGAAGCCGGACGATCAGGTCCAGCCGCATCTCCTTCCGCATGGAGGCCACGCCGAAGAGGCTGGGCACGTGGATGATGCCCAGCCCGCGGATCTCCATGTGACAGCTGGTGATCTCCACCGCCGCCCCGATGATAACCCCGCTGCTGTCCCGGCGCAAGACGGTGAGGTCGTCGGCCACCAGGCTATGCCCGCGCTCGATGAGGGCCAGGGCGGTTTCACTCTTGCCGATCCCGGGCTTCCCCTCGATGAGGACGCCGATGCCCAGGATGTCCACCATGGTCCCCTGCGCCCGCAGCCTCGGGGCCACGAGGTTCTCCATGATGATGGTGGCCTCGTTGATGAACCGGCTGGTGACCATCGAGGTCTTCAGTACCGGCACGTGGCCGTGCTCGGCCATCTCCTCCATCTCCGGGAACAGGTGGCGACTGCGCGTCACCACGACGCAGGGGATCTGGCTCTCGAAGAACTGCTTCAGCCGCGCCGAGCGCTCGGCGTCCGCCAGCGTCTTCAGGTAGGTCATCTCCGCCAGCCCGAGCACCTGGATGCGCCGGAAGGCGAAGTAGCGCAGGAACCCGGCCAGCGCCAGGCCGGGCCGGTTGAGCGCCTCCTCCGGCACAATCCGGTCCAGGTACTTCTCCCCCGCCACCAAGGCCAGGCCCAGGCTGGCCCCCCCCGTGTCCAGGAACTGTCTGACGGTGATGCCCATGCCCTTCAACCCGCGCCGGGGCCTTCCTTTTCCGCCGCCTGGGCGTTCAGCTCAAGGTCGGCCAACCCCTCTCGCGCCTTGTGATCGGTGACCTTGTCCCGGTGCCGGCGCAGTTGCTTCGCGGCCTTCTCGACGGCGCCGTCAATGGAGGCGTACATGTCGCTGGATTCCTCGCGCGCCTCGACCCGCACGTGGTTGGGCGCCTGCACGACGACCTCGGCCAGGTGGCGATACTTCTCGACATCCAGAATCACGTGCACGCTTTCGATGCGCGGGTAGTCCAGCAGCGCGTGCTGCAGCCGTTCATGCGTGTAGTCCCGGATCGCGTCGGTGATCTCCAGGTGCCGCCCCGTCACGCTGATTTGCACAGCCGGTCTCCTTTCGTTCTGGGTTCACATGCTGAACCGCGGCCCCAGATATAGCTCGCGGCTCACCGAATCGTTGATCAGGAAATCGCTCGTCCCCTCCCTCAACACCTTGCCCTCGCAGATCAGGTAGGCGCGGTCCACCACGGACAGCGTCTCGCGGACGTTGTGGTCCGTGATGAGGATGCCCAGTCCGCGCGCCTTCAGCTCCATGATGATCTGCTGCACGTCGAAGACCGCCAGAGGGTCCACCCCGCTGAACGGCTCGTCCAGCAGGATCAGCGACGGGCGCGTCACCAGCGCGCGGGTAATCTCCAGGCGGCGGCGCTCCCCGCCGCTCAAGGTGTAGGCCTTCTGCTTGGCCAGGTAGCCGATCTTCAGCTCCTCCAGCAGCTCCTCCAGACGGCGGCGCCGCTCCCGTGCGGTCAGCGGCAGGGTCTCGAGGATGGCCAGCACGTTCTCCGCCACCGTCAGCCGTCGGAAGACCGAGGGCTCCTGCGACAGGTAGCCCATGCCCATCCGGGCCCGCCGGTACATCGGCATCGTCGTGACGTTCCGGCCCTCGAAAAAAACCTCCCCGGCCGTCGGGCGGATCAGCCCCACGATCATGTAGAAGCTCGTCGTCTTGCCCGCGCCGTTCGGGCCGAGCAGCCCGACGATCTCCCCGCGGCTCACGGACAGGTCTATGCCGTTGACGACCTTCCGGCCGTGGTACGCCTTGACAATCTGCCGGGCCTCGACCAGTCCGGTGCTTTGCGACGCCACGCTATTCTCCTCTGAACTGATCCTGCAGGCCGCCCTTTTCAGGATAGATTAGCAGGCGGGCGCCGGGTTGGCAAATCATTCGGTCCTCGTTGCGCCAGTACGTGATGATCTCGCCCTCGAGTACGTCCCGCCCGCGCGTGACCCGCGGCTTGCCGGTCAGCACGATCTTCCCCGTGGGCACGTCGTACAACGCCTGCTCGGACTGGGCCGTCCGGTCCAGCTGCGTGATCGTCACCCGCCCCTCGGCCTTGATCGTCTTCGCCTGCCCCTTGTCGTCGAACTGTACCGTCAGCTTGTCCGCGGCCAATTGCATCTTCGCGTCTGTGACCAGGACGTTGTGCTCGAACAGCGCAACGCGCTGATTCGAATCGAAGGTCAACCGGTCCGACGTGATCACCGTCACCGGCTCCTCCTCCGCGGCCGCCGCCCCGGCGGCAACCGCCGGGGCCGCAGTCCGCGCCAGGCCGAACACGGCGAGGCCCCCCACCAGCCAGATCCATCGTTTCATGGCAGCCCTCCCGATTCCATGTGGCCCCTCGCTCCCTGGATCTCCACGCGGGCTTTATGGAAAATCTCGAACCGTTCCTGCTTCGCGCTCCACCAGAAGCCCGTCCCCGTGATCCGCAGCTTTTCCCGCCGGATTTCCACGTCGGCGTCGGAACGCGCGGTGTTTTCTTTCTGATTATAAATGCATTTCGGCGAAGTCACCGTCATATTCGTCGCGCCCTCGCGGTAGAAATCGATCTTCAGGTTCGTGATCTCGATGATCCCGTCCGGCAGGATCCGGGCAAAATCGCCGAACAGGACGCTCTTGAGGTTGTTCTGCTCGTCGTAGTCCGGCACGCGGAAACCCGCGACGGTCTGCACGGAGCCCGTCGTCTGGGCCCCCGCCGGCGCGGCCGCCAGCAGCGCCAGCGCCGCGGCCAGACAACACATTCCTCTCCCGTAGCCGCGAGCGTGAGCAAGCGGCCCCTCGCTTACGCTCGGGGCTACATCCCGGATCAATCTACTCCACCAATGCATCTATCGCTTTCAATTGCCGCCATAATCCGTTCAGGGCGGACCACGGTATCGCGTTTTCGCTGTCCGACAAGGCTTTTTCAGGCCGGACGTGTGTTTCGAGGAACACCCCGTCGCAACCCGTCGCCACCGCGGCCCGCGCCAGCGCCGGGGCGAACCGCCCCTCTCCGCCCGTGTGGTCGCCCGCGCCGCCCGGCGCCTGCACGCTGTGCGTGGCGTCGAAAAGGACCGGGTAGCCGGTCTCCCGCAGGATCAGCAGGCTGCGCATGTCCGCCACCAGCGTGTTGTACCCGAAACTCGCGCCGCGCTCGGTCAGCAGGATCTTCCGGTTCCCCGTGCTCTCGATCTTGGCGATCACGTGCCGGACATCCCACGGGGCGAGAAACTGCCCCTTCTTGATGTTCACCACGCGCCCGCTCTCGCCCAGGGCCAGCACCAGGTCCGTCTGGCGGCAGAGGAACGCCGGCAGTTGCAATGCGTCCGCCACCTTCGCCACGAGCGGCACCTCGGTCTCGCTGTGCACGTCCACCAGCAGCGGCAGGCCGTACCGCTCCTTGACCTCGGCCAGGATCTCCAGGCCGCGCGACAGCCCCGGCCCGCGGAAGGACCGGTGCGAAGTCCGGTTGGCCTTGTCGTACGACGCCTTGAAGATCAGCGGGACGCGGGCCTTCTTCGCCCACCGCGCCAGCCGGCCGGCCAGATCCAGACACATCTCGCGGCTCTCGATCACGCACGGCCCGGCGATCAGCGCCAGGGGCGCGCGTCCCCCCAACCGTACGTTTCCAACTTGAATGACTTTGGTTGTTGGCATGGCTTTGCTCGGGTTTCAGGTGTCAGGTTTCAGGTGTCAGGATAAGAGGTTTCAGTGTTCAGTTTGGACCTGGGACTTGGGACCTTGGACTTTGGAGATTCCTTCCTTCCTTCATCCTTCAGCCTCGCCTCCGCCTTCGCCACGTCCTCCGGCGTGTCCACCCCCAGGCCGGGTCTGGCCGCCGGCACGACCTTGATCCGGTAGCCCAGGTGCAGCGCCCGGAGTTGCTCCAGCTTCTCCATCTGCTCCAGCAGGCACGGCGGCTCGGCCACCAGCCGGTCCAGCGCCGCCTGGCGGTAGGCGTAAATCCCGATGTGCTGCCAGTAGACCGGCCCGCTCGCCGCCCGCTCGCCGCCCGCGTCCCGGATGTGCGGAATGCGCGATCTCGAAAAATACAGCGCCGCGCCGTCCGCCGCACACACGACCTTGACGATGGACGGCTGATCCACCTCGGGGCCGTTCTCCATCGCGCAGGCCGGCGTCGCCATGTCCCACGACGGATCGCTCTCCATGACCTCCGCCAGCCGATCAATCACCGACGGATCGGCCAGCGGCTCGTCGCCCTGGATATTAATCACGATGTCCGCCCCGCGCCCGCGCGCCGCCGCGGCCACACGGTCGGTCCCCGACGGCAGGGCCGGATCGGTCATGACGGCCTCGACGCCCAGCCTCCGCACCACGGCGCCGATGCGCTCGTCATCCGTCGCTACGAGCACCTCGTCGAGCCGCCGCGCGGCCCGGACCCGTTCGACCACCCGCTGGACCAGCGGTTGGCCGGCGATCAGGGCCAGACTCTTGCCGGGGAACCGGGTCGAACCCCAGCGGGACGGGATGATGCCGAGGATACGCATAGGTTTCAGTGTTCGGTGTTCAGTTCGGACTTTGGACCTTGGACTTGGGACTTTGGACTATTCACTTTCCGCAATCCCCACATTCGCCAGCAGTTCCTCCGGCGTGCAGGTGGCGGTACCGAGCTTGCCGACGACGACGCCGGCGGCGTGGTTGGCCAGCTCGGCGGCCTCGACCGGCGTGGCGCCGGCGGCGAGGGCCAGCACGCAGGTGGCGATCACCGTGTCGCCCGCGCCGCTGACATCGAAGACCTCGCGCGCCCGCGTCGGCACGTGGTGCAGGCCGCCCGTGCGGGCGCGCAGCAGGATCCCCTGCGGCCCGAGCGTTACAAGGATCTGCTCGGCGTTCCATTTTTCCAGCAGGCGCGCACTGACGTCCAGGAGCGGCTGGTCCTCCAACGGATGGGCCTGCGGCCGGGACTCGCGGACCTCGGCAAGGCTGAACGCCTCGTGGCGGTTCGGCGTGGCCAGGGTGATGCCGCGCACGTCGAGTTCCTGGCCCTCCTTCGGGTCCAACCCCAGCGGGATGCCGGCCTCGTGCGCCACTTTCAGCGCGGCATCCACCACCGGCTGGCAGACCACGCCCTTGCCGTAATCCTCGATGATGATTCCCGTGGCCCGACGCGCCTCCCGCTCCATCAGATCGCGGAAGGTCTTCGCCGGCCGGTCGCCCACGTCGAAATGATCGTCCCAGTCCACCCGCACCACCTGCTGGCGCTCGGCGATGATGCGGGTCTTGACGGTGGTCCGAAGGCCCTCGCCCTCCAACAGCCCCTCCAGGCCGACGCCTCCGCCGGAGAGCAGGGCCTTGAGATCTGCGCCGGCGGCGTCCTTCCCCAGCACGCCGCCCACCACCGCTTGCCCGCCGAGCGACTGCACGTTCCAGGCGGTGTTGCTGGCTCCGCCGGGCATGCTCTTCTCGTGCGTGACGGACACGATGGGGACGGGCGCCTCCGGCGAAATGCGGCTGACGGCGCCGTAGATGTACCGGTCCAGCATCAGGTCGCCAATCACCAGGATGCGCTGCCGGGGAAACGCGGCCAGCAGCTCCCGCGCGCGGTCAGGATGCAGGCTCATCGTTCATCTCGCTTTCCTCGTCGTCCTCTTCGTCGTTCCCGGCGACGACCCGGTTGTTCACCACTTCCACCTTGCTCAACCAGAGCGACACGCTGGCCACGGGCACCCGCGCGGCCAGGCGGGTGCAGAACCGGTCCGTATCGTCGGAAACCCACATCCACAGTTTCCCCTTGCGCACGAACAGTCCGTTGAACGCCGCCTCCGGCTCCAGCTTGATGCTCTGCCGCCGCCCCAGGTTCGGCAGGTCCAGGTTCTCGCGCCGGGAGACCTTGACATACAGGTCGTAAATCTTTTCGTCGGCCATCACGCGGGACTTGACGGTCTCTCCGATCTTGAAGGGGCGCGACCGCATGAAGTACATGTACGAAATGACGTCCCGCGTGTCGGGGTCAATTTCAAACGTCTTGTTCTTGTCGGACATGTTCGAGTGCCAGCGGGCCAGGCCGCGGGCATGATCGAAGACCACGGTCTCATCGGCGCGGTACCGCCCCTCTTTCAGCCGCTTGGTGGTGCGCACGGGCAGGAACGTGATCGGATCAATCACGGTCTCCAGGAAATCGTCCACGGGATAGAGCTTCTCGACCAGCCGGTTGGTCCGCGTCCGGAACCGAATCACCAGCAGGGTGCGCCCGTCTTCCTCCAGCCAGGCGGTCGTGGCCGTCGAGATGCCGACTTGGAAAACGCCCCAGTAGATGCGGTAGGTCAGCTTTTCGCCGACGGGGAACCAGAGCTCGGGCCGCGGGTCCGCGGCGCGCGCGGCCACCCCGGCCGCGAGGCCGAGGGCCAGGACCGCTCCTGCTGTTTGCCATCGTTTCATCCGTTGCATCCTGCGGTAGGGCGGCTTGGCTCCCGCCGTCGCCCTTCGGGCTATGGCGGGCAGGCTAAGCCGCCGCGGCGCGCCCTACCTTTTATAAACCGTTTTGAACCCGCGCCAGCCGCCGCTCATAGGCCTCCCGCGCGATGTGGATGTCCTCCAGGTAGGGTCCTAGCTCGTCCAGATGCAGCGCCTGCGGCCCATCCACGAGGGCGCGGTCGGGGTCGGGGTGAAAATCCGTCAGCACCATGTTGGCGCCGGCGATGACCCCCTGCGCCGTGACGTGGAAAAGCTCCAGCAGGCCGTCCGGCGACCGGTTCCGCCCGCCGACCGAGTGCGAGGGGTCAATGCACACCGGCAGGCGCGTCAGGCGCTGAACCACGGGGACATGCGCGAAGTCCACCATGTTCCGGTGCGGGTCGCCCATGTGCGTCTTCACGCCCCGCAGGCAGAAGACGATCCGCTGGGTGCCCTCGCTGGCCAGGTACTCCGCCGCGTTGAGCGATTCCTCCAGCGTGATGCCGAAGCCGCGCTTGAAAAGGATCGGAAATTCCTGCTGCCGGCCCGCGTGCTTGAGCAGCTCGAAATTCTGCACGTTGCGCGTCCCGATCTGCAGCATCACGCCCGTCGGTCGGCCGGCCTGCTCCAGCGCCGCGCGGATCTGGTCAATGTGGTCCTCGTGCGTGATTTCCATGGAGATCACGCGGATCCCGTGGCGGCCGGCCAGTTCGAATACGTAAGGCAGACATGCCTTCCCGTGACCCTGGAAGGAGTAAGGATTGGTCCGCGGCTTGTAGGCCCCCATGCGGGTGCAAACCTGGCCGTGCTCCTGCAGCGCGCGCATCATGCGTTCAACGTTCTCTCGGGTGTCCACGGCGCAAAGACCCGCGAAGACGTGAAGATTGTCCTGCCCGAACCGCACGCCGTTGTACTCGAAGGAGGTCGGCCGGTGGTCGTCCTTATGCCGGCCGATGACCCGGTAAGCCTGCGAGACCCGGACCACGCGCTCCACGCACGGCAGGTTGCGCATGTCCTCGAGCGACAGCAGCTTGGTGTCGCCGATCAGGTACACTTCCGTCAGGGTCTGCAGCGCGCCCTGCACGTGGTGCACCCGCGTCTGCACGTTCGGCAGCAGGGCGAGGGCCTCGGTCAGGGAGCGATACTCGGCCCCCTGCATATCCACGTTGGGCACCAGGATCAGGATCATTTGTCATCCCACGGCTATAAACTTATGCACTTTATCACGTTTCTACCCCCTTGTCATGCCCGGCCGGGCGACAGCCCGGCCGGGCGTCAGGACAATGATCCTGTGTCTTTACGAACATCGTAGGGCCGCCGCTCGCCGGCGGCCGCTCGGTTCGGCCTTCGACAAGCGAAGGCCCTACAATTTAAACGAGCTTCGCCCACCGCATTACTTGGTCACTTCACCGGGCGCAAGCAACCGCAGGAGCAGCAGTTCGAGCTGGAGCGCGGCGGGGACGGTCGTGCTGACGATCGCTTCATGAGATCGGACCAGCCACTCATGACCACGGCGCAACTGGGCCAGGCTGAACCGCTGCGCTTGCTCCG
>JAHJJH010000239.1 GCA_018823105.1 Verrucomicrobiota bacterium | reverse complement strand
CGACCTGAAGACCATGCAGGCGCTGGGCGTTCACGGGTGTTCCGTCATTACCGCGCTCATCGCGCAGAACACGCTCGGCGTCCGGCGCGTGGAGTACACACCCGCGGACCTCATCGAGGCGCAACTGCACGCCCTGCGCGACGACCTGCCGCCCGCGGCGATCAAAATCGGCATGCTCGGCACGGCGGCGGCCGCCCGAGCGGTCGCCGGCGTCCTGCGGGAATTGAGTTCCTGCGTGGTGTATGACCCGGTCATGGGTGCCAGCAGCGGGCAGGCCCTCATGACCCCCGATCTGCTCCCGGCCGTGATCGAGCAACTACTGCCCCTCGTGGACATCCTGACCCCCAACCTCCCGGAGGCCGAACGGCTGACGGGCCGCGCCATCCGGTCGGCAGACGAGATGCCCGAGGCCGCCCGCACCCTGCTGGCGCTCGGGCCCCGCTCGGTCCTGCTCAAAGGCGGGCACGCGGAAAACGGGGAGTTTAGCCAGGATTACTGGACCGACGGGCGCTCTTCCTGGTGGTTGACCAGTCCCCGGCGCGGGGTGCGGCACACGCACGGAACCGGCTGCACTTTTTCCTCCGCCGCAACGGCGTGCCGCGCCCTTGGCTTCGAAACGGACGACGCGTTGGTCCTGGCGAAGGCGTACGTCAACCAGGGATTGCGGCTCGGTGGCGGCATCGGACACGGACGCGGCCCCCTGGCGCATGAGGGCTGGCCGGCCAGCCCCGAAGACGCGCCGTGGATGACGGAAACCGCAGAAACCGGCCGACGACGCCCGCTCTTCCCCGATGGCGGCACGGAACCGATCGGCCTGTACCCCCTCGTGGACCGCGCCGCCTGGCTGGAGAAGCTCATCCCGCTCGGCGTCCGCACCATCCAGTTGCGCGCGAAAGATCTTGAGGGCGAGGCGCTGGACCGCGAAGTGCGCGAAGCTGTCCGCCTTGCGCGAGCCTCCGGCGTGCGCCTGGTGATCAACGACCGGGTGGACCTGGCGGTCCGGCACGGCGCCTGGGGCATACACCTGGGCCAGGAGGATTTGCCCGCCGCGGACCTGCAGGCGCTGGCGGCGGCGGGCCTGCGGCTTGGCATCAGCACACGCAACTACACCGAAATCGCCAGGGCACTTGCCCTCCGGCCGTCGTATCTGGCTATCGGGGCGATCTTTCCAACGCCCTCCAAGAGAATTGAATACGCGCCGCTGGGCGTGGCGGCCTTTGCGCGGATGCGTCGGTGGATCAATGTTCCGGTGGTCGCCATCGGCGGGATCACGCTGGAAAATGCGGTCTCCCTGCGCGCGGCCGGGGCGGACGGCATCGCTGTCATTTCGGATTTGCGAGACGCCGCTGACCTCGCCGCCCGCGTGGAGGCGTGGCAGAAGCTATTCTGATCAGGGCGCCGTCAGGCTTTTCGCGGCCCGGGCCAGCTTCCGGCCGATATCCTCGCCAGCCTTCTTCAGCGCTTCGCGCGAGGCCGCGGGGAGCGCCTGGCCCCCCATCAAGGCGGTAGCATCCTGAACGCTCATGATGCGGGAATCGCTGACCCGGATGATGCGAGCCGAGATGTTGGCCGTGGCACGCACGACGCGCTGGCCGTACGCCGTACCCTCGCTCTGCGGATCGGCTGTGGCCGTCCCCATGATAATGTAGCTGGCCCCGGCGGCCGCGCCCCAGCGGACGACCTGCTGCGGGGACATGACCTGGTTCAAATCGCCCTGCTCGGGCAACGTCATGCTGGACACATCCACCACTTGTAAGCCCGCGTTTAGGAGCGCCTTTTCGACGGCGCTTTGAACGATGTGCTGGATTTCCTCGGTGTAGGCATACCAGAACCAGACCCGTTCGATGCGCTCCGGCAGGAAAACGGCAAAAGTCTGGGTTGCGGACGGCATTGCGGCCTGCGGTTCGGGGGCGACCTCGACAGAGGGCATCGTTTCTTCGGCAACGGCTTGAAGCGTGGCCTCGGAGACAGGCGTCTCCGCGGCGGCGGGCTCAACGGATTCCGCGATTTCGGGCGGCACGGGTGCATTCAACAGGCCCACGGTGGAAAACAACATCAATCCGGTCAGCATCAGGGCGAACAAAGCGTTCATTCAAGCGCTCCTTTGTTGCAACCTATTTTACGGTGCAAGTTGAAAAAATACATCGCAGACATTGACAAATCAAGACCGGCTTCCTATTGTGCCGTAGCTTCGATGCTTGGGTAACGCCCTCGGCATAGGTTCCGGGTGGGGGGTTAGCTCAGTTGGGAGAGCGGGCCGAGGCGCGAAGCGCTCTCGGCCAGGTCGGGAGTCGTCAGGGTGAGTAGACCTGCACTTTATTGATGGCGATGGGGGGTTAGCTCAGTTGGGAGAGCGCCTGAATGGCATTCAGGAGGTCGAGGGTT
>JAHJJH010000238.1 GCA_018823105.1 Verrucomicrobiota bacterium | reverse complement strand
CGGCCCGTGACCAGCAACAGGAGGAAATAGAGCGCATTCAGCGCCCCCCATACGATGAACGTCCAGTTCGCGCCGTGCCAGAAGCCGCTGACCAGGAAAATGATGAACGTGTTGCGGACGCGCTGCGCCAGGCTGCCCCGGCTGCCGCCCAGGGGGACATACAGGTAGTCGCGGAACCAGGTGGACAGCGAAATGTGCCAGCGCCTCCAGAATTCGGCGTGATCCCGCGAGAAATAGGGAAAGGCAAAATTCCGCATCAGGTCAAAGCCGAACAGGCGCGCCGTCCCGATGGCGATATCCGAGTATCCGGAGAAATCGCTGTAGATCTGGAAGGCGAAAAGGAACACGCCCAGGAACAGGGTGCTGCCGGAGTACGCGCCGCAGTCCTGGAAAATCCTGTTCACGTGAACGGCGCAGGTGTCGGCGATGACCAGCTTCTTGAAAAAGCCCCACAGTATCTGCCTCAACCCGTCCACCGCCGCGGATTCGTTGAACCGGCGCGGGACCAAGAATTGCGGGAGCAGGCGCGTAGCACGCTCGATGGGCCCGGCCACCAGCTGGGGGAAGAAACTGACGTACGCCCAGAAGGCCACGGGGTCCCGGTTCGCTTTCATCCGGCGGGCATAAACGTCCAGCGTGTAGCTCAACGTCTGGAACGTGTAAAAACTGATGCCGACCGGCAGGATGATATTCAGGGACCGGGCCTGCAACGGATGCCCGAAAAAAGTGAAGGCGGCGACGAAGTTATCCAGGAAGAAGTTGTAGTACTTGAAGAACCCCAGCAGGCCCAGGTTCGCCGCCAGGCTGATGCCCACCAGCAGCCGCCGGCGGCCCACGCGTTCCTCCCCCGCCAGACCCCGTCCGACCACGTAATCCACCAGCGTGCTGAACGCGATCAGGAAAAGGAACCGCCAGTCCCACCAGCCATAGAAGACGTAACTGACCACGACCAGAAACAGGTTCTGGAGCCGGAGGTTCCGTTGGAAGACAAACCAGTACAACAGGAACACCAGCGGCAGGAACACCGCGAAATCTATGGAATTAAAGAGCATGCCGGGTCCGGTCCATCTCCCTGTAAATCCGGCTCATCTTTTCGACATAGGCCTCGCGGGAGAAGAGGCGTGTGGTGCTTTCGCGGGCCCGGGCGCCCACCGCCCGGGCAAGGGCCGCGTCCCGTTCCAGCCGCGCCAGGATCTCCACCGCCTCCCCCGGGCGGGCCAGGTCGAACAGGAAGCCGGTTCGGCCGTGATCGATCATTTCCGGGATGCCCCCGACCCGCGACGCCACTACGACGATCCCCCGGGCCATCGCCTCCATCACGGGCCGCCCGAACCCCTCGGTATGAGAGGGGAACAACAGGACATCGACGTCCTCGTATATGGACTCCAGGTCCGGTTGATAGCCTGTCATCCGCACGCGCTCGCCCAGTCCCATCGCCGCGAGCCGGGCGGGGAAATCGGCGGAGTCCGCGTACGTCGATCCCGCCATGACGGCACGGAAGGACACGCCGCGATCGAGCAGCCCGCGGCATATCCCGGCAAACTCCTCCGCCCCTTTTTCCAGGCAGACGCGCCCGACATAGAGGAGGGTCAGCGGCGTCCCGGGCGCCCGCGCGCGGACCGGCGGGGGCAGGTCCGGAAGAAAATTAAAGAGGACGTCCGACGGTTTGCCGGGAAAGGCGAATTGCCGGCGGACCGCCTCGGAGACATAGATGATGCGATTCGCCAGGAGCCCGATGGCGAGGCGGCGGATTTCCGAAAGCGCGCGGCTGCCCCATCGCCGGAGGCCCGGCCTCCGGCGCTCCACGCTGCGCTGCCGCTCCTCGCGAACATGCCAGAGGATCGGGCAGCCGGCCCGGCGGGCCGCCAGCGCCGCCGCCAGGGGGAACGTGGAATGAACGTGGCAAAGCGGGCGGCCTTCCCGCTGCAAGGTCCCCAACGCGAAGCGATAGAAAGCCGCGGGTTTTCGCGAAGGTCCGACCCACACGGGGATTCCATGGGCCTTCAGCGCCTCTTCCAGCGGACCGTGTTCCGGGAGCAGCGCGGTGAAATTCAACGCGCCGCCACGGAGGGCGAGGGCGTGATCCAGGAGGCTCCGCCCCGCCCCGTACAGGTCGGCGCTGTGTATGGTCAGCACGACGCGCATAAAAAAAGAGTGATGCAGGATGTCCGCTTACGGAACGAAGTCTTGACGGACAGCTTCTTTGCGGCGCGGCGCAAGCGCCGGCCCTACGGTCTGTTCTGACGACCCGTCTTTTTGGTCATTTCTCTGTACACGCGATCCATCCGATCCGCATATACGTCCCGGCTAAAAAGCTTGGCCGCCCGCTCGCGGGCCGCCGTCCCGATCTCCCGGCCCAGATCGCGGTCGCGGGCCAGACGGCAGAGCGCCTCCACCGCCTCGTCCGGATGATCCAGCCGGAAAAGAAACCCGGAACGCCCGTGTTCGATCATCTCGGGGATTCCGCCGACGCCGGAGGCCACGACGGGGCGGCCGTACGCCATGGCCTCCATGACGGCCCGGGGAAAGGCCTCGGTCTGGGAGGGGAACAGGAGCACATCGGTCTGCGCGTATAGGGCCTGCATGTTCTCCTGGTATCCGGCCAACTGCACCCTGGCCTCCAGGCCGAGCTCGCGAATACGCCGCCTGTGAAAGGTCAGGTAATCGGGCGCGCCATCGCCCGCCATGACGGCCGTGAACGGGACCTGACGATCCAGAAGCCCGCGACAAATCCGGAGAAAATCGTCGGCACCCTTTTCGAAGGTCAGCCGCCCCACGTAGAGGACACGAAAGACGCCGTCCGCTTCGCGCTCGGGAAGCCTCTCCGGCATGTCCAGGTAGTTGAACACCACGTCCGAAGGCGTCCGGGGCAGTCCGTATTTGTTGCGAATAGACTCCGAGACATACACGAGGCGATCGGCCAGAAGGCGGACCACCAGCCTTCGCGCTTCGACACGAATCTGCCGGCTCCAGCGGTACCACCGGCCCTTTTGCGAATACGGTTGCCTGGTGCGCTCCTCCCGAACATGCCAGAGAACCCGGCAACCGGCCAGCCAGGCGGCTAACGCCGCATGGAATACAAGGGTGGAATGGACATGAACCAGCGGCCGGTTAAGGCGTCGCAACAGCCTGTAGCTGTGCAGGATAAAGCGCGCGCGGGAGGCCATGGCCTGCCAGGCTTTCACCGGCAAATCCCAGCGCCAAGGATTTCGTTTCAGGCCGAAATGAACAAACGGAAAGGTCACACAGGGGATGCCGTGCCGCCGAAGCGCCTGCTCCAAGGGCCCGTGGGCATTGAGCAGCACCGTGAACTCATAGCCTCGCTCGCGCAGGGCAAGGGCATGGGTCAGCATGCTGTTGGCCGCGCCATAAATCTGCGCCGCATGGATGGTCAGGAGGATATGCATGGGGGCATCCGTAGGACCACCGCCCTATCCCTGGGACTCGCCCGGTTATCTGATTCCCCGCCCCTCGATGCCGTTGAAGCCAAAGTGCACCTCGCATTGCGACAAGCCGGCTTCTTGAAACCACTGCTGCATAGTTTCCAGCGTTTGGGGGTTGTCATAGGCCGGCGACAAACCGTCGAAGGTGTCCAGGATTGCCCACTCTTTGAGCATCTCTTCGCCGAGGTCAAAACGCCCGCGGTAATCCGCAATCAACAGCATACGATTAATCATGCGGCCCTTGGGCAGCTTGTTGATCAACTTGGCCAAGGGCCACATGATCGTTACGTACCGTCGGACTATTTTATACAACCGATCCGGCTGCACGTGCTTGGTCAGAGGCCGGGCCCAGTAGTAGGAGGGCAAAAACCGCTTCAGGCTCGTTGTCTTTATATATACATCCACCGCCAGGCGGCCGCCCTTCTTCAGATACTTTGGCAATTCCATGAACGCCTTCTTTACGTCGGGCGTGTGTTGCAACATGCCGAAACAAAAAAGATAATCAAATGAGTTTTTCCTCACCGGCAGGCTGTACACATCACCCTGCACAATCAAGACATTGGGCTTTGCTCCGTTGGAAGCGTAGTTGGCCTCCACGGCATAACTGTAATCCACGGACACGACCATGGCCCCGGTGGAGGCGGCCTGTTCCGTGAAGCGTCCGGAACCGCTGCCGACTTCGAGGATGGATCGGCCGGCTAGATCCCTCGGCCATTGGGTTTCCTTGAAGAATCGTTGCTCGGAAATGTTCCGGCCGCTATAGCTGTCGTATTGCGTCCTGGCATGCATCGTCCACTCGTAGCCGAAGCCGCTGGCATAGTTCTCCAGCGGCACAAAACGAGGGATATGGTTAACGATGCGGTACTCGGCAGGGCATCGTTCACAGACCAAAAGACCCGACTGGATGGATTCGGCATCGCCTTGTTCAACCGCGGCAAGGGTCAGGTCACCTTTGCATCCGGGACAAGCGAGGTACCGCAGATGGTGTTTTCTCATGGGCGCTCCTTGATGAATATGACATCAGGTAATGCAACACGGAAAGGGCCGGGCGCCTGCTCAGGCCCGGCCTGAAAAAGAGATGAAGCCCGGTCGTGGAACCCGGGCGGGAAGGTTGGCCGGTTCCGCGGGCACCGCCGCTACGCCGGCTTCATCCCAGTACATGCCCGCCAGGCTCCACAGCGGCAACATGAGCAGCCCGATATAGGACACCTCGGTCAGCAGACCCACGATCAGGAACGTGATGAGGCTCGCGATGATCGCCAGGCGCTGTCCGGCATCAAAATCCCTCGGGGGGGCCCGCACGCTCACGCGCCACAAGTGCCGCATCGCATACAACCAGAACAGCAGGTACGCGATCGCGTTGATCGGCCCGAACTCGCCCCACAGGGTGTAAAGCGAGCTTTGCGCACGGCCCGCTATGGACGCTTCCGCCCGCAGGCCGCGGGATCGAAAAGCTGTGATTACGTAAGGCAACACGTATTTGTTCGACAGCGGGCGGAAACTGAACAACCCGACGGAACTGCAGAAGTTCCCCGGCCCGGCGCCCAGCAGGTACACGGGAATGTCCTCGGGGAGACGATAGACCAGTGTACGGAACACCTCCCCCTTGCCGGAGTACTTAATTGACCTCCATATTGCCGAGGGACGGAATTCCAGCAGCGAAGTAAACAACGCGAAATAGATCCAGCTTGCGATCAGAAAAACCGCCCCCCCCACCCCCAGGGCCATCCGGACCGGCGCCGGGTATCGAGGATAGAACAGGAACGGCAGCGCGGCGAAGGGCATGAAAAAAAGCACGTGCTTGGTGTCGGTCATGAAGATCAGATTATAGCCGTTCAACAGGGCGATCCCCAGGGCCAGCGCGACGAGGCGCTTCGGCCGGGGCGATGGCATGGAAGCCAGCCAGCCGGCGAGCAGGAACAGGGCCACGGTGGCCAGATACCCGACATAATGAGCGCTGCCCACGGTGCCGATGCTGCTGTCCACGCTCATGCGCGGCGTAAGCCCTTTCTGCCAGAACACATTGAAGCCGAACTGAAGAAGGACGAACAGCATCAGAACGACAAACCACATGCGTTTCTCGCGGGCGCTCCAGGGCCCGATGGCTCGCGCGAAATACCAGAAAATGTAGAATTTTCCGTAGGTCAGGATCACCCGCAGGGCCCCTACGTTCGGGGCATGATTCACCCAGGCGCTCAAGACGGCCAGGGCGACGTAAACCACCGGGAAGATCGTAGCGTGGCGGGGCAACTGGCGATGAACTGCCTTCATGACGATAATGGCCATCGGCACCGCGAGGATGGCCTCGTCCAGGATCCCGACCATGGGAATGGGCAGCGAATAGAATCCCAGGAGCAACCCGTTCGCCATGAATCCGTAGTAGAGGAACATGACCATCAGGAACTGCTTGGGATGCTCCAGGAAATAAATGCCCGCGAGGATCAGCAGGACCACGCTCGCCCAGAGCAGGGG
>JAHJJH010000237.1 GCA_018823105.1 Verrucomicrobiota bacterium | reverse complement strand
CTTTGCAGATCATCCTTGAAAAGAACCCCAACATCCATCCGGCTATTGTCTCCTGGCAGACCCTTGACCTCGGCCATCTCCTGCGCCAGTATGCGCCCCGTTACAACCCCAAGGGGGGTCACGATCTACCTGCGTATCCCTAAACCGATGCGGATGTGGATTCAATTCCAGGTTGACGGAGGCCCCATAATAGCTGAAATAACTGCCATGAAAAACCTGCCCGGCCTGGCTCGATGGGTGGCGGCCCTGATCGTGGTCTCGCTCTTCTCCGGCTGCGTCACGTTCGATCATCCCAAGGACCACTGGCTCGCCAGGGACAAGGCCGGCCACTTCCTTACCTTTGGTGCGCTGGGCGCCGCGGCAGCGGCCGCGGCCCTGCACAACGATCAGTCGGATAACGAAGCCTTCATGATCGGCGTGGGCGTCGCCACGGGCCTGGGCGCCGCCAAAGAATATGTGGATGAAAAGCCGCTACACAAGTACTTCAGCGCAAAGGATTTGATATGGGACCTGATGGGCGGCATCGTCGGCAGCCTGATCGTCATCGAGGCCAACTGAAGCCGGGGTCGAGCCGGGCCGGCTTCGACGAAGCCGGCTACAGAAAATGGGGTTACCTGTCGATGTTCCAATCCGCCGTGAGGGAGGTTAACGGCGGCTGGTAGAAATCCAGGAAGGTCGCCGTCTTGCGCCAACCCCGCTCCCTGAAGATAGCCGACAGGTTCACGCCAATGCCGGCATACACCACGCGATGGGGCATCCCGTAGTAACACCAGTCCTGGCTTTCGTATCCCCTCGTGTAGTAGCCGAGTTGCAGTTCGAGGTATTTCATCCAGGTCGAAGCCAGGGCGTCCACCCCGGCGCCCTTGAAGGCGAGCAGGTACTTGAAGCCGGAATAGTCGCTGATGTAATCGCTGGTGTATCCGCGCCAGGTGCCCCAGGACGGCCAGTAGGCCACCCGGAAATCCACCAACTCCCTGAAGGCCGGATGCTCGCGGCGAAGATAACCCCAGAGGGCCCCGCACGCGTCCACGATTAAATCCTCGACGGAAAACCCGTGTCGGCTGAAGGCATCGCCGAATTCGATCATGAAGAAGGTCGCGAAGCTGGACAGGGCCCCGTAGCGGGACGCGAGATGTCGCTCATAACCCCACTTTTCGTACAACGCACCATATGACATCGCCCCCACGTAGGTGCTGAAGGCGTGGCCAAACTTGTCCGCACCGCCATGGACGCTGCCCCGGGAAAGCCACCGCTCATCCACGACCTGGAACGAATGCCCGCCGTACCCCCAAAACAGCAGGCCGTAGGTCGCCATGCCGCCGATGACGGCCGCGTTAAGGACCTCCAGTTTCTTCTCCTTGGGCCACTCCGAACTCCACAACCGGGGCCACTTGGAAGACGTCGGCTCTGCCGTGGGTTCCGGGCCTTCCCCCTGGCCGCGCGCCACCCCCGCCGCCAACAGCCCCGCCAGGACTATCATGCGGACAAAATTCCATCCGCGGCAACGGGGTCGCCGAATGGCGGGCCGGTTCATTTTTCCTCGATGAATGATGTTTTCAGGAGCGAATAACCGCGGTAGGCGGGCCCGGGGTAAATCGACAAGCAGGCGCAAGCCTGTAACTGTTGTGTCAACGGTTCAACGTCCTCTTTTCGTACGGCCCAAAGAAGGGTTTCCCGGTCCTCCAGAACCTCGTCCAACACCGTTTCAAACTTTTTATACGGAGCGCCGGGGAGCGGAAGCGAATCGGTCAATTCACATCGCTCCACCTCCAGCCCGATGTAAAACGCCAGGCCGTAATACGGGCGGACTCCCACGAAAACGATTTCATCCGCGGGCAAAAGGTTCGCCTGCTGGAGAAACTCCGCGAACGCGCGCGAATTTTCCTTAATCTTCACCTGCCGGGCCGCCACGGCCGCGGCCAGGAACAGACATCCCCAGATGACCAGCGCCTTCCGGCTCCATCTTGAAAAGATGTATAGCTCCGGCAAAAATCGTCCCAGCAGCCAGGCCACCGGTACGGACAGCGGCAGAATATAGAGCGGCAGGCGCGACGGAACAAGGCAGAAAAGGACAAGGCTGAAACCCAACCAGACAAGAAAGAAGACCGTCCAGGGTTTCGTTTCCTTCAAACGCCGGAGCCAGGCCTTGTCTACTCGCCGCCAGGCTGGAATCCACGCCACGAGCGCCGCCAG
>JAHJJH010000236.1 GCA_018823105.1 Verrucomicrobiota bacterium | reverse complement strand
TGTTAAACGACGACAACTCCCTGCTGCGCCTGGTGGCGGAGAACTTCTGGCGCATCTCGGATCGTTACGACATCTGGCTGGGTCTGCAGAACGCCCTGGTCACCACCGACCTGGAGAGCGACCTGTACTGGACCCCCTACTGGGATCAGCGCCACCTCCTGATCGTGCGGCTGCGGCGCAGTTACCCGAACTACTACGGCATGGTGCGCGTGAACGTCGGGCTGCAGAAGGCCAAGGGTCGCCCCGAGGAATGGGATCTCTTTAACGCGCGGCGCGCGGTCGGCGAGGCCCAGGGCTGGTCCCCGGGAGAGGGTCCCGATGAAAGCTGGAACCAGCTCATCGGAGTCGGCGCGAGCGTGCGCCGGCGCTGGGCCAACGGCTGGGAGATACAGGGGGAAGTTTCCATCAATGCGATCTCCGATCGCACCGAGCGGAACCTGGCCGGCAGCCTGATCTACCGATTCTGAACACAGCGCGGCCTCGCTATCGCTGGGCCGCAACCAAACACGTAAACGCAAAGCCGCAAAAAGGCGCAAAGGAATACCTCATTAAAGCCCATTGTCTTCTTTGCGACTTGCGGTTACGAATACCCGGTGGCCTGAGTCGGTTGTGGGGCTCGGCGGGGGTTTTGTGCGGGAACTGGGCAGACCGATAGCGTGGAGGGCGGCGCTTCGGGAACTGGATGGGGGGGCTCCGAACCGGACGCCGGGGCGGCCAGTTTGTTGTGAAGGTTTTTGACATGATGGCTACTGATAGATATTATCTACAGAAGTCCTCAACACACAGATGGAATATCTTCTGTACGATGGGGCTCAACGCGTTTAAAACGGCGGACCGACCGGGAAAGTCCGGCAGGTCTTCGAGAAGGTAAACCGCCTGTCTCGGCGCCAACAGAGCAAAGTCGTGGAGTTCGTCGAGGCGTTCGTCAACCAGAAGATCGCGGCTCACTAATCGGCCATGAACAAGCGCAAGCTCCTTCAAAAGATTCTGAACGGCTCGAAAAATGTCCGATTTCAGGATATGACATTGTTGGTGCAGGCATTCGGATTCCGGCAAAGCAGGGCATCGGGCAGTCATCACATTTTCACACACCCAGGCATTCCGGAACTGGTGAACCTGCAGGAAGTGCGCGGACAGGCGAAGCCGTATCAGATCAAACAGTTTTTAAAGCTGGTCGAGCGACACAACCTCGTGATGGAGGACTGACTATGAAAAGGGACTATCACATTAACATTTTCTATAGCGAGGAAGACGGCGGCTACATCGCCGACATTCCCGATCTGGAAGCATGCTCCGCGTTTGGGGCTAGCCCGGACGAAGCGCTCCGACAGGTCGAGATCGCCAAGGAAGCCTGGCTGAAGGCAGCCCGCGCGGAACACAAACCGATCCCGAAGCCGCAGTATCGGCCCGTGATTTACCAGGCCTTGGCCACCGCCTGAAAACGCCTCCTCCCCCATTCCGCGCCCCCCTCTCACCGCAACGGTGAGAAATGCGGTTCAGCGCGTGCCCCACTTGGTGGTGCGCATGGTCGCCAGGCCATAGTAACCCTGCCAACTGAAAAAGAACACGTAGGTAATCATGAAAACGAAGGCCGTCCACCAGTGCGGCCGCCCGGTCCGTTCCAGGTAATACAACCCCCACAGCAGGGTGACGACCAGCACGCCGGCGATGTAGAACGCCGGCGCATGGCCCGTCGTCAGCGGGAAGACGACCAGCGCGCGGAACATGACCAGGGGGGCGAGCAGGGGCAGCACGGTCAGCGCATACCAGGAGATCGCCGCCACCGGGTGCTTATGCCACATGAATCGGCCCGCGAACAGCAGTTCGCGCACCCAGGATCGCTTCCAGCGGCATTGCTGTACGACATACTTATGCCAATGCTCGGGCACAATGGTCGTCGCCAGGGCCTCGTCGTCATACAGCACTTGATAATCCTTGAGCAGGTAGTTCGTCAGGCTGCGGTCATCGCCGTAGGTGGCATGCACGCCCAGGAATTTCTGGTGCAGCCAGCGGTCCAGGACGTGCAACACGCAGGCCTTCCGGTAGGCGGAGAAACACCCCGGGCAGCAGCTTACGCAGCCGAACAGGCTCTCGGCGGCCTTCATGACCCGGTACGACACGAAGTAGCGGACGTCCTGCATCTTGGTGAGCATGTTGACGTCCACGTTCTCCACGTCCGTGTGCCCGGAGACGGCGGCGACCGTCGGATCGGCCAGGCCCTGCACGATCTTGCGAATGGAACCGGGCATCAGGAAACTGTCCGAGTCCACGTAGATCAGCACGTCATTCTTGGCCAGCAGGGCGCCGGCGGCCATGCCGTGCCGCTTCCCCTTGTTGCGGATGAAATCCACGATCACCAGGCTGGGATGCCGTTCCTGGGCGCGAATCATATCCTGCAGGGTCCGGTCCGTGGAGCCGTCGTTGACGACCACCACCTCCAGCTTGGCGTGGGGGTACCCCTCGCGATAAATCCGGCTGATCGTTTTCTCGATGGCCTCCTCTTCGTTCCGGCAGGCGACGGCCACGCAGACCGTCGGCTCATAGCCCACATCCGCCGGCGCGGTATAAAAAGCCGCCAGGAGGAACCGCGAGAGGATGAAGACGCCGACGCAGATGCTGTAGGTGTTGACCCAGGGCTGGTACCAGAAATATTCCAGGTTCCGGATTTTCATGGTCACCACGATGGCCAGCATGATGATGGAGAAGGTCACCAGCAGGCGGTTCAGCCATCGGGGGAACTTGCGATACCGGTGGACCACGACGCCGTTCAGCACGCCCGGCGGTTCCGGGGTCGGCGGCGCCGGGTCAAAGGCTTCGGTCTGCAAGCGGCGCCGGCAAAACGGACAGACCGTCGGCGGCGTGTGCGTGATCACCCGTATGGAAAGCTCGCATGCCGCGCAGCGCCCGATCACCCCTTTGCGCGGGGGAGGGGCGTCCGGGGTGGATAGGGCGGGGGGGGGCATGGTCGTTAGAAGAGAAGCACCGCGTCGCCGGCCTCTTCCTGGCTCGGCCCTTCCTGTTCGGTTGCCGGCTGGGCGCCCGCGGGCACTATCGGCAGTTGATGGAATTTCCTCGCGCCGGGGAAAAGCCCCACATAGGGCGCCACATCGCGGAGCGTGGCCGTCTTGTTGTCCTCATCCATGCGCGCCACGACAAGTGTCAAGGAGGTCCCCAGGAGCGCTTCTTCCGCGCGCTCGAACCACGCCTCGGGGGGCATCTGGGGCATCAGGAGCGTGAACCCGTCCACGCGATCGTCCGCGGCCAGGTTCACCAGCATCTTGACATCCAGGGTCCGCCATGAAACGGCCCGGATCACGGGCAACAACCGGGCCCGATGATAGCGCGCGAAGATGCGTACGTGGGGATAGTCTTCCTCTAACTCGCGCCGGATCGAGCCGTCCAGATCGTGAAGATACCAGGAGGGCGCGATAGCCGACAGTTGTTGAATGCAGGGTCTTAACAGATCCACAAAAGCCTTGTCATCAATCGTTTCACTACGCCGCTGGAACCATCCGAGCCGCACGGGCAACGGGCCGCCGGTGACCTCGCGGATAATCACCTGCGCCACGCCGAATTGAGGCGCCCAGGGGGCAAGGCCCCACCATCCCAGGCCCATGTCGCGCGGGATCGCCAGGGGCGACGGGAAGGCGGGCTCGCCCTCCACAAAGCCCCGCGCCCCGTCCCCCTGAATTTCCAGGCGCAGGCGCACCGGTTTGTCCTGACGCGCCCAGAAACGGCTTTGCTTGGCGACAATCTGGCCGCCGCGCCAGACCTGCAGGTGCATCTTGCCCTCTTGATCAAACCCGAAGCGCACCATGCTGCCGGCGCCCCGCCGCGCGTAGAGCCAGAGGAATCCCCGCGGTTCATCCACGACCGCCTCGAAAAACCCGTTGTGCATGCCGTCGGATCGGACCAGGCGCAGGTAGGCCTCGGTCTTGGCCGGTTCGGCGGCCAGCAGCATGCTGCCCGGGGTTTCCGGGTCATACTCGATGGAACTGATCCAGTCGGGGGAAAGCTGCGTGGCGCGGAAATCCTCACGCGCAATCTCCGGGCGGGGCAGCAGCGCCGTATAGGTTTCGCGCTGGGTCTCCGGCGCCTCGGCGGCCATTTTCTCGAGGAACCCCATCAGCATCCACGACTCCGGCAGGGTGAACAACTCCCGCTCCCGGATCGCGGATGCCAATAGCGGCTCCAATCCGTGGCGCGAACCCGTCTTGACGATGGCCCGCATGTTCTCGTACCGCTCTCGCGGATCGCTCAACAAGGTGTGCATCATGGTGCGGGCGCGCAGGTTGTCGGGATGCAGCCCCAGCACCTTGCCGATCAGTTCCCCGGCTTCGCGGCGTCGCCCGTGCCGGACCAGCCACTCGGCCTGGGCCAGGGCAATATCCGGGTGCCGCGGGAAAACGTGCGCATACCGGTTCAGCAACTGCATGGTCTCTTCCGGTTTATTGCCGGCGGCGTCCATGATCCGCGACATGCGGATCACCAGCCCGATCTGCCCGGGATTGAGATTCAGGCTGCGCTGGTAGTACTCCATGGCGGTTTCCACATTGCCTTGCCGCAGGAACACGTCGCCGATCAGCGACACGGGTTCCTCGTTGCTGGGATCGATCTCGCTCCAGTGCTTCCAGATTTCCATGGCTTTTTCGAAATCACCGGCGCGGAAGGCGCCCCGCCCTTCCTGGCGCAGCCATTCCGCATGCATTTCCGTGCTCCAGGTGTCGTCCGGCTGGGAAAGCCCGGAGAGTTCGTAGTACAGAGTCAGCTCCGGGTCCCGGTAGGGCAGCGGGGCGGTTTCCTGCTTCAGGATTTTGTGCCCGTTGGTGGACACGGCATCCAGGGCGGTCGCCACCGCGGCGTCTTCCGTCATGACCACTTGCATGGCGGGCAGCGCTTCGATCAGGCCGGGCAGGGTGGAAGGCTGCTCCAGCACCGGCGGGAGTTGCACCAGCATGGATAGTCCGCGAGCGGCCAGGACTTGGCCGGCATGCTGCAACCATGCCGTCAATTGCGAAAAGATCAGTCCGCGCATGGTCCCGGCCAGGTTCAGTAGAACGCCGTCCGCTTTCAACTGCGCGGCTTTCTCGGCGATATCCTCGGCGGAAACGGCCTTCAATGCGTCGAAACTGTCGAAGTGAATCTCCGGGATGAAGCGCATCCGGTAAATCGAGGCGAAAGATGAAAACAGGCGGGTGTTCCAGCCGTATTGTGGATACAGACCGCGCGAGGAGGCGGCCATCCAGGGCGCCACCATATGGCTGTATCGGTAGGCATTCCCGCCCAGCCAGAGCGGTAAATCCAGGGTGTCGCCGAACGCCGGCTCCCAGGTGATGGCGCTGGGCTGGAAGGGCTGCAGGCTGAAGTCCATCACGTCGGCGCGGGCCGAGCCCGGATCCGGATGCCACACGCTGCATCCGATCATACCGGTACGGACCGAGCCCCGGGTGTTGATGATTTCCCGGAACAGCGGCTGGCCGTTGACCAGGGCATAGAACAGGCGGTCGCGGATGAAGACTTCGATCTCAATATTCCCGTCGGCATCGGGCGCATAGCGGCTCGAGGCCAGGGTGAAGGGCTTCATGCCCGCATGCTTCTGGCGCAGCCATGCCATGCCGTCGTCGCCGAGCCCCAGGTACACGTGTTCCTCGCCGTCGGGCGTGGCCCGCAGGAACAGACCGAACTGACCGCGCTCGATCCGGGCCTTCAGCTTGACGTGAAAATCCCGATAGGTATCGCTGCCGTTCAGCCATACCTTCGCTCCGGTCGTCGTCGCCTTGGCGGAGAACCGGACGAAATCCTTGGTCAGGCCAATGCTGCCCCAGTCCACCACCCAGGCCGCCGGATCGTGCAGGGACGTCTCGCGGGTATAGCCCTGACGGCGAGGCCAGGCGTTTTCCAGCCGCGCCAGCAATTCTTCGGTGGTCCACCGCGGATTGACCAGCAGGCGCCGCAGGCGCCGCGGATCGCTGTCCCGCGTGTTCAGCGCCGTATTGCCCAGCGCGAAACCCAGGTCATAGTAGCGCCCCACCAGGTCCATGTTCAGCCGGCGCGACAGCACGGCGCGCTGGTCGAATTGCCCGAAATCTCCGTAGGGGAAGGCGTACGCGAAGGGCTTGCCCGGCAGATTCTGCTGGATCAGCGCCAGGGCTTTTTCGTGGTCCGCCATCAGCCGTCCGCTGAATTCCGCCGTGCTTTCGTAGCGGTTTTCATCCGCGAGCCAGCGAGGGGCGGCCATGAAATTGCGCCGCGTCCCCGCGCTGTCGGCCACGATCCGGGAGTAGCTTTCATGACCCTGCGCGCCGGCTTCCCACGCGCCGCTGAGCAGCATGGTGCGCACATAGGGCCAGCGCAGGCTGGCCGGGTCCTCACTCACGATCGGCGCCGTCCAGAGAAAAACCACGGCGTTCCACCCGGCGCGTTGCAGCGGGCCGCGGGCCTCAAAATAGGCGGATTTGCGCGACTGGTCAAAGGTCATCAGGATCGCTTTGCGCGGCAGGGGTTTGCCCTCCTGGTACAGGGCGCGGACATCTTTCAGGCCGATGGGAATGTAGCCGGCCTTGCGCAGGGCGGCGAGCTGTTCCTTGAATTGTTCCGGGGACACGTCGCGCGGACGGTCGGAAATGGATTCATAGGCCACGGCGACAAACACATAGGCATCCCGTATGCCTTGAGCCGCGGGGCGAAAGGCCAGCAAACGCACCATCGCAATTCGGAGCGGAAAAGCCCAGGCCACCGCCAGGCAAATCAACAGCAGGAAGTAAAACCAGGTCTGCCGATAGGTGGCTTTGAGTATCGCGATCCGCTGCGGGGCCACCGGTGGCGTGTCGTCCGGGTCCGGTCCCGGCAGCCCGCGCAATCCCGGTTGTTGATCCTTCGCGCTCATGCGGCACCTCGGGTTCGACTTCCACCGCTGCGCATATTGGGCCAAACTACGGTCCAATGCCAGCGTAAAAAAGCGATTCCCCGTCCTATTTATACGCTTGTCAAGCGATTAGCGACTGATAGGATGTTGGCTTGGTAAAGGCAAGAGCTATCTCAAGCTGGGGGAGTTCGCAGCGACGCGATCTGACAGGAAGGTAGGAGCGATATGGCCAGGATCTTGGTGATTGATGATGATGAGCAGGTCCGCAAATACCTGAAACGCCTCTTACATAAACTTGGCCACGAGGTGGCGCTGGCCGAAGACGGCAGCGTCGGCTGCGTTCAGGCGAAAGACCCGGCCATCCAGATTATCATTACCGATCTGAAAATGGCGGGGACCTTGAGCGGAATGGACCTGGTTCGGGCCCTGCGCCAGGCCCGTCCCCATTGCCCGATCGTTGTGACCAGCGGGTGGCCCACGGAAGAGCGTATCACCGAGTGCGAGAAACTGGGCATCAAGGACTTCCTCACCAAGCCCTTCGAGCTTTCGTTTCTGACCGGGGTGCTGAAGAGACTCCTCGGGAGCGGAGACGCCGTCGCCACGGACAAGGCGCCATGATCGCGAAGACGCCATTGGGGGTCTCGTTCTTTGATGCCGCCTACGGAGGGGTGTATCAAGGCCGGGCCGCGCTGGTCACCGGCCGCGCGAATAACGGTAAAACAGTGATGGCTTTTCAGTTCCTCCGTCAGGGGCTGCAGCAGGATGAGCGGTGCCTGATGCTTTCCACGCGGCAGGCCGCCGACCTGACAATTTGCGCCGATTCGCTGGGCCTTCCGATCAGCGCCGCGGTGGACGCGGAAAATTTGATCCTGCTCGAATACAGCGATTTTGTGTTCGGCATGGACCGCGCGGGAGCGGTGAACCTGCCGCCCGACGGCTTCACGCAACTGAAAGAAGTTATCGAGACCCACTCCATCCGGCGGGTGGTCATTGACACCATCGTGCCCTGGGTCGCCATCCAGGATGTGGACCACCTCGGGCAGCATGTGCTTTCCTTCGCCCGGGCCTTTGACCGGTTGGGCGCCACCACCTTGATGACCATTCCCAAGCCCGTCTCGGCCATGGCCCATCGCCTGCGCAAGGTGCTGGAGGAAGTCCTCCCCATTTGTATCTATCTGACCCTCGGCGACACGACTGACCGCCTGCTCTTCCAGGTGACGAAGTACCTGGGAGAGAAGAAACCCGGGCCGCCGATCGAATATAACATTGTCAATGGATTGGGGCTGACCGAGTCGCCGGCCGCCACGCCGCCACCCGCCGGGCCCGCCCCGCGGAAGCAATTCCCCCCGACCCGGCCCCAGGCCCCTCGCGGCGTCGAGGCCCTGCCCGTTCAGCGCATCAGTTTTTCCAGTGTAATGCCCGGCCTGCGCACCGACGAAATCAAGAAAGAATCCGGCGGTCCGAGTGAGCCGCGGGAGACCTGAAAGCGTAGAAACGAGTGTACATCACCTACTGGAATCTGAAGGAAGAACCGTTCCAGAATGTCGCTGACACCCGCTTCGCGTATCTGTCCGATCAGCACCGCGAGGGATTGGCGCGGCTGACCTACCTGGCCCTCAACCGCAAGCTGGGCGGCGTGCTGACCGGCGCCTACGGCGTCGGGAAAACGATGATCTTGCGTTTGCTGGCCACCCAGGTCCATAATGAGAGTAAGTCGCGCTATGTGGCGCTGGACTATGTCCCCGGCCCGGTGCCGCTCTTCGCCCAGCAGATCCTGCGGCAGATCGGCTGCCACCGGGTCCCCGAATCGCCGCCCGATCCCCTGGAGGCCATTCGCCTGCTGAATGAAGAAATGCCCGCCCTCGGCCACGTGGTGCTCGCCGTGGATGAGTCCCAGATGATGACCGATGCGGAGACCTATCATTTTCTCCATCTGCTTACCAATTTGACGCTCACCGGCCGCGATGGCCGGCCATTGAGCCCCGCTTTTACACTTCTCCTGGCCGGCTACGTGGAACTCGATCAGCTCCGCAAGGCCGACGAATCGCTTCTGCAAAGGCTTCAACTGACCTGGTGCCTGCAACCCCTGAACGAAGACCAGACCATTGAATACATCCAGAATCGTATCTGCGTGGCCGGAGGGGATTTATGGATTTTCGATCTGGAGGCCATGCGCGCCATTCATGCGGCGACCCATGGCTTGCCCCGCGTGATTAACAACGTGGCCGACATTGCCCTCATGCTGGGCAGTGCCGCGCGAGTGCGGCAGATTACCCCCGACATAATTACGCAGGCCGTCCAGGATGTCGCCGGCGCCGGTTTCGCCTGAGAGCGGGGACCGCGTTTTCTCCAAAAAAAGCTTTTACTTTCCTCCGGGGTGGGATTAAATTGAAGTTTACGAAAAATGGAGTGATGTAATATGTTCGAGTCACCCCTTACTCTTACCGGTGTCATTGCCACGCTTTTAGCCGTGGTGTTTGCCGTCGCGGCTTGGCTGAATACCCGGCGGCGCCGGAAAGCGATGGCGCAGATTCCGGCGACGGCCAATCCCGCCGATACCCGGTCGGGAGTGCGAATGACCTTCGAGGACGAAGCCGCGCGCAAGCAGCCCGTTTTCAAGAAAGTGGGGCCCAACGGGCAACCGGCGGAACCCCTGCAGCCTTCCTCGGAACACATCTACGCCTGGGAATAGGCCGTTTCGTCCGTCGAGGTCCTTCTCGCCGGCCTCAACGGTTGGGGCCCAGCCAGCCTTTTCTCCGGAAGAAAAGCAGCATGACGACGACCGTCGCCACCATCAGGCCCAGCGCAAACGGATAGCCCAGCCACCAGTTCAACTCCGGCATGTTCCAGGGAGACGCTTCCGGGTTGAAGTTCATGCCGTAAATCCCCGCGATGAACGTTAGGGGGATGAAGATCGTCGCGATGATCGTCAGCACTTTCATGATCTCGTTCATCTTGAGGCTGACGCTGGAGAGATACACGTCTGTCAGGTCCGACGCCGTTTCCCGGTACGTCTCGACCAGGTCAATGAGCTGGATCGTGTGGTCGTAGCAGTCGCGGAAGTAGAGGCGCGTGTCCGCCGTGATCAGCGGGACGGGGTCGCGATACAGGGCGTTGAAGACCTCCCGCATCGGCCAGACGGCCCGCCGCAGCGTGCGCAGGTCGCGCTTGGCGTTGTGCACCAGCGTGATCGTCGCCCGGGTCGGCTTGGCCATGACCTCTTCCTGCAGGGCGTCCAGCCGGTCGCCGAATTCCTCGAGGATGGGATAGTAGGCGTCCACCACGGCATCCAACAGCGCGTACAGCAGGAAATCCGCGCCCGCCGCGCGGATGCGATGGCCCGGCTTGCGGATGCGATCGCGCACCGGCTCGAAACAGTCCCCGACGCGCTCCTGGAACGTCAGCACCGCGTTGGCGCCAAGGAAGAAACTCACCTGCTCGGTCAGCACATCCGCTTTCAACTCCACCATGCGCGCGACGACAAAGAGGTTGTCCTTGTAGGGTTCCACCTTCGAACGCTGGTGGACGTTGATCACGTCCTCGAGGGCCAGCGGGTGGATGTGGAACATTTCCCCGAGCGCCTTCAGTACGTCCGCGTCGCCCAACCCGTCCACGTTGATCCACGTCACCGGCCAACGGCCGAGAAAGGCACTCAAGGCCTCCAGGGTCGGCGGGCGCTCCTCCGTGAAGCCGTCGGGGCCGTACGCGATGACCGTGATCACCGGCTTCGGCGCCTGGGGATCCACAATCAGCGTGCCCGGCGGCGCGCCCGGCGGGGCGCGGTGATGGAATCGCTCCTCATGCATCAGGAGCGGCAGCGCGGACTTCCTTTTACTTTTCGGGCTCATGTGCCTCCTCCGTTTTTCCAAACATTGGAAAAAGGCCGGATCTGTTTTTCCAATGATTGGAAAAATCAGGCCCTATTTTTCCAGACATTGGAAAACTTGCGAGCCGTTTCTTCCAATGTTTGGAAGATTTCTGGCGCGTGGCACACGCGCCGCTACAACCAGACCCCTAGCACGTGGCGCAGGGCCATTTCCAAGTCCTGGAATTTGAACGCGTACCCGCTGGCCGCCAGCTTCCCCGGCTTGGCCCGGGCGCTGGCCAGCAGCAGCGGTCCCGCCATCTCCCCCAGGAGGATTTTCAGGGCGAAGGCCGGCACGCGGAAAAACACCGGGCGCTTCAGCACGCGCCCCAGCGCGCGCGCGAATTCGCGGTTGGTCACGGGCTGCGGACTGACCACGTTCACCGGACCGCGCAACGATTCGTTCAGCAGCGCATGCTGAATGGCGCCAAGGACGTCGTCCAGGGCCACCCAGCTCATGAACTGGTGACCGCGTAGTAGCCGATGGCCGAGGCCGAGAGCAGGACGCGAGGGGGGTGTTGGAGCCGGGCGAGCGCCTCGCACAGGTGCCGGGTGCCGCGGACCCGGCTGTCGCGGATGCGTGCCTTCTTGCCTCGCGTCCAGCGCAGCGCGGCGATGTTTTCGCCGGCGAGGTGGATGACCGCGTCGAAACCTTCGAGTGCCGAGGAGGGAAACGCTCCCTTTTCAGGATCCCAGGCCCGCGCCGGGGGGGGGCCGAACCCCTTGGAAATCCGCGGCAGGCGTGTCACTTGGTGCCCGCAGGTTTCCATGAAGGGCCGGAGTGCGGAGCCGATGAGCCCCGAGGAGCCGGTGAGCAGGATCTTCAGCCGCGTTCGTTGAACCAGCACGTCATTGGCCATGGAGTTCTCTCCTCGCAGCATGCTCGTGTCTCCGGCTCGCTGTCCAGCCGCCAAAGTTCCATTTCTCGACAGAAAAGCAAAAGTCTGATACGAATAAACCGATTTTTTACCGAAAAATGAGCGAAAACACAGAGAGGCGGGAGCGGTTGGCCCAGGCCCGGCGGGTGGTGGTCAAGATCGGCAGCCGGGTGCTGGTTCAGCGCAACGGCCGGCCGGACCTCCGGCGGCTCCGGGCGCTGGTCGGCGACGTGGCCGCGCTCCGGCAGGCAGGACGGGAGGTCGTCGTGGTTTCCTCGGGCGCTATTGGCGCCGGCATGTCCGCGCTGGGCCTGAAGAAACGGCCCACGCATCTGCCCGATCTCCAGATGGCGGCGGCCGTGGGCCAAAGCCGGCTGATGGCCCACTATGACCGGCTTTTCACCGCGAAGAAATGCCGGGTCGGGCAGGTCCTGCTGACGCACGCGGATCTGAAGGACCGCCAGCGCCACCTCAACGCCCGCAATACGATGATGAACCTGCTGCGGAACGGGATTGTGCCGATCGTCAATGAAAATGACGTGGTCGCGGTGGACGAGATCCGGTTCGGCGACAACGATCTGCTCGCTTCGCTCGTGGCGCTGCTGATCCAGGCGGACCTGCTGGTGCTGCTGACCACGGTGGACGGATTCCGCGCACCGGCCGCGGCCGGGCGCACCCGCCGTGTGCGTTTTCTTAAAGGCGTGACCGACGAAGCCCTGGCCCTGGCCGTCGGGAAGGGCAGCGATCTTTCCACCGGCGGAATGATGTCCAAGCTCCAGGCCGCGGATGCCGTCGCGGGCGTCGGCACGCCGGTGGTGATTGCCAACGGGCGCCAGGCCGGAGCGGTCCGACGGATCCTGTCGGGCGATGATGTAGGCACGCTGATCGCTGGCGGAAAAACTTCCGGCTTGAGCGGTCGCAAACGATGGATCGCCTTTTTCCACAAGGCGCGGGGAACGCTCGTGGTGGACGAGGGGGCGCGCCTGGCGGTCGTGGAAAAGGGGAAGAGCCTTCTACCCATCGGCGTCCGGGCCGTCGAAGGCGACTTCGAGGCCGGCGACGTGGTGAATGTCTGCACGGCCGACGGCCGTCCGTTTGCCCGGGGAGTGACGGATTATTCCGCCGCGCAGATTCGCCGGATTCAGGGCCGCCGCACCGTGGAAGTCGCGGCGATCCTCGGCTCTCCGGATTACGAAGAGGTCATTCATCGGGATAACATGGTGGTGCTCAACGGCACGGCCGGGGGGGGCGTATGAGCCTTCACGAGGACATGATGGCGATGGGGGATCGGGCCGTGGACGCCGCGCGCGAACTGGCCAGGCTGTCGGCCCGCCGTAAAAACAGCATGCTCGAGGCCATGGCGGCCGAGATCGAGGCCCGCCGGGGGGCCATCCAGGAAGCCAACGCGCGCGACATGGAAGCCGGTCGCCAGGCCGGGCTTTCGGAGGCCCTGCTCGACCGGCTTTTGCTCACCGACGCGCGGATCGAAGCGATGGTCAAGGGCATCCGGAACATTATTGTGCTCAAGGATCCGGTGGGCGTGCGGATCAGCCGCTGGATTCGACCCAACGGGCTGGTCATCCAGAAAGTCCGCGTGCCGATCGGCGTCATCGCCATCATCTACGAGTCCCGGCCCAACGTCACCGCCGACGCGGCGAGCCTGTGTATAAAGACGTCCAATGCCGTCATCCTGCGCGGGGGCAAGGAAGCCCTGCGTTCCAATGCCGCCATCGCCGCGGCCATGCAGGAGGGCGGGGCGAAGAAGCGTCTGCCGGCCCACGCCATTCAACTGGTCCAGACCGCGGACCGCGACGCCGTGCGCGAGCTGGTGCAGATGGAAGGGCGCGTGGACCTGGCGATACCGCGCGGCGGCGAAAGCCTGATCCGCGCCGTCACCGAGCAGGCGCGCGTGCCGGTGATCAAGCACTACAAGGGCGTGTGCCACGTGTACGTGGATGAGAGCGCGGACGTCGAGATGGCCTTGAATATCATCGAGAATGCCAAGTGCCAGCGGCCCGGCGTGTGCAACGCCATCGAGAAGGTCCTGGTGCATGAAAAGATCGCCGCCGACTTTCTTCCCCGCATGGCCGATCGCCTTGCCGCCCGCGGGGTGGAATTACGCGGCGATTCGGTTGCCCGGGTGATCGTCGCGACGATGAAAGAGGCCGTGGAGTCGGACTGGACCGAGGAGTACCTGGATTTGATCCTCGCCGTGCGCGTCGTGGCGAGCGTGGACGCGGCGGCGGAGCACATCAACCGTTTCGGCTCGCATCATTCCGACGCCATCGTGACCCAGTCCGAGGCGGCGCAAAAAATCTTCACCCAGGAGGTGGATTCCGCCACGGTGTATGTCAATGCGTCCACGCGTTTCACCGACGGCGGCGAATTCGGAATGGGCGCCGAGATTGGCATCAGCACCGACAAGCTCCATGCCCGCGGGCCCATGGGC
>JAHJJH010000235.1 GCA_018823105.1 Verrucomicrobiota bacterium | reverse complement strand
TGGGGAAATGCTAAAACTCGTGCGGCTGGCCGGCTCAGCACGCCCGCGCCGGCGGACGTTACGGGATCGAGACCTCGATACGATAAAACCGGCGCGCCGCCGCGTTGGTATCCGCCAGGCTCATTTCGCCGCCGGCGGCGCCCTCCTGATTGGTCGCGCCCGGGACAGGCGGCCAGGCATCGTCCAGGAGATTGGTCGCATAGCACAGTGCGTACCCGCGCGAATTCGTGCAGGCGAAAGCGATGCGGCAAGAACCGGTACAGGCCGTTTCCGTGATGTGCAGGTAGGAACCGTCGTTGGTCGGGACCGTGTCGCAGACCCATTCCCGCCAGTTGTTCATGCGGTCCAGATCCTCGTCGCCCTCATCGTCCGACCCGTCGATGGGCAGGCCGTACTTCGCCAGCCAATTGGTGTCAATGAGGCTGACCGAACCCTGGTATTCATAGGCCCCTATATCCACGCGGCCGCCGGCGTAAATCCGTGGCTGGCCGTCCAGGTCCGTGGCGGCGGCCATCCAGGACTGGTTGGTGCCCTGGTTGATGCAAGGGGAGGGCGGCTGCAGGCGCAGATCGCGCGCGGCGTAATCCGCGAAGTGCGGATCATCGGCGATGTTGCCCTCGCCGTCCGGTTTCGGCGCCAGGCACGAATACGACAGGGAGGCCGGTTCGGCCTCGTCGTAGTTGGGATCGCCGGGCGCCGTATTGCTGACCACGATGGAGTTGACCAATTCGCCCCCGAAGAAAATGAGGCCGCCGACGTCATTGGACGCGAAGTTGCCGCAGACCGTCGAGTTGACGACCTGTCCGCCGCTGTCCAGTACGCCGCCGCCGGCATCCTGTTCCGCGATGTTATCCCGGACGATCGAATTATACAGGCTGCCGCCGTACAGAAGGTAAAAACCGCCGCCCACTCCGGCGCTGAACATTGCAGGATCGCCCCAGCGGGCGTGGTTTTCTTTGATGGTGCAATCCCACATCTGGCCCGCGTACTGGCACCACAATCCGCCGCCGAAGGCCGCCTCGTTGCTGTAGATCAGGCAGCGGCTCAACAGGCCGCCGTTGTTAAGAAGAGCGCCGCCGCCGTGGCCGCCGGCGGTGTCGGCATGATTGAGAAACAGCCGGCAATCCACGACTTCGCCGCCCTCTTCCAGCCACAGGCCGCCGCCCTCCGTCACCGCCCAGTTCAGTTGAAACGTGCAATTGCTGGCCTGGCCGTCGTCCTGGAAATAGGCGCCGGCCCCCGCGCTGGCCGCGTTGCTCTTCACCAGACAGTCTTCCGCCCGGCCGCCCTGTAGAAAAAAGATGCCGCCGCCCCGGGCGGCCAGATTGCCCTGCACCGTGCAGCCTCGCGCCGTGCCGCCGTATTGCAGGTAGATACCCCCCGCATCGTTGAACGCGCTGTTCTGCTCGATCAGGCAGTCCTGTACCAACCCGTTGCCCGAGCACATCACGCCGCCCGGCCAGTTAAAGGTGGAATTACCGCGGACGATCGAATTGCGCAGCACGCTGTTCCCATGACACTCCGCGCCGCCGGTCATGTTGGTGGTCGTGTTGCCCGTGATGAGGCAGTTGCTGACGCTGCCGCCCAGCATGTAGATGCCCCCGCATTCGACGCCGCCGCCGTTGGTCACGGTGAACCCGCTCATCTCGGCCCCGTCGGAATCCAGGTTGGCAATGCGGCATTGCCGTTGCCCGTCGAGGATCGTTTGATCGGGACCGGATGCCGACACCAGGCGCACCGGATTGTCGAGCGTCAGCGGCGCGGCCAGCGCATACCGGCCCGTATCCACGAGCACGGTTCCCCCGTCGTAACAGACGTCAATAGCCTCCTGGATGTTGGTGGCGGCGGTCAGCCAGTTCGTGAACGGGGAAACATGGGTTCCTTTCGGGGAGACATAGTTAGTGTACCCGCCCGCGACCACTTCGACGGTCACGGTGGCGGACGCCGTCTGCGTTTCGTTGCTGGCGTTCAATACCACGTCATAATTTCCCGCGTTGGTCCACGAGGCGATGATGACGGATTCATTGGTCCATTGCCGGCTGCCGCCCGCTTCCTGTTCGATGGCCCATTCAAATCCCAGCGTCTTTCCGTCAATGTCCGCGGTCAGCGTCACCTCCGCGCCGAAGACGGCCCTGGTCTCGCCGAGCACGGCCGCGGACAGCGCGCCGGTAATCGCGCCCGCGATGAATTCATAGCATCCGATATCCACCTGCCCGCCGGACACGCGCGGTTCTCCGTCAATGTCCGTCTGGGCGGCGCCCACGTACTGGGTGTCGCCGGCGCCGCGACACGGCGACGTCGCGACGAGATGCGGGTTGCGCAGGCCCGGCAGTTGCGGAGGCGCCGTGATGTTGTTCTGTCCGCCGGGCATGGGCGATGTGCCGCAGGAGTAAAAGCGGTTGGAATCAAGCTGCGTTTCGACGAAGAAGTTGTCGCCGTCTCCGGCCTCGTTGAAATACAGGAGGCAGTTCAACGCCAGGCCTTCCGCCGTGAAATACACGCCGCCGCCGAAGCCTTCGGCAAAATTGTCCACCAGGGTGCAATTTTGCAGCGTCGCGTTCTCCATCAATATGCCGCCCCCGCTCCAACTTAAATTGCCGGCCACAAAGCAGTTCCGCGCCGCGCTGGTACCGGACATATGAAGCCCGCCGCCGAAATTTTGAGAAGAATTTTCCAGCAGCGTGCAATTGCGCAGCTCGCTGCTGTCCTCCGCGAATACGCCGCCGCCCCACAAGCCGCCGTCATTGTGCGCGATCACGCAGTCCTCGACGACGCCGTCCCATTCCACCCAGACGCCTCCGCCATAATGGCCCGCCGTGTTGCTGGAAATGATGCAGTGGGCAAGGCGCCCGTGCGCGAGGTGCACGCCGCCGCCCTGGTAGCCGACACTGTTGCGGATGGTCAGGTTTTCGACCACGGCATCCGCGTCGTCCACCGTCAGGCACCCGTTCGTGCCGCCGGCCTGGATCGCGACATTCGACGCACTGCCCGCGCCGCGCACGGTCGCCCGAATCCCAAGATAGGTGGTGTCGCTGAATACATAACTTCCAGTGCAGACGAGAATAACGCCGCCTCCGTAGCACGCGTTGATGGCCTCCTGCAGATTGGTGGCGGCGTCCGGCCCGTTGGTATAGGGCGGCAGGCTCGCGCCGGACGGCGAGACGTAATTGGTGAACCCGCTTACCACGTGCACGGTCAGCGTGGCCGCGGTGCTCTCCGTGAGATTGGAGGCCGCCAGCCGCACGGCGTAGTCGCCGGGCGTATCCCACGTGAAATCAAACACAGGGATATTCGTATAGGCCACGGGATCGCCGGGGGTTTCGATGTGCCAGTGGATGGCGTTGACCTTCCCCGCCGCCAGGGACTGAAACGCGACGGGGACATCCGTCACCACGTTGGTATAGCGCGCGCAGAGATCGGCCGGGCACGCCCCGGTAAGACCGCCGGGGATGAACTGGTCGCACCCGATGTCCACCTTTCCGCCGTCCACACGCGGTTCGCCGTCCAGGTCCGTTTCACCGACCGCCACCGCCTGGGTCGTGCCGGCCTCGCGACAGGGCGAGGTGTCGGTCAGGTGCGGGTTCCAGACCCCCGCCAGCGCCGGCGCGTTGGTGATGTTGTCGCTGCCGCCCGGGTCCGGGATGGTGCACAGGTTGGAGATCTGGGCGACCGTCACGTTGAGGTTGGCATCCACGGGCGCCGTATTGTGATAGACGATGCAATTGACGAGGGGGACCGGCGCG
>JAHJJH010000234.1 GCA_018823105.1 Verrucomicrobiota bacterium | reverse complement strand
CTTGAACCGAAGCAGCGCCTCCAGCATCTGCCGCGCCGTTTCGGCGGTCAGGTTGAACGAGGAAAGGTATAGCGCATTCATGCTGCGCACGCGCCGGGAAAGGACGCCGTCTTCGAATAGCGGCCCGGCGATCAGGGCCCAGCGCTGGCCCAGCCGGTAGCCGGCCCAGTTCCAGACCCGCCAGAACGCCGCGAATTTCGCGATCGCGAGGTCGCGATCGGCGTAGAACTTCAGCGGCGTGCCCGTGGAGCCGCTGGTGTGGACCGGGACGGCGCCCAGGCGCCTGAATTCCCGCGAGCGCAGGTCGTCGCCCCGTTCCTGCACGATCTCCTTGGTCAGGGGGGGGAGGCGCGGCAAGTCCGCGGCGCCGCGGATGTCGCCGGGCTTCAGGCCGGTGCGGTCCATCAGCTCGCGGTAGTAGGGGACCTGCTCGTACGCGTAACGGATAAGCGAGCGCAGGCGTTCATCCTGGTACGCCTCCAATTGCTCACGCGAGAAACCCTCGGCACGAGTGAGGAAGCGACGATGCCGCCCGATGCGCCACGGATGGAAAAAACGGGGAACGTTGAAGTCGGTGATCATGCGGCCGGGCCGGTCTCATCGGCGACGACAATCCGGATGTTCTTCTTTTTTGTCTCCAAGTCGGCCAAGACCTTGGAAAGGGCGTTTCCCTTGACGATGATCTGTCCGATCCGGTCGGGCCCGACCCGGAACCGCCGCACCGGCTCGCCGGGTCGGCAATCGAAGGAAATATCCACCGTATGGGCGTCCGGCGGATTCAGGTCCCGCCACTCGACCAGCGGCCCGTCGCGATCCGAAAGCAGGAGGTGGACCGCACAAGAGGGTCCCGTGGCCGGCCCGAACCGCGGTTCCAATCCCAGGGCGGCCCGCAGGATCTGCTCGTAGTAATTTGTTCCGCAATGGAGAGACACCAACTCCGGCAGCCCGGTGGCCCCCGCGCGCGCGCCGAATTCGATCACGTGGATTCGGCCGTCGGACAGGATAAAATCGAAATTCATCGCGCAGCTATCGAGACCCGCCGCGCGCACGCAGCGCTCGACCTGCTCGCGCACATCGGCGAGTAGCGTCAATCCCTCGGGGAAAGGCAGGTAATGGCCGATGGGCACGGTGGCGTCTCCACGGAAGACCATGCAGCCCGTGGGCAGCAGGAAGGCCAGCCGCCCCCGGTGCACGAAGGCCTCGGCCCCGCAATCCATGCCCTCGATGAATTGCTCCACGAGAAAGCGTTCGTACCGGTTCACGGCGAGCACTTTTTCGATGGCGGCGTCCAGGTCTTCGGGCCGAGTGACTTTCACGATGCCGCGGCTGCCGGAACTGTCCACGGCCTTGACCATCACGGGCAGACCCAATTCTTTCAGCGCCCGGCGCGCTTCGGCGCTGTTCCGAACGCCGCGGAAATCGGGCATGCGGACGCCGGCCTGGCGGCCGGCTTGCCGCATGAGCCACTTGTTCGTGGCAATGGATGCCGCCGCCGCGGAAGGACCGGGCAGATGTAGTTCATCCGCGACCCGTCCGAGGGCGGTCAGCGCCACATCGGTTCCGGTGGTGCAGATGCCCGCGATCTTTTCACGCTGGGCAATATCGAGCACGGCGTCCGCGTCGGTCGTATCCACGTAAAAAGGTTGATCGGCCAGTTCGAAGCCGGGGTAGGGGCCGGGCCGGCTGGCCACCAGGACGCGAAGCCCCATGGCCCGGGCCTGCCGGATCAGGGGCACCTGGTAGATGCCCGCGCCGAGGATGAGGACAGTTTTCCCGCTGACGGGTTCGGGGATCATGATCGGTGGGGGGCTTTTTACCAGACAAGGTAGTCCACGCGGCCTGAAAATCAACGTCTTTCCGCGGTTGGGATGCGCCTGTCTCCCGCGCCGTGCACGATGATCATCGCGCCGCCGATCAGGTTGTTCAACAGGAGGCCGGCAAGGTTGAAGAAGCTCACCAGCAATGCCGTTTCCGGCGGCACGCCGAACAGGCCGTAGAGCAGGATGTAGGCGCCCTCGCGGATCCCCAGGCTGCCGAAGGAAATCGGCAGCAGGAAGACGAACATCAGGACGGGCAGTACGAACAGGTTGGCGAGGAAGGGCAGGGGATAGCCGACCGCGCGGAAAAAAATCTGGTTGCCCAGTGCGGCGATGAACAGATTGGCGAAGGAAAGGGCGAGGGTCCCCCGCAGCAGGCGCCAGGAGGTCAGCGGTTCGAGGAGAGATGTCGTCGTGGCGGCCGGTTCGGGCTCCTGGGCGCGTTTAAGCAGTTTGTTTGCCAGCGCGTTGATGAATCGGTCCAGCCGATGGCGGGCCAGGGCAAGGAATAGAAAAACGAAGACCGCTGCGCCGAATAGACCATAGGCCGTCCGGAGAACCATTCGGGCCGTCCCTTCGGCCTCCATCGGCAGGAACGGGTAAAGCCCGATGACCAGGCCCGCACAGGTGGCCAGGGCGAGCAGTTTTTCCGTGGCGATGGCGGCGGCGTTGGACACGTAATTTCCGAAGCGCCGCCCGGCGGCCATCAGCCGGTACGCGTCCCAGCCGATGGAGGCGGGTCCGAACAGGCCGACGGCCAGCCCGATCCAGTAATGCTTCAGCGCGAAACCCAGGCCGACCCGGCAACGATTGAACTGCGCCAGGAGCAGACGCCAGCGCAGAGCGCCGATCAGGATGACGAGCGGATAGTAGAGGAGGCCCAACATCACCAACCCCGGACGCGCTCTGGTTAAATTTTCACGGAAGGCCGGCAGGTCGATGCGCTGGAAAATGAGAATCAGGATCAGGATCGGCAGCAGCCAGAACAGGCCCTGGCGCAGAAGCGAGAACATCCGGTGGAAAACCGAGCCCCCGGATTGCGCCCTCACGCCTTCCGAGAGAGTCCGCCACGCGTGGCGCACGCCTTGCCGGCGAGCCATGTCGAGATAGGCCTTTAGGTTGAGCCACAGGAAGGCGGGGTTCAGGAAGGTCAGCCAGCGGCCGGCGGCCAGCGCCGCGGGCCGGTCCATCTGTCGGGTGATACGCTCGATGCGTTGATGGATGGCCTGTGCTTCAGGCGCCGGGGCTTGCTCGGGAAGCCCGGACTCTCCAATTACAAAAGGATGAATAGAGGGGGGCGGCAGGGTGCCGTCCATCGGCAGGCGGACCTGCCATGCCGCGCTCCGCCGCGCCTGCCGGAGGAAGCGTCGTTCCAGCCAGTGTCCGTGCGTGAAATCCTCGTAGGGAAAAGCGTGTTTGCCCGTCCCGAACAGCACCAGGCCGCGTTCATCCCGTCGCCATCCGCTCGGGCAGTGGGCGTGATGAAAGACCACCAGGCGCGCGCCGGCCTCGAGACAAGTATCCGCGAGGTGAACCGTGTTGGGGAAGGGAATGGAGGCGAACTCCATCCCCGCATGAATGGCGATGATCACGGCATCGGATCCTCGCCGGGCGGCGGCAATGCTTTCGGCCAGCAGTTCCGGGCGGGCCGGGAACGTGCCGGGCGATCGGTCCGTCGCCGGACTGAAGCGCGGATCGGCGGCGGCCAGGAAGGCCAGCCGGACGCCTTTCGCCTCGATGATCGCGGGCCGGCGGGCGGCCTCCAGGTTGGGGCCGGCCCCCGCGTGGGGAATCCGGCGGGCGTCCAGGTGTTCAATTGTTTCCGCCAGCCCCGCCTCGCCGAAATCCATGACATGGTTGTTGGCAAGGCTCGCTACGCACCGCGGATCGAAAACCTCCAGGATCGAGGAGTGACTTCTAAGATTGTATCGCTTGTCGCTGTGCGGGACGGAAATCGAGCACACCGCGGCTTCGAGGTTGAAGAAGATCACATCCGCCGCGCCGGCGGGATGCCACAGGCGCGTCGAGGCCGCCGGCCAGCCGAGCCGCCGGATTTCCTCCTCCGTCCGGCCGACCAGGGCGGTGTCCCCAAGGCAGCAGATCACGGGCTGTGGCGGCTGGGCGGCGCCGGTTTTCATGCGGGGGCACCTATAGCAGGGAAGCCCTTCTGTCGCAAGTGTGCCCGGCCGTGTGGATTGGCGTTGACGCTGTCGGGGTGCACAAAGACAATGCGCACGATGCAGTCCGGTGTCCTACACTCCGAATCCGGTCCCTGTCGGCGGCCCCGGTGCGCGCCGTGGCTGGCCGCCTTCCTCTTTGTGGCCGGGGTGGTGGCGCTGGGTCACCCCAGTTACCAGATCAGCGACGACGTCGGCATCCTGCGCAACCTGGAAAACGGATTCGAGGCGCCGTTCATTTCCATGCTGCTCGGCAAGGGCCTGCTCTTTCTTTATCGTATCGCCCCGCCTATCCCGTGGTATGGACTGTTGCTGTATATCGCCCACGCGGTGAGCCTCGGATTGTTCTTTTCCATCTTTATGTGTTCCTCCACCGCTCGGCGGATGGCCGTGCCGTGGGTCATGCTGTACCTGGCGATCTATGCCGGATTCCTGCTGCGGATCGGTTTCAATGCCGCCAGCGTGATGCTCGGGATCAATGCGCTGCTGGCGTGGATGTCGTGGGACGTCGCCGGGGAGGTTCGGCGCCGCCGGACGGTTCTTGGGATGGGGTGCATGCTGGCCGCCTCCTACTTGATCCGGGTGGACGGTTTCTACCTGGTGCTGTTCCTGGGCTTGCCGGTCCTGCTGATGGGTGCGGCTCGGCGCGGGGGGCGGCGTCGGGGCGTTTTTCTGTTCGCGGCCCCCGTCGCCGTGGCGATTTTGTTGAACACGCTCGTGACGCCGCGATTTGTCCCGGAGCCGTATTGTCGGTACGCGGAATACAACCTGGCGCGCGGCCGGTTTATGGACTTCCCGATCGCCCAGGCCAATACGAACAATATGGAGCTGATGGCGGCGGTGAATTGGAGCGCCAATGATTACCGGGCCCTGACCCACTGGTTCTTTCTCGATGAGGACGTTTACAGCCGGGCGCGTTTGCAGGAAATCGTCGGCCGATCCGATCTGGCGCGCCTGACGCCTCCGGGATACCTGGGCCACACCCTGGAAGTGTTCTGGGGTCAATATTATCGCCACGTCTGGCTCCTGGCGCTCGCGCTCCTGGCGGCGTTCCGGATATCGGGCCGGCGGATGCGTGGCCTGGAATTGGCGTACGCCGTCTATGCGCTGGCGATCATGATAGGCATTGCACTGCTCT
>JAHJJH010000233.1 GCA_018823105.1 Verrucomicrobiota bacterium | reverse complement strand
TGCAACTATATGTCGCCCCCCGCGCGGGGGCGTGGATTGAAACATATTGAGGAAGGAAGGCGGTGAACGAACGGCGTCGCCCCCCGCGCGGGGGCGTGGATTGAAACCTGACGAAGTTCCACTGGTTCAACGGCTCCAGATGTCGCCCCCCGCGCGGGGGCGTGGATTGAAACACTACGTGGTCCAGCAGCACTGACGCGGGGATGAGGTCGCCCCCCGCGCGGGGGCGTGGATTGAAACATCCCCCCGACTCCTTGGCTGACCGCCGCGCACCTGTCGCCCCCCGCGCGGGGGCGTGGATTGAAACGCTTTGGTCCCGGCCGGCCTGTTTGTGGGGAATGGTCGCCCCCCGCGCGGCGTGGTGCTTGCAAGTCGTCCGCGGGATTGCGCCCTGCCGCATTTTCGCTATTCTTCCGCGGGGCAAGGCATGAAAGGCCATCTCAAAGAAAAAGTCCGAGCCGGGTTGCCATGGGCGGGCGCCGCGTTGAGCGGTCTGCTGCTCATGGCGGCGTTCCCACCGCTGGAGTGGCGGAACGCGGCATGGATCGCGCTCGTGCCACTGCTGCTGGCCTCCCGCTTTGTTTCGCTGCGCCGCGCGGCGCAGTTGGGGCTCTGCGCCGGCGCGGTCTTCTGGCTGGTCTCGATCTGCTGGCTGACGCGCGTGACGGCGGTCGGCTGGATCATCCTGTCGCTGTACAGCGCGCTCTATTTCATCCCGCCGCTTCTGGTCTTCTCCGCCTGGACCGCGCGGCGCGGAGTCTTGTCCGGCCGGTCCAACCTTGTGCTCATGGTCCTCGTCACCGCCACCTGGACGGGCTTCGAATACGTGCGCTCCACCCTCTTCACCGGCTGGCCGTGGAATCCGCTGGGAGCGACGCAATATGCCAACCTGCCGCTGATCCAGTGCGCTCGATGGGGCGGGGTGTATGTGGTCTCCGCGCTCGTGGTCTGGGTTAACGTGGCGCTGGCGCTGACGATCCTGCGCTACATCGAAACTCGCGGGCATTGGGGCCGGCGCCCGCATCCGGAGCTGATGATGGGTTTCCTTGTGATGGCCTTGGCCGTAGTGCAGGGCTGGCGCAGTTTGCGCCACGACGCGCCGGAGGGCACCCCGCTCCGGGTGACCGTCGTGCAGCCCAATATCCCCCAGGACGAGAAATGGACGCAGGAGAAGTTCGGGATGATCTACGGCCGGCTGCGCCTGCTGACCGAGCAGGCCCTGCGCGCGGGCCGTCCGGAGCTCATCGTCTGGCCGGAGACCGCCGTGCCGGACGATATCCGCGACAGCGAGGCGAGCTACGGTCTGGCGTATGAAATGGTCACGAACGGCACCCCGCTGCTGGTCGGATCGATGGACACCGAGTGGCTGGAGGAAGGGCCGCGCTACTACAACAGCTCCTTTCTCTTCGACACCAGCGGCGTCATTGTAAAAGGCTACGACAAGCGCCACCTGGTGATTTTCGGAGAGTACATACCACTCCAGCCTTTCATTCCGTTCGTCAAGGCCCTGACGCCGATCCAAGAGAGCTTCTCGCCCGGCCACACCAGCACGGTGTTTCGCCTGGAGAAGCCCGCCGTTCCGTTCTCCGTGCTCATTTGCTTCGAGGACACCGTTGCCCCGCTGGCCGCGGAGTCGGTGCGCAACGGGGCGCGGGTGCTTTTCAACCAGACCAATGACGCTTGGTTTGATCCCGGGTGGGCGTCGAAACAGCACATGATACAATGCATATTCCGCTGCGTGGAGAACGCCGTGCCGGCCGTCCGGTCCGCCAACACGGGTATTTCATGCTTCATTGACCGGCGCGGCCGGGTGCACGACGTGCTCGATGACGGGAACGGCTTCACCCGGGTCATGGGCCTGCGCGCGGCGGAAGTCCGCGTCCCGTCGGAGGACATGCCGCTGACGTTCTACACCCGCCACGGCGACCGGTTCGCCCAGGCGTGCCTCGGGACCGCCGTGCTGGCGTTGTTTTTTGCTTTACGCCCCGGCCGGGATGAGACAAAGAAGAGTGAATAGTGAAGGGTGAATAGTGAAGAGGCCAGAACCCTGAACACTGAAACCTCCTGACACCTGAAACCTGACACCTGAAACTTCAACCCCGACACCCCACGAGAATTTGTTCCCATGCTCCATGACCTCACCCAGCGCTGGCAAATCCTTCGAACGCAATTCGAAGAGATGCGGGGGTATCTTTGACGTCGACACCCGGCGGCGTACCCTAACCGAACTGGAGGCCCTGGCCGCCGCGCCCGCTTTCTGGAACGATCAGAAGAAAGCCCGCGAGGTAATCGCGCGCACGAATGCCGTGCGCGGGGTCTTGGCGCCCTATGACGCCGCCGCCCGCGACCTGGAAGACACCGGCGTGCTCCTGGAGCTGGCCGAGCAGGAAAGCGACCCGGCCCAGCAGGCGTCCGTGCTCCAGGAGATCGAGGGGCTTCTCCATCGTATCGAGACCGATTTGTCCGCGCTGGAAATTCGCCTGCTGCTCGGCGGCCGGTTCGACGCCAACAACGCCTACTTGAGCCTCCACGCCGGGGCGGGCGGCACGGAATCCTGCGACTGGACCGCAATGCTCTTCCGCATGTACCGGCGTTACTGCGAGGAGCACGACTTCGAGACCGAGGTCCTCGATTACCTGGGCGGCGAGGAAGCGGGCATCAAGAGTGTGACGTTCCTGGTGCGCGGACCCTACGCCTACGGCTATTTCAAGGCCGAGCGGGGCGTCCACCGGCTCGTCCGCATCAGCCCTTTCGACGCCAACAAGCGGCGCCATACCTCGTTTGCCTCCCTGGATGTCGTGGCCGAGGTGGATGACGCCATCGAGATCGAGATTGACGACAAGGAGCTGCGCGTGGACACCTACCGGTCCAGCGGCGCCGGCGGCCAGCACGTGAACAAGACCGATTCCGCCGTCCGCCTCACGCACCTGCCCACCGGCCTTGTCGTCGCCTGCCAGGCCGAACGTTCGCAGCACAGCAACCGCGAGCGGGCCATGAAATTGCTGATGGCCAAGCTCTACGACTACATGGCGGACAAGAAACGCAAGGAGATGGAGAAGTTTTACGGCGATAAAGGCGAGATCGCCTGGGGCCACCAAATCCGGTCCTACGTGCTGCAGCCCTACACCATGGTCAAGGATCACCGGACCGACGTCGAGTCTGGCAATGTCCAGGCCGTGCTGGACGGCGACCTGGACCGGTTCATCCAAGCCTATATCCGGCAGAAGCCGGGCACGGGGAATGACCAATGACCCATTTTTCCCCGGACACCGAACACTGAACACCGAAACCTTCCGATACCTTGAACATCCTCTCTGAAATCCTCGCCCATAAGTGTGTCGAGCTGGCCGACTGGAAACGGGCCTGCCCGCTGGATATGTTGCGCGAGAAGGCCGCCGCCTTGGCAAAACCGACGCCCTTTGCCGCCGCCCTGCGCGCCGCGCCGATGGGATTGATCGCCGAGGCCAAGCGGAAGTCGCCCTCCGCCGGGGCTATCCGGGAGCCCTTTGACCCCGCGGCCATCGCCTCGGCCTATGCCCGGGCCGGCGCGCAGGCGATATCGGTGTTGATGGATCGGAAGTACTTTGCCGGTGGCGAGGCGGATTTCCGGGCCGTCCGGGCGGCCGTGGCCCTTCCTTTATTATATAAGGAATTCGTCGTGGATCCCTGGCAGGTCTGGCACGCCCGCGTTCTGGGCGCCTCCGCCGTCCTGCTGATCGTCGCGGCGTTGTCCGACCGGGATCTGGCCGGACTTCTGCGCGAATGCCGGGAAGCCGGTCTGGAGTCCCTGGTAGAGGTCCATGAGGAAAGCGAGATGGAAAGCGCCCTCGCGGCCGGGGCCGTCTGCCTCGGGGTCAACAACCGGGACCTGAAGACCTTTGCCGTGGACCTGGCCACGACGGAACGGCTGAAGCCCCTCGCGCCGGCCGGGTGTACCCTG
>JAHJJH010000232.1 GCA_018823105.1 Verrucomicrobiota bacterium | reverse complement strand
GCGGACGGTGTACGAAGAGATCACGGGCGGTGAGGAAATGGTGGCGCTGGGCGGCAAGCGGATGAACGGCCGCGCCTACTGCGGGCGGTTCAACTTCCGCGGGCCGGACCAGCAGAAAAAAGTAGGGCGGCTCTCCGGCGGCGAGCGGAACCGTGTGCACCTGGCCAAGTTGTTGCGCCGCGGCGGCAACCTGCTGCTGCTCGACGAGCCGACGAACGACCTGGATGTCACCACGCTGCGGTCGCTGGAGGAGGGCCTCCTGAACTTCGGCGGCTGCGCGGTGGTGATCAGCCACGACCGCTGGTTCCTGGACCGGATCGCCACGCACATCCTGGCATTCGAGGGCGACAGCCAGGTCCGGTGGTTCGAGGGCAATTTCGAGGCCTACCACGACTTCCGCCGGAAAACCCTCGGCGACGCGGCCGACCAGCCGCACCGGATCAAATTCCGGCCCGTCACGCACGCTTGAAGGGTGTCTTGATTCTTGCGTTTTGGTAGGGCGCGCTGGTCCAGCGCGCCACGGCGGCTTGAGCCAAGCCGCCCTACCTTTCTGCATCGTGCATCACGTCGTTTTTCCGAACAGCACCTGCGCGACGAGGCCGGCGAAGGGTGGAACGACAAGGGTACTCACGAGGCGGGCGACCATCAGGCGCCAGCCGAGAATGCCGACTTCCATGGGCAGCCGGGACACCGCCCACAACGACCAGCCGGTCATGAAGGCCACCACCGTGCCCAGGCTGGCGCCGGATTTCACCAGGGCGGCGGCGATAGGCATGCTGACATAGGGGCCGCCCGGCGCCAGGCCCCCGGCAATCGAGCCGAGCAGGATGCCCCGGAACCCGGATTCCACACCGATCCATTTCGAGATTGCCTGGGCCGGCACCAGGGTCTGGACCATGCCGGCCACGATAAAGGCGAAAAGCAGAAGCGGCAAAACCGTAATCGTCATGGTCAGGGCGGATCTCGCGCCGGCGATGTGCTGGCCCCCGCCCCGGCTGTAACCCACGATGAGCAGCGCCAGGGCGAGTAGGCCCATTACAAGGGTAGGGATCATCATGGGGTGCCGTCTCCTTGTTCCATTCATGGTCCGTTTCCGTCCGGCGGGGGTCCGGGCCCGCCTTAAAAAAACCACGCTAGCAGGCCGGAGCCCCGATTCCACTAAAAAAACGCCTTTCCAAGCCGTCCCCCGTGAAGATAATAAAAAAGAGATACGCACGTTCTATGGACGGTGCAAAAACGCATCGAAGGAGGAGGAAAATGAACGCAAGGACGGTAGCAACGGTTTCCATGGCGGTTCTCCTGTCGGTGGCCTGCGCAGAGGTAGTCCAGGCGCGGCCGTGGTGGGGCGCCCGGCGGCGGCATGCCGACCGGAACAAGGACGGCGTGGTGACGCCCCGAGAACGGCATTGGGAGCGGCGATGGGAGACGCGCCCCCGGGCCAAGGTGAATTCTGCCTGGGAGCGCAAGATGGATGCCGACCACGACGGCTGGGTGGAGCCCGGCGAGGTCAACACCTGGCGTCTTCGGGTCATTGATGTCGATCACAACGGTATGATCTCCGTGGTGGAGCACCGGACGTACTGGGTCAACTGGAAGGGCGTGGTGAACACACCGCTCGAACGGCAATACGACGCGAACCATGACGGCTATCTCGAATGGCCCGAGGCTCGTGCGTTGATGCAGGACCGCCTGCGGATCATCGAGACGGACGGCCGCGCCGTCGTGGACACGGAAATCGAGCGGGAATTCGACGCCGACGGCGACGGCGTAATCGACCGCGACGAGGCGGAAGCGATTCGCGAAGTGTTGAACTGATTTCGCCCGCACCTTGGATTCGCGCGGCCAGCCTGTATACTGCGGGGTGATGGCTATCCCGCGTGCCAGGCTGCCGTTCCCGGCGATCCAGATCGCCGGCGTGATGGACCAGGCCGAGGCGGACCTCCTCGTCCGCCTCGGCGCGACGCACCTCGGCTTTCCCCTGCGCCTGGCGGTACACAAAGAAGATTTGTCCGAGGTGGACGCCGCGGCCATCATCGGTCGCCTGCCGCCGTCCTGCCCCGGCGTGCTGATCACCTACCTCGACCGGTCGGATGCGATCCTCGAGTTCTGCCGCCAACTCGGCGCGCGCCATGTCCAATTGCACGGCCATCTGCCGCCGGAGGAGGCCGCGCGCCTCCGGGAGCGCGATCCCGGCCTGTTCGTAATCAAGAGCCTCGTTGTGCGGCCCGGCAACCAGGCGCAGCTCGAGGCCGACATGCGATCGCTGGAACCGTTCGTGGACGCCTTTATCACCGACACCTTCGATCCGCGGACCGGGGCCAGCGGCGCGACGGGGAAGACGCACGACTGGTCGGTAAGCGCCGAACTTGTGAAAGTATCGCCGCGGCCCATCATCCTGGCCGGCGGACTGCGGCCGGAGAACGTGCATGACGCGATCCTCCGCGTACGCCCGGCGGGCGTGGATGCGCACACGGGCGTCGAGGGACCGGATGGGCGAAAGGACGAGATACTCGTCCGCCGGTTCATCGAGGAAGCCCGCCGGGGCTTCGAGGTCGTGTCGTAGAAACGGGCTGGCGATGGAGTTGTCGTCCAAAATAAAGCAGAAGCTGCAGGCCTTGCCTGACAAGCCCGGCGTCTATTTCATGCGCGACCGGCGGGGCCGGATCATCTACGTCGGCAAGGCCGCCTCCCTCCGTCACCGCGTACAGTCGTATTTCCGCCAGGCCACCTTGCGCAGCGCGGAGCCCAAGCTGCGCGGGTTGATCCGCAGCCTGGACGATTTCGATATCCTCGTCACGCGCACGGAGGCCGAGGCGGTCCTGACCGAGGGTCGGCTGATCAAGGACTACCGGCCGCGCTACAACGTCCTGATGAAGGACGACAAGCGCTTTCTGCTGATGCGCGTGAACCTGAACGAACCGTTCCCGCGTTTCGAGTCCTGTCGTCTGCAGAAGGACGACGGCGCGACGTACTTCGGCCCGTATGCCTCGTCACCCGCGGTCTACGCGGCCCTGGAATTCATCGAGCGCCGGTTCGGCCTGCGACAATGCCGGCCGCGGGTGCCGGGTCCCGAAGACCATAAACACTGTCACAACGACATCGTCCGCTACTGTTCCGCGCCCTGTATCCTGAAAGTCAGCAAGGAACAGTATCGCGAGTGCGTCGAGACCGCTCTGGCCTTTCTGCGCGGCGAACGGCCCGAGTTTTTGCGGGAGATGCAGCAGGATATGGAAAAGGCCGCGGCCGATTTCAAATTCGAAAAGGCGGCGGCGCTGCGCGATACGTGGCTTTTGCTGCGGCGGGCCATCCGCGAACGCGCACGGGGCCGCAAGACGCTGGTCTTGAAGGCCGAGGAGGCGCGGGCGGGCCTGGAGGACCTGCGGCGCGAACTGGGCCTGGCCGCGCCGCCGCGCGTGATCGAGTGTTTCGACATTTCCAACATCTCCGGCACGCACGCCGTCGGCAGCATGGTGTGCGCCGTGGACGGGTTGCCGCAGCCGAACCGCTACCGGATGTTTCGCATCCGCACGGTCGAGGGCAGTGACGATCCGGCCATGATGGCCGAGGTCATCCGCCGACGCTACGGGCGCGTACTGGCCGAGCAGGGCGCACGGCCGGATCTCGTGTTGGTGGACGGCGGCATCACGCAGCTTCGCGCCGCGCGGGCGGTGCTGGACGAACTGGGCCTGGCCGGATTGCCGACCGCGGGCCTGGCCAAGCGGTTCGAAGAGATCTACGCGGATGTTCGACCGCGCGCAACTCCCCTTCGGCTGCCGCTCGCTTCGCCGGCCCTGCGGGTTCTTCAGCAGATCCGGGACGAGGCGCACCGGTTCGCCCTGACCTACCATCGCCGCCTGCGCCTGCGCCGGATTCGCGAGTCGGTGCTCGACGAGATCGAGGGGGTGGGGGCGAACCGCAAGCAGGCCCTGCTCAAGCAGTTCGGGTCTGTGCGGCGCTTGCGGAGAGCCCCGGTCGGGGAAATCGCCGCCGTGCCGGGGATTGGCAGGGCGCTGGCCCGGCTGATTCACGAGGCCTTGGAGGACGGCGGATCGCGGTCGGACATCACGGGCGGGACGCCCGTGTCGCCTTGAGAGTATGAAATCGCTTCGCTGGTTGTTCGATAAAGCGCCGACGCCGGCAACGGCCGAGGAAGTCGAGGCGGCCAAGCGCCGCACGATGAAGGTCTCGACGGTCGAGGGATCCGTATGGTCCTTCATGTCCGGCTTCGGCGAAACCTACATCATGCCGTTCGCCGTTTTCCTCAAGGCGAGCAATCGGGCGCTGGCGTTTCTCGGCACCATGCCGGCTCTGATCGGCGCCGTGTCGCAGACCGCGGGCGCCGCCCTGACGGACCGACTCGGCCGCCGCCGGGGTCCGCTTGTTCTTTTTTGCCTGATCCAGGCGTTGGCCTTTCTGCCCCTGTTCCTCGTGCCGAGGCTGTTCCCCCGGTATGGCGTGCTGGCGGTCATCCTGTTCGCCGCGCTGGCCATCGGCGCGGGCAATGCCGTGGCACCAGCCTGGCTGAGCCTGATGAGCGAGGTGGTTCCGACGGCGCAGCGGGGAGATTTCTTCGGGCGGCGCGGCCGGGTTGTCGTCTTGACGGTGTTTCTGGCCACGCTGGGGGCGGGCGGACTGTTGTCGCTGTACCAGCGCGCCGGGATGGTCTGGGCGGGGTTTGGGGTCCTGTTCGGCGTGGCGTTCGTGGCGCGATTGATTTCCGTACACCTCCTGACCCGCCACTATGATCCGCCGTACCGGCCGACGGCGCAGGATTACTTTTCTTTCTGGGCCTTCCTGCGGCGGATGCCCTATTCCAATTTTGCGCGGTTTGCCGTGGGCGCGGCGCTGATGAACGGGGCCATCAGCGTCGCCTCGCCGTTCATCACGGTGTTCTTTCTGCGGGACCTGAAATGGTCCTACGCGCAGTTCACGGTCAACGCCGCCGCGTTTCAAGTCATACAGTTCGTACTGGTGCGCTGGTGGGGACGCATGGGGGATCGCCACGGGAATCGCGCCGTGATCGTCGCCACGAGCTGCCTGATGCCGGTAATTCCGCTTCTGTTCGCGATGACGACAAACTACTGGCTGCTGCTCCTGATCCAGATGTTCGCCGGCGTGGCCTGGTCGGGGTTCGCCATCGCCACACAGAATTTCACCTTCGACGCCGTCACGCCGCCCAAGCGGGCGCGGGTGACGGCCTATATGACCATTCTCAACGGTACGTTCACCCTGCTGGGCGGCGCGCTCCTGGGCGCCTGGCTGGCGTCGCATTTGCCGACGCACTATCGGCTCGGTGGGTGGAAAGTCGCGTTCCTGTCGCCGCTGCCGGCGCTGTTTGTCGTCTCCGCCGGACTGCGCCTGATCGCGGCCCTGCTGTTCCTGCCCTCCTTTAAGGAGGTTCGGGTGGCCGAGCCGATCCACCCGGCGATGCTTCTTTTGCGCCTGTCCGGCGGCGAGGCCATCGCCGGACTGCTCCAGGAAGCCGTCGCCCGCCTGCCCCTGCCGCGGAAACGGAAGGGCAGCAATGGCGCGCGCGGGGTTGCATCAAAACAGGATGAGCGCCCGGGGTTGTGACCGAGGGCCGCTTGGGCTATTTTCCCCTCATGGCTGATTCCCCCGCCAGTTCCGGTCGCGGCGTGCTCCGCGGCCTGGGGCGCAACGTAATCGTCCTGGGCGTGGTGAG
>JAHJJH010000019.1 GCA_018823105.1 Verrucomicrobiota bacterium | reverse complement strand
GCAGAACTAACTCAGCGCATCGATCATTTCGTTCAGCAGTACAACCACAAGCCTCACCCTTTCCTGTGGGTCGCTTCCGCCGACTCCATCCTCGCCAAACTCGAACGACTTTGCATGATTATTTCCGGGACACAACACTAGTCACGCTACAGCAATATAAAAGAAAGGGGCCGCGCTTGCGGCCCCTCGTCTTCTTTCCAACGCAAACGACAGCAGAACGTCCCTTATTACTCCGGCAAGTATCCGATGGTCACATGGACGTTCTTCGCTCCCGGCGAACTATCATTGTCAAGCCTGACAACCCAGTTGATCCCATCGTCTGTCCCAGCCGTCATCGTGATCGGGGATTCGTCAATAGCGCCCGTCTGGGCGACGCCGTTCCGCAGAAGCCTTACATGAAGCGCACCCCCTCCACTCCAATCCGCCACGGCGGTTATGGTCCCGTCATCCGGAGCGGTCACAGCATCGGTTGTGATATTCGCACCCCCGTCGGGCACGCTCAAAGTGCTGTTATAAAGGTTCTGCGGCTCCGGGGGGGTGACCGTATTAGTAACGACCACGACTTGTCCGTCCACGATGTTGGTTACAACCACCACCTGCGTGCCGCCTCCCCCGCCGTCATCGCACGCCACGAGAAACAGCATCACAGGCAGAAGACACGCTACGTACAGCCATCCGAAAATTTTCAGTTTCATTGTTATTCTCCTCCGTATCTCATACACATCATTCAGGCGCATACCGGATCGTGATATTCACGTTCTTATTATCCGGCGTACTATTTATGATTCTGACAGTCCATGTTTGCCCGTCATCTGTCACTGCCGAAATATTCAGTGGTGAATTATCCAGTTGTGCAGCCACAGCGGCTCCATTCCGAAATAAATCAGCCTGAAGTTGTCCACCACCACTCCAATCCACCGTGGCGAACATGGTCCCATCGTCCGGGGCTGTCTCTGCATCCGACATAACCGTGGCGCCGGCCGGAACGCTGTATGTGCGATCCTGAAGCGTTTGTGGTTCCGGCGGGGTGATCGTATTGGTAACGACCACGGGTTGACCGTTCACGGTATTGGTGACAACCACAGTAGTGGTGCTGCTCCCTCCTCCACCGTCACAAGCAGCCAAGAACAGCAGTGCCGGCAACAGACACGCCATGACCCAAGCAATCGACCATCGGTCTTTCATGCGAACCTCCTTTTTCTAGAGCACATCATACGACGCTCTTCGAGTATTAAATACTATAAACCATTCGACGCCACGTCAACATAAAACATGTAATTAATTATTCTCCAGCGTGTTGTGCACTACATGAAGCCGGCGCAGCGGTTATTCATCGGCTGGATGGAGATGACAGTTCACGCGCCGTTCCTCGGCGGTGCGGGCGGCCGGATACTCCTTCCGGCAGATTTCCATGACCTTGGGGCAACGGGTGTGAAACGGGCATCCGGGGGGCGGGTTCAGCGGTGAGGGAGGCTCACCGGGAAGCACCAACTTCTGACCCCGCGGGCGGCCCGGGACCAGCACGGCGGCCAGCAAGGCCTGGGTGTAGGGATGCAACGGATTCTCCATAATGGCTTCCGCGCCGCCCTCTTCCACAATCCGGCCCAGGTACATCACGGCGATCCGGTCGCTCAAGTGCCGGACGACGCTCAAGTCGTGCGAGATGAACAGGTAGGCCAGTCCGTGCTTCTCGCGCAGTTCCATGAGCAGGTTGATCACCTGGGCCTGCACCGACACGTCCAGCGAACTGACCGGTTCGTCACAAATCACCAGCGAAGGTCGTAACGAGAGCGCGCGGGCCAGGCTGATTCGCTGGCGTTGCCCCCCGGAAAACTCGAACGGATAGCGATACAAGGCGTCCGAAGGAAGGCCCACTTCGGCCAGGAGACGCACCGCCTCTTCCTCCCGCGCCTTACGCAACAAGCGATGTTCCCCCAGTCCTTCCGTCAGAATGTCGAGTATGGTCATGCGCGGATTCAATGAGGCGTAGGGATCCTGAAAAATAAACTGCAGATGGAGGCTGACGGCTTTGCGATCCCGGCGGGACATGCGGCCCAGGTTCCTGCCTTGAAAAAGGATCCGGCCGGCACGGGGTTGTTCCAGGCCGACGATCGTTCGTCCGAGGGTGGTCTTCCCGCAGCCCGATTCGCCCACCAGCCCCAGCGTTTCGCCCTCGGCCACGCAGAGAGAGACGTCATCCACGGCCTTCACCTGGCCGACCGTGCGGCTGATGATTCCCCGCCGTACCGGGAACCAGGTCCGCAATCCGTTGATTTCCAGCAAGGGGGGAGGCGTAGTCATGCGGATTCCCCCGGAGTCCCGGCCTTGTCGAGCAAAAAGCAGGCGGCGCGCCGGTCTTCTCCCGCTGCATACAGGGGCGGCTCCGCGGTGTGACACCGCGCAAAGACCTTCGGGCAGCGGTCGGAAAACCGGCAACCCACCGGATAATTCAGCGGCGACGGGACCTGGCCCGGGATGGCTTCCAATCGCGCGCCCTTCGACTGGCTGGACGGCATGGAGCGCAGGAGTCCTTGCGTGTACGGATGTAAAGGCCGGTTGAACAGGTCGTCCGCGGCCCCCTCCTCGGCTACGCGGGAGGCGTACATGACAACGACCCGGCGGCACATTTCCCACACCACGCCCATGTCGTGGGTAATCAGAAGTACCGAAGTGTTTCGATCCTTCATGTCCAGCAGCAGATTGAAGATCTGGGCCTGGATGGTCACATCCAGCGCCGTGGTGGGTTCGTCCGCGATGATCAGGGAAGGCTCCAGCATCAGGGCCATGGCGATCATCACGCGCTGGCGCATCCCGCCGGAAAGGTGGTGCGGATAGGCGTACATCCGCTCGGCGGCAGCCGGGATGCCGACCTTCTCCAGCCACTCCGTGCCGAGGCTCCAGGCGGCGCGGCGACTGATCTTCCGGTGCAGCTGCAGCGTCTCCACGAGCTGGCTTCCGATCCGGTGCAGCGGGGAGAGCGCGGTCATGGGGTCCTGGAACACCATGCTGATGGACTGTCCGCGGATCCGCCGCAGTTCCGCCGGCGGCAGGCCCAGCAGATCTGTGCCCCGGAACAGGATTTCTCCAGATTCAATACGTCCCGGCGGCGACGGGATGAGGCGCAGGATGCTCAAGGCCGTAACCGTCTTTCCACAGCCGGACTCGCCCACCAGGCCCAGGACCTCCCCCTCCCCGATGTCGAATGAAACCCCCTCCACGGCGCGCAACGTTCCCTCGTCGGTCTCGAAGGAGACGCTCAAGTTCCGTATTTGGAGCAAGGCCGACATGAATGCGCCTGATAGTACAACCATGTCTGCCGGTTTGGCTAAAAATCTTTTTCTCGCGTCGCGTAGCCCCGAGCGTGAGCGAGGGGAAAATGCAGCGGAGGTCCGCTCGCTCATGCTCGCGGTTGCAGGACTACTCGAGCGTAACCTTGAGGCGATAGTAGCGTTGCGACTCTTCCGGCGGGATCGTGTTGGTGAAAGACAGGATGCCGTTCCCATCCGCGCGCAAGTCTTCGATCAAGGGTTGCATGACCGACGCGGCGAGGTTGGTGAGGTAAAAGATCGAATAGTACCGCCCCGAGACGGCCATCCACTGCATGAGCATCCGGCCATCTATCGGGAGGGACGGCTCAACCAACTCCAGTCCCGAGGCGGGATCGGTGGGATCGGTGCCGGCGATGTACTCCTTCCAGGCCTCCAGCCCATCGCCATCCGTGTCGCTGAGCTCGGCCTCGTTGTAGTTATTGGTCGCCGGATAGTATTCCGCAAGCCAGGGTTCTGGTGTCCCGCAGGCCGCCATGATTTCCGTGAAGTTGGCCGTCAGGTGCCGCGACCAATCCATCGTGACCGTCATTACAAGGGCATTGGTGTCGCCCTGCGCGTCCCCGCTCCACCCGGCAAAGCAGTAATGATCCGCAGGCGCAGCGGTTACGGAAACGCTGCTGCCGGAGGCATACCACCCGCTGGTCGGCCCCAGGACGGCGCCATTCGTCCCGGCCGTGCGGCCGAAATAGAAGTTCGTGGTCCAACGCCAGGTCAGCGTCGAATCATTCGTCAGCGAAAAGTACAGATTGGTCTGCGCGCCGCTGGCCGGCACGCTGCCGGTCCCCGCCCAGCCGGAGCAGACATACTGGATGGTCAGGCCCTGCGTTGCCGGCGACCCGCCGACGGACGCGGAAACCGCCGCGCCGTTGGTATACCAGTTCGTTCCTGCCGACGGGGCGGGTGTCCCGTACGGGGACACCACCACAAGGCGGTTGGACTCCACCACCGGCGAATCGAGGACTTCAGCCGTAACCTCCACGTCATCGAGACAGACCCCGTAACCATATTTGGCGTTACCTTCAAAAGCCACGAAATACTGGGTGGAGACGTTGGGCAGGGAGTGAGTCCGTTCGGTCCATGCTGCAACACTGTCGATATAAGCACCTATTTCGACCCAAGCCGCCGTGCTGTTGGTGCGGCAGAAGACACGCAACTGATCCTGATCGCCGTTCCAGACTTCCATAGTATGCTGGAAGGTGAGTTGCGCATTTGCGGTCCCGCCGAGATTCATCGCGGGCGTGATCAGGCGGGTTTTGTGGTCTGAAGTGGATGCGGCATAAAGAATGGCATTATTGGTGCCGGAATACGCTGATGAGGGATGAGCCCCGCCCGAGGACCCTCCGCCGTTTTGCAGCCTCCAACTGGTTGTACTAACCACGAACTCTTGCGTCCAGGCGACGGGCAGCGAAGCGCTGCTGTCAAAATTTTCGGACAACACCACCACGGGCGGGGCACGGATACTGAAATCCCCGGCGCTCTCATCATAAATGCTTTCATTGTCCACCCGGGCCACCCGGATGCGGTAGTTGGTCCCGATGGCCTGCGCGCCGGGAATGGGCCACGAGTACGCGTCGTCGTTGGGGGTATTCGATACGATCACGGTGTTCAGCGCGCCGCCCCGGTACAGTTCGATCTTCACGGCATTGGTAAAGCCGGACGACCAGGCAATGTCCATCTGGTTCGAACGATAGAAGACCTCTCCGCCATCGGGCTCCGACAGGATAACGACGTCGCCCAGCGCGGCCACCGTGCCCGTCACCAGGTAGGCGCCGAGGCTGCCGTATACCGTGTATCCGCTGGGAGGGTTGTTCGTCGGATAGCCGGTTCCGCAGGGATAGACGTGCGCATAGTACGTGCCGACGGCCACCGCCTGCGTGATGGAGGCGTGAACCCCGGCCGCGATGTTATTCGAAGCCAGCACGGAGCCGTCGCTGTCGCAGAGCAGCAGCACCAGGTCGCTGTTGCCGCCCCACGTGCCGTTGGTGCAGCGATATGGGATCGCGGAAAGCACCACGTTACCGCTGCCGGAAGACAGGGAAAAAACATCACGGTCGGATGTGCGCCCGATCAGACCGGTCGCCGTCACGCTCAACCCGTCGACGGACATCGGGGTGGCCGAGGCGCTGTTGCTTCCATGGTCATCCGTCTTGTACACCGTCTTGGCGGCAATAATGGCCAAGTCGTCCTGTGTCTGGTTCGCGTTATAATACTCTCCCTTGCTCCACTGGGACACGTTCCGCCCGTAGGCGGTTCCCATGATCGGGCCCCAGGAGGGCGCGCTGGTTGTCGCGGCGTGGCCCGGATAGTATCCCAGCGTGGAGGTGCCGTCGTGGCTCAGGCCCATATTGTGTCCCAGTTCGTGCGTCGCGGCCTCCGCTGTGCTCGCATAGGAAGACCCCGACATAGGGGTGACCCAGGCGGGGGAGTAACAACCGGCCACGTTATAGGAGTAGTTGGCCAAGTTGAAGACATTCACGTAGGCGATTCCGCCATACCCGTAATGAGGGCAACGACGACCGTCGGCATCGGTAGTCGGCGTAATCAGGGCGTGGCCGACGCGGCGATACCAGGAGGGCGGCTGCTCCGTGGTGACGTCCACGTCGAACGGCGTATAGTCCTCTGCCACCCGCTCCCAGATCTGCTTGATGTAGCGTTGCTCCAAGTCGCTGAAGGTCGTTTCATCCCCGTCCGTATCAAACGCCCGGGCGCGCCAGACGGGGGTAGTATAGGCCGTGTTCCAGTATGTATTCGAGACGACATGGCCGTTGAAGTCCAGGAACAGTATGTTGGTGGAACCCGGTTTGCTGTGATACGCGGGCGGGCTGGTCACCGGGATCGAAGCGAAAAGGATCCGGGGTTCGTCGATCGGCGCGCTGGCCTCTTCGGCCTCCTGCTCATCCACCCCGGACGGGCGGCCAAAATCACAGACATAATAAATGCCACCCTCGCGGTCTGACCGCAGGGCGCTGATATCGTTCCGGTGAAATTGCAACGACTCCAGTTTCTCCAGGGCGCGGGCACGGGCGTCAGGCGACAATCCCTCCAACTGGGTTCGAAGCAGGCTGGGAGGGAAATCCGCCACGCGAATGGCACGCCCCCCGCCATAGACCTCCTTGGCATCGGGCCCGAAAAGACGGGCGGGGGCGCCGTCCGGCTTGGTATCAGCAGCCCATGCAGTGCCGGCCATGACCAGCAGATACAAAATCCGCCGGACATGATGCATCGCCCAAATCATACCCATCTCCCGACACAATCGCTAATTATAAAAACTACCCTGCGCTAAATGTTATGTATACCGTGCATTATTAAAGCAGGTTGCCTGCCAACTCCGCGGGAACTGGTAAAAAGAAGGGGGGGGAAAGACCACTCCGCGCTATTCGAGGCGGGTATATCGTCTTGGATCAAAGGCGGCGCGAACGCCCTCGCCGATAAAGACACCCAACAGCATGACAATAAAAAGGGCCAGCGAGGGATACAGCGACAGCCACCAGGCCCAGTTATATTCCTGGGCCTGGGCCAGCATCTCCCCCCAACTCGCTGTGGGCGGCGGGAGCCCGAATCCCAGGTAGTCCAGCGCGGCCAGCACCCCCACCGCTCCGACCAGCGAAAACGGAAAGAAGGTGATGACCGGCACGAGGGCATTGGGCAGGATGTGCCGGAAAATAATCTTCCGGGCGGGCAATCCCATGCACCAGGCGGCCTCAACAAAAGGTTGCCGGCGCAATCGCAGAAATTCGGCGCGAATGTAATAGGAAATGCCCACCCAGTTGAAAATCCCGTAGCAAATTAACAAGAGCGCAAAGCTCCGGCCGAACACGGAACCCATCAGGATCAGGATATAAAGGAAGGGCAGCGATTCCCATATTTCCACAGCCCGCTGGCCCAGCAGGTCCACCACCCCTCCGTAGTACCCCTGCAGGGCGCCCACCGCGATGCCGGCCGCCATAGTGGCCACGACCAGCAGCAGGCCGAAGGTCAACGAGGTGCGAAGCCCGTAGAGAATACGCACCAGGATATCGCGCCCGGCGCTGTCCAGTCCGAGCGGATGCCCCCTCACGGGGCGGAAGGGGAAGGTCACCACATCCCGGCTGAACCGGGCGCGAACCCAGCGGCCGTCCACGAGAATGCGTTCCTCGGGCACGGGTCCTCCAAAGCATTGCTGTGCACTGTCAAGGAGGCGTGCGCGCTCCGCGTCCTCCAGCGCCTGCCAAGTCGTTCCCTCAACCGCGATTGCCTCGCCCTCGCGGGAGACGCTCACGCGGCCTGCGACGGAAGGGGCGGTCTCGGGCTCTCGAACCAACAAGCGGACGTAAGCCGGCGGCGTTGTACGCGGCGTAAAGGTGGCCAGTGAAAGCAGGGCCGCCTGTCCATCCGGTCCGTGACTTTCCACGGCCAGGCCGGGCGCCGCCCGGTTGGCAAAGCGCTCCTGCAGGGCACTTTTGAAGCGGACGGGAAGCGCACCGAACCGTTCAAACGGTTCTCCCGCTAAGCGGTCCTCGGGGACGCCAAAGAAAAATGAAACAGCCTCCGCGGACACGATGGAGCCGTCGGGGGCCAGGGTCACCGTGCCCACGACGGGTTCGCGGGAGAGGGTAATCAACGCCTCATCGGGCAAAGCAATGGATTCCGGACGGACGCTTTCCAGGGGGCCATAGGGAATCGGGGGAAACACCATGCGATGATGTGGATCAGCCCGGAACACCTCGTTGCGCGCGATCTGCTTGTAGTCCGGCCGGGTCATGCGACCGCTGCCCGTGAAAACATCTTCGGGATAAAACCGGACTACCGGGAAATACAAACGCCCCTGAAAGCGCACCATGAGCGGTTGGTTGCCGGCCACCAACTCGGAAACCAGGCTGACCCCGTAGAGGATGACCAGGATCCAGAATGACCACCACGCGCGGCGCATCTCGCGGAAGCGTGTAAACCGTTTCCGTGTGACGGGATCAAATCCCCATCTCCGGACAGCCGTGACGGCACGCTCTGGATCGGCTGTCGTCATCCCTGGTTCCGAAACGTGATGCGGGGGTCAATCAGGAGGTAGCAGAAATCGGAGAGCAGGCGCCCGAGCATTCCCAGGATTGCAGTCAACGAGAGAATCCCCATGAAGACCATGTAGTCGCGGCTGACGATGGCATCCAGGCTCAGGCGGCCCATGCCGGGGATTTCGAACACGCGCTCGATGAGCACGGAGCCCGCGAACATGATCGTCAGGATGCCGCCGAACCCGGTGGCGATGGGGATGAGCGCGTTGCGAAAGGCGTGGCCCCAGATGGCGCGGGCGCGGGTGGCGCCCCGGGCCAGGACGGTCCGGATGTAATCCTGCCCGATCTGCTCCAGCAACGAGTTTTTCATCAGCAGCGTGAGCACGGCAAAGTTCCCGACCATGTAGCAGAGCACCGGCAGGAACATGTGCAGGAAGAGATCCTTGATCTTCGCCCCGAATCCCAGCGCCGCAAAATCCGGCGAATGGAACCCGGCGACGGGAAAGATGTCCCAAAAGGTTTCCGTGACGCCGCTGAAGAGCACCTTCAACACCATGCCGAAGGCGAACGGGGGTATGGCATAGCCGATGAAAACAATCGCGCTGGAGGCGAGGTCGAACGCGCTGCCGTGCCGCAAGGCCTTGGCGATACCCAGCGGGATGCAGACCAGGTACGTCAGCACAAATCCCGTCACGCCGAACACCAGCGACACTGGAAAGCGGGCCTTGATCAGCTGCCAGACCGTCTTGTTCGGATACTTGTAGGACTCCACGGCCAGGCCAATGCGGTCGCGCACCAGCCACTTCCAGTACCGCTCCGGCAAGGGCTTATCAAATCCGAAATGCTTCTCCAGGGCCTTGCGCTGTTCCTCGGTGATGGGGCCCGCCGCGGAGGACATGCGGTCGCCCGCGCCCCCCCCTACCCCGCGCATCTGGAGGATCACCTGCTCGATGGGCCCGCCCGGCACGAACTGGCACAGGCCGAAGCTGAAAAAGGTGATCCCGATGAATGTGGGCACCATGAGCAGCAAGCGGCGGAGAAAATAGTTGAGGCGGTCCATGGGGAAGGTGTCAGGGTTCAGGTGTCAAGGTTCAGGACAATCCGCATTCTCGTCCTCGTCGTTGTCAGCACAGCGAAGGATCTCTGCCTGGTCGGTTTATTCTCCTTCAGGTTCTTCGGATTCCTTGGCCGTTGGGCGTTGGATGTTGGGCGTTCGTTGTTCAGATTTTGTCTGGAACACCTCATCAAACCGCACTGCCGCCGGCTTGCGCGGCAGAGGCAACCCCTCGTTCATGGCGTCCTTCAGTTCAGCGGCGACGTCCTCATCATACCACCAGTACCAGTAGGCCGCGCGCTCGTCGCCGTATTTGCCGAGCACGGTCGGCGGGACGCCGAACTTGTTCCAATAGAGCAGCCGGGTATAGTTGATGTTCCACAGCAGGATGTAGGGGAACTCGGCCGTCAAGATGCGGTCAATCCGCCGGCACAGTTCGTGGCGCTGCTGGATATCAAAGTTTTCGCGTTGCGCGGCGATCAAGGCATCCACTTCGTCGTTGCGGAATCCGGTGATGTTCTGGCCGGATCGCTTGTCCGCCTCGACGGAAGACCACATGGGCTCGGGATCCTTCCGCAGGCCCCCGCTCCAGGCGGCCCAGGTCATGTCGAAGTTGAATTCGTCCATGTCCTTGGCCCATGCGGCCCAATCCTTTTTCTCGATAAGCATTTCGATGCCCGCGTCCTTGAGGGCCTCTTTGTAGATGACGAGGAACTTGTCCGTCGCCGCGTCGCGGGAAAGAAACCGGAAACGGAAGGGCTGCCCGTCCTTTTCCAGCAAGCCGCTCTTCGGATTAACCGTCCACCCCGCCTCGGCCAGCGACTTGCGCGCGCGGTCCTTGTCGAATTCGACCAACTCGTTCTTGCACGGGCGCTCCGCGCTGTAGAGATCCTCATAGTAGGAGCGGTGCAGAAAATACTGGTTATGCATCAGGGTGGCGTTCATCTTCTCGCGGTCCAGCAGGTGCGCCAGGGCACGGCGAACGTGAACGTCGTCGAACGGCGGCCGCCGGCCGTTCATGGCGAAACCCTGAAATCCCACGGGATTGTAGTTGAAAATCCGCTGCTTGATCACCCAGTTCCTGTCATACCGCTCGCCCTCGGTCTGGGTGGCCCAGAGGTGTGCGGTGTACACGGGGAACAGGTCAATCGCGCCCTTCTTGAACGCCTCGAAGGCGTTGTCCCGCTCTGCAAAAAATTTAAAGACAAGGGTCTGGAAGTTCCCGACGCTCCGCGAACGGATGGAATCGCGGTTCCACCAGTCGGCGCGCCGTTCCAGCTTGGCCAGCACGCCTTCCTGGATTTCGCCCAGCCGGTAGGATCCAGAAACGACCGGGAACTCGAAATTGATCTTGTTGAAATCGGCCTCGGCAAACGCATGGCGGGGCAGGATCTGGTAGGACGCCAGGGCATCCAGGTTCTGCCAATGGATCTCCTTCGCGTGGAAGCGGATGGTCCGCTCGTCGAGCACTTCGGGCGTTTCAAACCGGCTGAGATAGATTTTATGCGGTCCGGTGATGTTTTCCGGTTTCATAACGGCGTCAAACGTCCACTTCACATCCTCCGCTGTAACGGGCCGGCCGTCGCTCCATTTCGCGCGGGGATCGAGCCAAAAGGTGAAGGTGCGCTTGTCTTCCGAGATGGACCACCGCTCGGCCAGTCCGGGCTCATAGTCCAGCGTCAGGGGGTGCTGGCCCAGCAACGACTCGTACATCGCACCGAACAATTCGGCGGAAAAGACATTCTGGTCCAGGTAATAATTGAAGCTCTTCGGATAATCCCCCGCGTAAATGGCGATTTCCCCGCCGGGCCGGGCTTCCGGGTAGGCGAGCGGATTGGCAGCCTCCTTCCAGCCTTCGCGGGGGAACATCTCGTCGGCCGCTCGGACCCCGGGGATGGAGGTCAGGAGGAGAAGGCCCAGCAGCAAGAGCTTTTTCATGGAAGTGTTCTGTGTTCGGTGTTCAGTGTTCTTCGTGAAACAGCATAGTATTTTTCCATGCCGTACGGGAAGTCGTGGTATTTATAATGGCACGCCCACGGCTGGAGAAGCACATAGGCCGTGGGGTGGTGCGTGAAGATCCAGGGACAGTCCTCCTGAATGATCGCGGCCATCCGACGGTACAACTCCGTCCGCTCGTTCGAATCCGGCAGGCCGCGCGCGACTTCATAAAGCCGGTCGAATTCCGGATTCCGGTAGTTGCTCCGGTTGGAACCCGGCGAGGTATTGGGGCTGTAGAAGAGCTGCAGGAAATTCTCCGCGTCGGGGTAGTCGGCGATCCAACTCAAGCGGAACAGTTGAACCTGGCGCCGCTCGATCCGGCCCAGGAACGTCGGCCAGTTGTTGTATCGCGGTTCGATGACCACCCCCAACCGGTCCATAAACTGGATGAACAGATCCGTGGATTGGCGCATCTCCGGATTATCCGCCTGTCCGAGGTCCAGCGTCAGGACGAGACGCCGGCCCGTTTGCGGATCGCGGCCGTCCGGATAGCCGGCCTCGGCCAGCAAGCGGCGCGCGTGCTCCAGGTCGAAGGGAAACGGCCCCGGGCCGTCGGGGGCGCCGACCACACCGGGAGGAATGGGGCCGTTGGGCCGCACCACCCGCCCGTTATAAAACCGGGCCCACTCTTCGGAGTTGAAGGCGCGCGTCAGCGCCTGCCGCAGCCGGCGATTCGGCCCTACCACGGGATCGTCCATGTTGAAACCGATATAGTAAAGGTCCAGCGTAGACGCGCGAACCCACTGGATATCCTTCGCCGTCAACTCCGCGCCCAGTTCGCGGCCGCCGCCGAAAACAGCGTCCCAGTTGTCGCGTGAGATCCCGGAAATCTCCAGGCGCCCGTCCAGGAACATCAGCCAGGCCGTCGCCGGGTCGCCAATGACATAGAGCATCACGCGATCCACCAGCGGAATGGACGCGTCCGCAGCAGGATGTCGCTCCACGCGGCCCGTCTCGGCCCACTTGGGATTGCGGACGAATTCCACATGGTGATTCGGCCGCCAGGAGGCCAGGATGAACGGGCCGGTGCCGACGGGATGCCGATCAAACTCGCGGCCGTAAGATTCCACGGCCTCACGCGGAACCGCCGCGGCATAAGGCATCGTGAGCACCCAGGCCAGTTGCGGATAGGGCCGGGTCAGCCGGATTTGCAGCGTGTGCGGGTCGGGCGCGTACAGCCCCTCTACGGGCCGGGCATAGTCGGTGGCTTCAACGCCATCCGAGGCGGCCCGGAAATCGTCGAGGCCCAGGATCCGGTCCCGGAAAATCCAGTACCCCGAAGAGGCCGTCTTGCGATCCGCCAGGCGTTTGATGGAATAGACAAAATCCTCCGCCTCCAGTTCGCGCCCCTTGCCCCCCGACGCCACGAAGCAAGGATCGTCCTGGAAGTAGAGGCCGCGCCGGATTCGGAACGTGTAGATCAATCCATCCGGCGAGATCTCAGGCAGGGCCTCGGCCAGCAACGGCTCCACCCGGTAAGGGCGATCAAGATAGGCGTACTGCAAAAGCCCTTCATAGACGCGGCTGACGGCCTGTGCGGAGGCGACGTCCGCGGCGCGCGCCGGATCAAAAGTCCGGATACGTGCCGTCTGACCGTGCCAAATATTTTCCGCGGTCGAGGGCGAACGCTCACCGCAGGCGGAAATCAGAAGGACCAGGGCCGGGAACAGAAGTGCCACAGCAAGGCCGGCCCAGAAACAAACCACCCCCCCGGAACGTACTCGGGAGGGTGTTGGCGCCGGCGCTTTCACGCGGCTCGCGGACCTATTCGGCGACCGGGACAGGCTCGCTTTCGATCTTCGGCGGCGGGGCCGCTGGCTCGACTGGAGCCGCCGGCTGCTCCATCGGGATTTCCTGCATGCTTACGCCGGACGGCATAGGAGCAGAGGGAACCGGTCCGGTAATCGGTCCCGACGGAGCCGCCGGGGGCCGCATCTGGCTGCTCATCAGCGACTGCGTGTGCTCGCCGGAATAGACCAGCGCCAGCAGCACGGTGTTCACCATGAAGACGACGGCAAAGATGATCGTCAGCTTGGTCAGGATGTTGCCGGCCCGCGAACCGAACAGGCTTTCGCCCATGCCGGCGCCGAAGGCCAGCCCCAGCCCCCCGCTCTTGGACTGCTGGAGCAGGATCAGGCCGATGAGGGCCAGGCTGCAGATCATTTCGACGCCAATCAGGATAATTTTAGTCAGCATAACAGCCCCCGCTTTCCGTAGAAACCATTACAGGGCGCCCCGGGCAATGGCAAGGAAAGAACCCGCGTCGAGGCTCGCGCCGCCGATGAGCCCGCCGTCAATATCCGGTTGGTGGAACAACTCCGCGGCGTTGGACGCCTTCACGCTTCCGCCATACTGGAGGCGGACCGACTGCGCGATGTGATCGTCCGACAGCTCCTTCAGGAGGCGCCGGAGGAACGCGTGGACTTCCTGCGCCTGGGCCGGCGACGCGGTCTTGCCGGTGCCGATGGCCCAGACCGGCTCGTACGCGACGACGGTCTTCAGCAGGTCCTGGCCGCTCAAGCCCGCCAGGCTCCCGCGCACCTGCGCGCCGACTACCGCTTCCGTCCGCCCCGACTCGCGTTCGTCCAGGAGTTCCCCGACACAGACAATCGGATGCAGGCCCGCCGCCAGCGCTGCCCGGGCCTTTTTGTTGACCATCTCGTCCGTCTCTTTGAAGTACTGCCGGCGCTCACTGTGGCCCAGGATGATATAGTGACAACCCAGTTCCCGGATCATGGATGCGGACACCTCGCCCGTGAACGCGCCGGATTTCTCCCAGTGCATATTCTGTGCGCCCAGGTCGAGTTTCGTGCCCGCGATGGCCTGCCCGATCGCCTGCAGCGCGGTGCTTGGAGGGCACAGGACCACGTCCACCCCGTCCAGGCCCTGCATCCCGGCCTTGATCTCTTCGACCAGGGCCAGCGCCTCGGCAACGGTCTTATTCATCTTCCAGTTTCCGGCCACGATGGGTTTACGCATGGTATATGTCCTGTGTTTGCCGATTTCCCGTGGTAGGGCGGCTTGGCTCAAGCCGCCGCGGCGCGCTCGGCGAGCGCGCCCTACCCATTTGTCATGCTGTCACTTGTCCGTCAGCGCGACGACACCCGGCAACTGTTTGCCTTCCAGGAACTCGAGGCTCGCTCCGCCGCCGGTGCTGATGTGGCTCATTTTGCCGGCCAGGCCGCTCTTGTTGACCGCGCTCACGCTGTCACCACCGCCGATGATGCTCAAGCATTTCGTCCCGGCTACGGCCTTCGCGATGGCCAGCGTGCCGGCGGCGAACGGGGCCATCTCGAAACAGCCCATCGGCCCGTTCCAGACCACCGTCTTCGCCTTCCGGATCTCCGCCGCAAAGAGCTCCGCGCTCTTCGGACCGATATCCAGCGCCAGCCAGCCTTCGTCAATCTTCTCGCCGACAGTCTTTGTCTGCGCCGCGGCATCGAACTTGTCCGCGATCACATTGTCCACCGGCAGCAGAAGTTTCACCCCGGCGGCCTGGGCCCTGGCCAGGATATCCTTCGCCAGGTCCACCTTGTCTTCCTCGACCAGTGACTTGCCCGTGGGCAGGCCCTTGGCGCGGTAGAAGGTGTAGGCCATGGCGCCGCCGACGATCAGCGAGTCGACCTTCGTCAGCAGGTTGGTGATGACATTGACCTTGTCGCTGACCTTGGCGCCGCCGAGGATCGCCACAAAGGGCTTCTCCGGATTCGAGAGCGCGCGGCCCATGAAGTCGATTTCCTTCTCCATGAGGAAGCCGGCGACGTTCTTCTTGTAATACTTGCAGACCAGCGCCGTCGAGGCATGCGCGCGGTGGGCGGACCCGAAGGCATCGTTGATAAAGATTTCACCGTCGCCCAGCGGCGCCAGTTTCGCGGCCAGATCGGCCTGCTTCTTCTTCATCTCTGCCTTGGCGGCCTTCTTCTCTTCCTCCGTCGCCGTATCGGCCACCTTGGCCTTACCCTCATCGGGATAGAAGCGCGTGTTCTCGACCAGCAGGACCTCGCCCGGCTTGAGGGCCCGGGCCATGGCCAGCGTGTCGGGACCGATGCAGTCCGGCCCGAACTTCACCGGGCGACCCAGCAGTTCCTGCAGGCGTCCGGCCACGGGCTTGAGACTGAACTCCGTCTCGTATCCCTTGCCCTTGGGGCGGCCCAGGTGGCTCATCAGCACCAGCGCCCCTCCCTGATCCAGAACATACTTGATCGTCGGCAGGGCCGCGCTGATCCGGGTATTGTCGTTGACCACCCCGTCCTTGATCGGGACGTTGAAGTCCACGCGGCACAGGACGCGCCGGCCCTTGAAGTCCACGTCGCGAACGGTCAGTTTGTTCATCTGCTTCTCCTCACGATGGGGTTCGGGGGTCCAAGGATCAGGATGGACGTCAAGTGCCCGGAGTTCTCCCCGGGCTGACACCTGACACCCGACACCTGACACCTACTTCGCTGACGCCATGTGGACGACGAAGTCCACGAGCTTGCAAGAATAACCCCACTCGTTGTCGTACCACGAAACGACCTTCAGAAAGTTGGGGTTCAGCATGATGCCGGCGCCCGCGTCGAAAATCGAAGTGCGCGGATCATGATTGAAGTCCGAGGACACCACATCGTCTTCGGTGTAGCCCAAGATGCCCTTCAGTTCCCCTTCCGAGGCGGCCTTCATGGCCGCCTTGATGGCCGCGTAGGCCGACTCGGCATCGGCGCCCGGCGCCTTCTCCAGGCGACAGGTCAGGTCCACGACGGAGACGTTCAGGGTCGGGATGCGAAAGGCCATGCCCGTCAGCTTGCCCTTGAGGGCCGGGATGACCTTGCCCACCGCCTTGGCGGCGCCGGTCGAGGAAGGGATGATGTTGCCCGCGGCCGCCCGACCGCCGCGGAAGTCCTTCTTCCCGCCCGGCCCGTCCACGGTCTTCTGCGTCGCCGTGGTCGCGTGCACGGTGGTCATTAGGCCTTCCATGATGCCCCAGTTGTCGTTCAGCACCTTGGCCACGGGCGCCAGGCAGTTGGTGGTGCAGGACGCGCAGGAAACAAACTGCTCGCCCTTGTAATCCTTGTGATTCACCCCCATGACGAACATCGGCGTGTCGTCCTTGGACGGGGCGGACATGACCACGTACTTCGCGCCGGCCTTGATGTGCCCCTCGGCCTTGGCCTTTTCAAGGAACAAGCCGGTAGATTCGCAGATGTACTCGGCGCCGACATCGCCCCATTTCAGATTGGCGGGATCCTTCTCCGCCGTCAACCGGATGCTCTTGCCATTAACGATCAGCGCTCCTTCACCCGCCTTCACGGTTCCCTTGAAGGGCCCGTGAATGGAGTCGTACTTCAACATGTAAGCCAGTTGCTTGGCATCAAACAGGTCGTTGATGCCCACCACTTCGACTTTCGGATTCTCCATCGCCGCCCGGAAGACCAGCCGGCCGATTCGTCCGAATCCATTGATACCCAGCTTGATAGCCATTTCCCGTATCTCCATGTTTTGATGTAAGCCCACCGGTGCGCAAGGCAGGCAAATGTCTACTGTTAAACGGACGCGACACCATACAGGACCGATGTCGTGACGTCAATCATGCACTTTTTCATTGCGTCAACCGTTTTTCAAAGCCCTTCCCTCTTGGTCCGGATTGCGCGCCGGAGGAGTGCCGGCTGGCTGCCGGCTTGACGCCCCGGCATTTCGGGCTAGGCTGCAGGCAGGATGAACGATTCCACCCAGCGCCCGGCCTGGCCCGTGGCCTTGACCATCGCAGGGTCGGACAGCGGGGGCGGCGCAGGAATTCAGGCGGACCTGCTGACCTTCGCAGCGTTCGAGGTGTTCGGCACCTGCGCGCTGACCTGCGTGACGGCCCAGAATCCCCGCCAAGTCACCGGTATCGAAGCCTTGCCCTCCCAATTCGTGGCGCAACAGATTAAAACCGTGTGCGATGCATTCCCCATTGCCGCGGCCAAAACCGGCATGCTGTATTCCACTCCTATTATCCGGGCCGTAGCCGCCGCCGACGTGCAACAGGGCATTCCCATCCTGGTCGTGGATCCGGTCATGGTCGCCGCCTCGGGCGCCCGCCTGCTGGAGCCGGATGCCATTGAAGCCCTCTGCAGCGACTTACTGCCCCAGGCCCGGGTGATCACCCCCAATCTGGACGAGGCGCGTATCCTCTGCGGCCACACCATCGAGTCTGTCGAACAAATGCGCGAAGCGGCGCGGGAAATCGGCGACCGTTACGACGTGGCCTGCGTCATCAAGGGCGGACATCTGGGGGGCGAGGAGATTACGGACGTGCTGTACGACGAGGGCCAGGAACTCGTGATGACCGGTCCCCGCCTACCCGCCGTAGAGACGCACGGCGCGGGTTGCGCCTTCTCCGCGGCTATCACGGCCGGTCTGGCCAAAGGCCGCTTGCTGGATGATGCCGTCACCCAGGCGCGGGCCTACGTGCGCCAAGCCCTGGAATCGGCGCGTCCGGCCGGCGCGCACTGGCCCCTCCATTTCCTGGCGAACTACGAAACCAAACCCCCGGCCTGAACCGCCATGGCGGCCCAACCCATGGATGTGGCGATGGATACCGGCCGGCCGGGATTCCCGAGACGACCGCTCATCGGCCTGGCGATCTTTTTCCTGGCCGGGGTCGGCACCGGGCTGTTTTTTAACGCGCCCCTTCCCTGGTTGGGGGTCGCTGCCGCGTTCCTGGCCGTCGCGGCCGTCATGTTCCGGCAAGCCGCCTGGGGCTCGTTATTGACGGGGATCGCCGTCTTTTTGGTCGGATGCATGCACGGCTCGCTGGCGGCCAAAAGCCCGTCCGCCCGCGAACTGCCGGCCTTGATGACCCGCGACCGCGAACAGGTTGAACTGATCGGTATGGTCACCGGCGACTCGATCACCACGCCCGCCCGCCGGAAGGGACAGGTCTTGCATCGCTTCCATCTTCGGGTAGAGGGGATACGACGTCGGACCTGTTGGGAACGGGCGCGCGGACGCGTGGCGTTCTATTGGCGAACGGAGGCCGGCAGTCTGGAGCCGCGATACGGTGAGCGGTGGATCTGGCAGGGCGTGCTGGAGCGCCGGGCTCGGTTCGAAAACGGTCGGGGCGGCTTCGTGTGTTTCATGCGGCCCGACGCGGAGGGAGGCCGGAGGCTTTCGCGCGGACACGGGTGGGGATTCGTCTCATGGTGCCTGGCCCAGCGACGCGCGTGTTTTGACATCCTGGGCCGGGGTCTGGAGCGCCAGCCCGACGCCGCGGCGCTGCTGCGCACGCTGCTGCTCGGCTACCGGCAGGAACTGTCGCCGAAGCTTCTCCGCGCTTTCTCGACGACGGGCACCCTGCACATCATCGCCATTTCAGGGCTGCACGTCGGGATCATGGTGGTGCTGATCACGGCCCTGCTGAAAGCCCTGGGCCGCTCCCGGCAGCACTGGGCGCTCTACCTGGCGCCCGCCCTGGTGGTGTACGCGATCGTCACCGGAATGAGCGCCAGCACGCTTCGGGCCACCATCATGGCGCTGCTCTTCTGGGCCGGCCCCCTGTTTCATCGGCGGCCGGACGGGCCTTCCGCGCTGGCGCTGGCGGCCATCCTGATCCTCCTGTTCGCGCCGCTCCAATTGACGGATCTCGGTTTCCTGTTCTCCTTCTCGGCCGTGGCCGCCCTGATGATGTGGTACCCCCTCTGGATGCGTCCGATTGCCGGGAGATTGAAGGCGGATCCCTGGGCCCCTCCGGAGTCCAGGTGGAAACGGCGAACCCGGCAGGCGGCGCTGTATGTCGCCTCGCTGCTCCTGGCCACCAGCGCGGTATGGATCACGACCGCTCCGCTGACCGCCCGCTTCTTCAACCTGATCGCGCCGCTGGCGCTGCCCGGGAACCTGCTGGTCATCCCGCTTTCGTTCGTTGTTTTGATGACGGGGATTCTTTCCATCCTGTTCGGCGGCCTGTCGGCCTGGCTGGCCGAGGTATTCAACCACGCCAACCGGGTCTTCATTTCCATCCTGCTCGGCGGCATCGAATGGTTTTCCAGTTTCCGCTGGGGATATACCTATGTCCCCACGCCGCCCGCCTGGTTCATGGCCGCCTGGTTTGGCTGGATGGCCCTGTTGCGGATGGCGCGTCGCCGAATCGGGATCGCAGCCGCCGGCGTAGCGGCCCTGGCCATCGGCCTCGGAGGCTACCTCCGTAGCGACGCCGCGCACGCGGACGTGCTGGACGTCGGCCAGGGCCAGGCGGTCTTTCTCAACCTCCCGGGATCCCGGGACGTGCTGGTGGATACGGGTCCCCGATTCTCGTCGCGCGAGGTGATCCGCCATCTGCGCCGCCACGGCGTCAACCGCCTTTACGCCCTGGTGCTGACCCACGGAGACGCCGAGCATATCGGTGGCGCCAAAGCGCTGATGGATGAGTTTCCTGTCGGCGAGGTGTGGTGTTCACCGCATCTGGACCGGTCCGTGCCATACCGGGCCCTCATGGCGGACATCCGCCGCCGTGGTATTCCTCTCCGGATATTGACCCGGGGCGATCGCGGCCTTTTCCCCGGCGGCCTGGAATGGGAGGCGCTGCATCCTCCCGGCGACCGGACCTACCGCCGAGCGAACGAAGCCTCGCTGGTGCTGCGCGTGGGCCGGGAGGCCACGGCGGTGCTGATCATGGGCGGCGCGGACAGGGCCGTGGAGCAGGATCTGCTCGACCAGCCCCTTGACCTGGGCGCCACGGTGTTGCTGGCCGGGGACCATGGCGCGGAAGGGACATGCGCCACGGGCTGGCTGGCGCAGGTGCGGCCCGCCTGCGCCGTGATCAGCGTGGGAACCGGAAATATCCGGGGGCAGCCGGACCGGGAGATGCTGGCGCGCCTCCGCGCGCAATCCATCCCCACATGGAGAACCGATGAAAACGGGCCGATTCGCATCGCCTTCCTGCCTTCGACCCCGGGCGGGAAAAAGAGCGCCTGCCGGCCGCTGGTCAGTCTTGAGCCCCCAGCTCCAGCAGAATCTCCTCAAAAGCCGGATCGTTCCGAAGCAGATTGAACTCCGGCCGCGACATCCATGACAGCGCCTGCTTGGGATCCACCAGCACGATCGCCCTTTTCAGCGCCTCCACGGCCGCCTCGCGGTCGGGTCCGTGGGAGAGTGCCTGGGCCAGGCGAAAATGAATGGGCGCCACGTCGGGCGCGACGCGGGCGATCTGCCGAAGCAACGTGGCCGCATGGTCCCATTGTTCCAACTGGATCAGGATCAGCGCATAGGTCTGGCCGGCCATCGTATCGCTCGGCTGAAGCGTCATGTACTCCTCGAAAAACTGGCTGGCCTTGTCGGGCTGCCCGCGGCGCAGGTACAGGGTGGCGATGTTGAAGTAGGCCATGGCGTAGTGCGGATTTATCCGCGTGGCCGTCTTGAAGGCCGCCTCCGCCTTCTCGAAGTCCTCCATACCCAGGTAGGCCACGCCCAGGTTATTGGCCATGGAGGAGGTCATGGGGCCTTCGCGGGATGCCTTTTCGAACGCCTCGGCGGCCACGGCATACTGCTTCAGGCGAATCGACAGCAGCCCGATCCGGCCCTGAACTTCAAGGATATCAGGAAATATCCGGGCGACCTTCTGGTAGCTGGTGAGCGCATCCTCGTTTCGGTCCTGCTTGGCCGCCTTCTCGGCACTGACCAGGTAATAGGTCGCTTGCCTAATGGCCGACACAGACAGGGGCAGATCTTCCGATGCCTCCTTGCCGGACGGCACCGGCAATTCCTCGAGCAGGTACATCGTCTGCGCATCCACCTCAAAACGCAGCGGGGAAGAGGCACGCTCCAGGGTCTGGCGAACAGGACGGACGTTTTGGCGGGCTTCACTGATCTGCAGGTAGTAGTAGGTCGTGATGAAAACAATCAGAAAGCCCGAGACAACCACGGTCAACACAAAGAGCATCGTCTGGCGGCGGAGTTGGCGCTGGGTATCCGTCCAGAAGGAGGCTGTCGCCGACGGCGTACCGGCCACGGGCGACTCCACGGGCGGCTCAACCTTGTCCCGCACGTTGTAAACGCTGTGCGAAAGGGGATCCATGCTCACTCCGGTTTCTCGCGCCGTGCCGTCGAGCCTGCTGGCGGAGAGAAAAGAAGGGGTTCGTTGCTGAAGGCATCCCATGCCCTCGAGTGCTCGTCCAAGGACTGCCCACGGCGGGCTTGTTCGTCCAGCCGCTTCTCAAACGCCTGGCCTGCCTCCGTCTTGCGGATTGCCTCGAATGCCGAGCCCCGAAAGCTGCGCAGGACCACGGCGGGCGGCGCCTTGGCGGCGGCGTGTTCGAGATGCGACCAGGCCCTCTCCGGTTCGCCCATCAAGGCGGATACCGCGGCGGCGTCCAGGACCAGCGGCACCCAATCCGGGGTCTTGTTCAACGCCGACAACTGGATTGCATAGGCTTCGGGGTACCGCTGCTGTGAGGCTTCCAGGAAGGCCTTCTCCTTCAGGGCCTTGGCGTCGCCGGGCGCCAGGACCAGGTAACGGTCCAGCGCTTCGCGGGCGGCGGTCTGGTCGGATTGGATTAGGAAACAGAGCGCCCGGTTGAAATGCGCAGGGGCAAAGTTGGGATCGTACTGGATCACCGCATCCAGAAGTTCGAGCGCCTTGGGAATACGATTCTGATAGAAGAAAGCCACCGCCAGGTCGTTCAGCAGCGCGGGTGAATCCGGCTCGTTGCCGACCGCCGCCTGGAGGACGATCAACGCCTTGCCGTACGCTCGCTGGCGGAGATGGAGCCGGCCCAACTCGCCGCGAACTGAATTCAGGTCAGGCCATATTTTCAAGGCCTCGGCATACATTTCGGCCGCTTGCAGGGCTTGGCCGGCCGCCTGCAGCAGGTCGCCGCGCCGGGCCAGCAGGGTTGCCTCGTTCGTCAGGTCGCTGTCCGACCGCGTTACACCAGCCAGCAGTTCCTCCGTCTCCAAACGCTTTTTCCCCAGATCAACGGCCTGTTCGGTTACGGCCCCGCCGGAGTGAATGTCCCGCGTCCTGGCGCTTTCTTTCATCTGCCAGGTCTTCTTGGAGATGAACAGCACGACCAGGAGGAACAGGCCCATGCTGGCCAGCACCAGAAGAAACGTGTGCAGCCCGGTATGAGACGATACATGCGGCTCTCGCGGGTTTTCCCGGCGGGGGATTTTGCCCGTCGGCGCCGAATCGCTCTTCTGGAGGTGATAGAGATACTCCGGCGCACCGTTTTTTTTATTTACCTTGGCCGTTGACGACTGTCGCATGCGCTCCTTCATCGTTGAAACCTTGGGGGGTGACTATAGTACAAGCGCTCCCATTGTGCAAGCCATGCCGCCCCCCTGAATCCTTAGCGATAGAGGGAGATCGGAGGTCTTGGGTGAGAGGGATTTTGTAGGGCCGCCGCTTGCGGCGCGCCGATTTCTCGGCCCTGCGCAAGCGCAGGCCCTACACTGTTCGCTAAAGATGCAGGCCGCCCCAGCCGGCCGACAGTTGCATTCGACGCGGCGATGCGTTATACGTTCAATTATGGGATGTTTTCGCCGGGTCGGGCGCAGAAGATCCGGCATGGAGATCGACGATGGTTCTGAAAACATTGGGTCGGGGCGTTGGCTGGATGGCCCTGGCGAGCCTGCTGGCCGTCAACCTGGTCATGGGGGCCCGCCTGCAGATCCAGGGCGCCGCGACGGACGACCGGGACGCGGGATTTGAGAAGATCGCCCTGTTCACCCGGGTTCTCGAACAGGTCCGAGAACAGTACGTGGACGCGGGTAAAACCTCCTACCAGGAACTCATCTACGGCGCGTTGCGCGGCATGCTGCAATCACTCGATCCCCACAGCCAGTTCCTCGATCCGGACATGTACAAGGACATGAAGGACGAGACGGCCGGAGAGTTCGGCGGGTTGGGCATTGTCATCGGCACCAAGGACGGCATGCTGACGGTCATCGCCCCCATGGAGGATACGCCCGGGTTCAAGGCCGGCTTGCTGCCCGGCGACAAGATCATGGAAATCGACGGCCAGTCGACCGATGGGGTGTCGCTGGCGGAGGCGGTCAAGAAACTGCGCGGCGCGCCGGGCACCAAGGTCACCATCGGCATCCTGCGCCCGAAGACCGAAGAAATCCGCACCCTCGAACTCGTCCGCGCCCGCATCAATATCCCCAGCGTCAAGAATACCGAATTGCTGGACGACGGCATCGGCTACCTGCGGATTGTCCAGTTCAACGACCCCACGGCCAAGGCCGTGCACGAGGCCGTCCAGACGCTGCAGGCCCAGGGGATGCGCGCGCTCGTTCTCGACCTGCGCAACAACCCGGGCGGCCTGCTGACCTCGGCCATCGAGGTGGCGGAGAAATTCGTGCGGCGGGGCGACATGATCGTCTTCACCCAGGGCCGCAACGAGAAACCGCTTCAGACCTTCCGGGCCAAGGGCCGCACCCACTATCTGGATTTCCCCGTGGTCATCCTGATCAACGGCGCCAGCGCCAGCGCGGCTGAAATCGTCGCCGGCGCGCTGCAGGACCAACGCCGCGCCATCCTCGTGGGCGAAAAGACCTTCGGCAAGGGCTCCGTGCAGAGCGTCCTTCAACTCGACGACGGATCCGCCATCCGGCTGACCACGGCTCATTACTACACGCCCAGCAAACGCGTCATCCAGGAGCAGGGCATTGAACCGGATGTCGTCGTGCCCATGCCGCCGGAAGATTGGCACCAGTTGATGCTCCAACGGGCCACCACGGAAAACGGCGCCCCGAAACAAGTCCCGGAGGCCGCTCGTGTCAAAGACCTGCAGTTGGAGCGGGCCCTGGATATCCTCAAGGGCGTGATGATTTTCACCGCGCAGCAAGAGACCCCGGCCATGGCCATGCATTGAACGGCATTTCCCGGCACGGCCTGCGGCCCGGCCGTGGATTCGTATGAACATCCTCGGTATCGAAACATCCTGCGATGAAACCGCCGCCGCCGTGGTGGCCGATGGATCGCGGGTTCTTTCCAACTGCGTCTACAGCCAGATCCAGAGCCACCAGCCTTACGGGGGCGTCGTCCCGGAGCTCGCTTCGCGGCAGCACGTGGAAGTCCTGCCGCGGATTCTCGACCAGGCCGTCACGCAGGCCGGCCTGGACTGGACCGCCCTCGACGCGATCGCCGTCACCCAGGGCCCGGGGCTGGCCAGCTCACTGCTCGTCGGCCTTTCCGCCGCCCAGTCCCTGGCCCTCCGATTGCGTCGCCCCCTGCACGCCGTCAATCACGTGGAAGCGCACCTGTATTCCCTGTTCCTTCCAGACTCCCCAACCTCAACACGGGTGCCCGCTCTCGAAGCCCCGAGGCTGGTGCTGATGGTCTCCGGGGGGCATACCGCCCTCGTCCGGCTGGAACACGTGGGGCGCTATCAGTGGCTGGGGCAAAGCCTGGACGATGCAGCCGGGGAGGCCCTGGACAAGGGCGCCAATCTGATGCACCTGGGCTACCCCGGCGGCCCCGCAATTGAGCAGGCCGCCGAAAGCGGAGATCCCGAGATCCTGTCCTTTCCCCGGATTTCCATCCGCGCAAGTTATCGCACCGCTGGCGGCCTGGATCCCGACTTATGCTTCAGTTTCAGCGGCTTGAAGACCTCTTTGCTCTACACCCTGCGCCGGCGTCCCGAACTCCTCGAGAACGGGAACTTGAAAGACGTCGCGGCCAGCTACCAGGAGGCCGTCTTCGACGCGCTGCTTGACCGGGTCGAACGCGCCCTCGACAAGGCGCCGTATCGTTCCTTCGGTTGCGTCGGCGGCGTGGCCCGGAATCAGCGGCTTCGCGCCCGGCTGGAGGAGACCGCCCGGCGTCATGGACTTGCCCTCCACCTGGCCCCGATGGCCTATTGCACCGATAACGCGGCTATGGTGGCCGGCTTGGCGGGTGCCGCCGGCGGACCGCCCCCCGCCGATCCGGCCGCGTTGGACGTCGAACCCGCCCTCCGCCTGGCCTCCCGTCCCATCTCCTGATCCCTCCTCCTTCTCGTCCTCGTCCTCGTCGTCGTCCTCGTCATCGTCCTCGATCCGGTTCATAAAACTAACGGCCCCCCGTCCCGCACTATGCCTTTGACGGTCCCGGCCCGCTTCTCTATGCTGACCTCCAACAGGTAGCGCGACGCGATGACCGATCGATCCAGCCTGACCGCTTCGTTTTTCAAGTCCCTTGTATCATCTCTCGATCTGCCGGTAATTGTGATGGACGGGGCCTTGCGCGTCCTGCGGCTCAATCCGGCGGCCGAACGGATCACCGGCTGCCGCACCCGGCAGGCGATCGGCCGGTTCGGCGGCGACCTGGTCGGCATGGATCAGCCGACCTGCGAGGCGCTCGGATTCGGGGCGGGAAACGGTGCGCCGGGCGGCGAACAGCAATGGAAGGAGTTTGTCTGCGTGCCGGCGGGCTCCTCCAGTCGTCTTGTCCGCGCGCGGGGCTGTATTCTGCCGTGGGGCGCGAATCGCGCGGCCGTCGTCTGGGTTCTCGAATCCCCCGCCTGGAACGACGCGGCGCCCCGGCTCCTTCCATCCGGCGCGCCCGTGATTCTCTTCGAACTGGACGTTGGCGGCCGCATCGTGTACGGGGCCAACGAGTTCGCCGAATTCCTCGATCGCCAGGGCGAGATGACCGCCGGCCAGTCGTTCCGGGACCTGCTGGTGGAGGGCCAGAAACCGTCGTTCGACTCCATCTGGCGCAAGGTGATCGGCGGTGAAGCCATTCGCAACTCGGAGCTGCGCCTGATCCACGGACGCGGTGCGGCGCGGCCGTTCTGGTCGTCGTTCTTCCCCATCAAGGATCTCCGCGGCGTCACCCTCGGCGTCCGGGGCGTCGCCGGCGACCTCTCCGGGCAGAAGGATCTGGCCTACGCCCTCGAGGCCTCCGAGGAACGCTTCAGCGTGCTCTTCCGCGAATCTTCGGACCCCATTCTCATCCTCAACATGGAAGGCGACATCCTGCTGGCCAACCCGTCCTTCGAACGGATCACCGGGCTGCGCTCCGACCAACTCTTCAGCGGCGAGAAAGGCTGGGCCGATTTCGTCATGCCCGCCGATGTCGAGGCGCTCCGCCAGGAACTCCGGCAATGCGCCCGGACCCGGAGGGACGGGATGATCGAATTCCGCGTGCGGGATGCCCGTGAGCAGATCGTCTGGTTCGAGCAAAGCCACAGCATCCTGCACGATGAAGTCGGCCAGCCCCGGGGCATCATGGCCGTAGCGCGCAATATCCATCGGCATAAGCAGCATGAGTTCGAGCTGATCGAACAAGCCGAGGACATGCAGCGCCGGCATGACCGCGCCCAGGAACTGATCTCGCGATTGAAACTATTCTTCGCCCAGACCAGCTCTCTGGCCCAGGATCCCCAGCAGTTCCTCCAGGGGGTTTGCGATATCCTGTTCGAAATGTACGACCCACTTCTCGTCATCCTCCACCTGACCGGCGAGGCGCGCGCGGTCTATCGCTGCCGGCCCGACGTCCTGGCCGAGGTGGGGCCCGACACCCTGGAGAACCTGCCGTGCGTGGTGTGCGGGCAGATCACCGACACGGGCATGCCCTTCTACTCCCACGCTCTCGACACGGCGCCGCCGCCGCATTGTGCGGCCGTGCTGGGTTCCCGGCCTCTGAAGACCTGCGTCGGAGCGCCCTTGCGCGATTCCGGCGGGCGGATCCGGGGCTCTATCGTCATGCTCGACGACAAGACCCGGGCGTTTGACAGCCTCGACGTGGAAGTCGTGACGGTGGCGGCCCTCCAGGTCGCGGCCCGGCTCCGGGCCGAGGAACAGGAGACCGTCCGACGGGGACTCGAGGAGCACCTGCGGCAGGCCCAGAAGATGGAGGCCGTCGGCATGCTGGCCGGCGGCATTGCCCACGATTTCAACAACATCTTGAGCAGCATTCTCGGCTTTACCACCTATTTGCTGGCGCGGACGCCGGCCGGCAGCAATATCCACCGCGATCTGGGGCTGATCGAGCAGTCTGCCGTGCGGGCCGCTGATCTCACCCGCCAGTTGCTATCCTTTGCCCGGCGCCGGCACTTCGCCAAGGAACCCGTTTCTTTCAACACCGTCATCGGCGACGTCGGGACCATCCTCCGCCGCTCGCTCTCCGCCAACGTCCAGATCCACACGCGGCTGGCCCCCGAACTGCCTCCCGTGCTGGGCGACCGCGGGCAGCTCAACCAGGTGATCATGAACCTTGGGATCAACGCCGCTGAGGCGATGGAGGGAAAAGTCGGCGCACTGACGCTGGTCACCGAGCACCGCGCGCTGGATCCCCGTGAGCGGGCCGTCCTGCCCGAGGCCACCGCGGACAAGTATGTCTGTGTGACCGTGCGCGACACCGGCCGGGGGATCACACCGGAAGACCAAGCCCGGATCTTCGATCCGTTCTTCACCACCAAGGCCGCGAGTGGCGGCACCGGCCTGGGCCTGTCCATCGTGTACGGCATCGTCACCAACCACAAGGGGTATGTCCACGTCGAAAGCGAGGAGGGCCGGGGGACCACCTTCCGTCTCTACTTCCCCGCTTGCGAGGTGGGGGGGGCGCAGCCGGAGACCCCGGCCGCCGGCCGCGTCCTGACCGGAACCGAGACCCTTCTGGTGGTAGAAGACGAAAACCTGGTCCGCCAGATGGTCGTCGAAGTCCTGAAATCCTACGGCTACAAAATTGTGTCCGCCTCGTCGGGCGAGGAAGCCATCGAGCTGTTCAAGGGCATGAAGGACCGGGTGGACCTGGTCTTTCTCGACCTCGTGATGCCGGGCCTGGGGGGCGAGGAAACTTTCCATGCGCTGCGGGAACTGAACCCGGCCGTCAAGGTTCTGCTGACCAGCGGATTCGTTCGCGAGGAGCTCAGCGAGCGGCTCATCGCCGCCGGCGCGCTGGGCATACTCTACAAGCCCAGCAGGAGCGACGACCTCCTGGCGGCGATCCGCGACGCCCTGGACAGTCGCCTCCCGCCACCGGCCCAGACTCTGCCTGCCGCCGGTTCTTGACGCTTCACCGGCGGATACGTAGAGTCTGCTTACAGCACGACGGGTTCCTCCCCGCCGTGGCCGGGTCTTCGAGGCTTGGGCGAGCCTGTTGGCCGCAGCCGAGCCCTTAAGGTCTAGGCGGGTGTAGCTTAGAGGTAAAGCTCCAGCCTTCCAAGCTGGCTACACGGGTTCGATTCCCGTCACCCGCTCCATTCGTCGGCCGCTGACGCGGCCTCCTCATGGTAAACCAGCCGTGTCAGGCCGACGAATGACCCTGAGGAGCGAAGCGACGAAGGGCCGAACATGGCAAAGTGGTACACCTATATTCTGGAATGCATGGATGGTTCTTACTACGTTGGCATCACTACGGATTTGAGCCGTCGTCTCGACATGCACAATGCCGGCGTGGCATCCCGCTGGACCCGAACGCGGCGGCCCGTGCAGTACCGCTATGCAGAAGCGTGCAAATCACAATCCGAGGCACGAAAACGGGAAATTGAAATCAAGGCCTGGCGGCGTGAAAAGAAAGCCGCATTATTCAACCTGCCCGTCAATATATTCCCGATTTGATGTCGAACGCTCTTTTTTTGGGTCACTCGCGGCGGCTCGTTGCCGAAAGCAGGTTGTACCAGGGTGATGATTGGCGGGGTAACCTTCCAAGTTCACCCCGCCACCGGCAGGGCTGACTACACGGCCCCGCGACACGCGGGGCGGGGTTCGATTTTACCCCGCTGGACGCGGGGTCCCGTCACCCGCTCCAGCCTTCGATCGGGTTCATGTCAACTCGGGATGCGTGTTTTTCAGCCAGTGGCGCACTTGAGCCATCAACTCCGCCGCGAACTGCAATAACTCGTCGGCATCAGCGTCGGAGGCCCCGCCCACGTGATCATATTCGACCACGTTCCTTTTGCGGCGGCAGGTTTCAAGGTAATCCGCATCCGTCTTGCGGTCCGCGCCCATGATCAAAGGAAGCGCCGCGATCATGCGATAATGTTGGAGCGTGTGCTCGGGACGGTAGCCCTCGGCGTGGACCAGGATGGTGCAGAGCTTCAGGGCAGCATTGTAGGCAATGCCGAAACGCCAGTCAGAAGACACCCCAGCCGCCCTGGCGTCCTTGAGATCACGCTCCGCTATCGCGAACAAGTCTGCGATCTCCCTGCGCGTCGGGGTGTGAACCCGCAACCAGCCGTTATCGCGCCAATGCTGTAAGCTCGTGTTCATCGCCTTTAAGGAAGATCTTGGCTTCCTTCAGCACCGCGGTAATAAAGTTGTTTCCCGCCCGAACTTTCGCCTTGAAGTCGGAAACGGTCAGTACGTGGGGGTTGATCACCCGGCCGATCTTCTCCGTAACGCCTGAAAGCAGCCCTGTCAGTTCGCGCATGCCCAGCGCTCCAATGACCACAAGGTCCACATCGCTGGCGGCTTTCTCCGTCCCCTGCGCCAGGGACCCAAAGACGAACGCCACCTGAATCTTCTCGGATCGCAGAGCGGCCTTCAGCACGTCCGCCAAGCCGATGGTCTTAATTGTCAGGTTGTGTATGTCGGGGAAAAGCGGGTTGTCCCTCTTGGCGGAATAATACAGCCGGTTGCCGTCGCGCCGGGGCGCGACGAGATCCAGCCGTGCCAGCTTGACCAACTCCTGTCGGATGGCCCGGTCGTTGAATCCGGTACGGCGCTGGATTTCGCGGATGTGGAGTTCCTGTTCCCTGCCCGTGAACAGCAGCCGGAAGACCTCCGCCCTGATCTTCGACCCGACAATCTCCGCCAAACGGTTCATGATTGCGTTCATATACCACGCAATTGCGTGGCCTGGCAACTCAATTCAGTGCAGTCAAATAATCCTTACCACCGATCCGACTGGTGAAATCACTGCACTGCTCCGGGGTCCGCGACGCTATGCCTGGAGGTCAACACTTTCTTGATCTTTTCAACACATCGTTGCGGATTCTTCGCCAGCTCATGTTCCCAAATCCGCACGACGCGCCATCGCTATACTCGCCCTCCCGATTAGCGCCACGCGCCAACCGCTACAATGCCTCTTATTTCTGCCCCTCCTCATGCCACGGCCTCCAACATCCGCTGTTTCCTATTCTCCCGAAGCAACTCCATGTTCAGATACCGGTGTTGCTCTATCCAATTCTTGTGGATCTCCACCGCCAGCGCCCGGATCAGGACACTATCACAAAGAAGGGAACGGGCCGCACACATCTACACATTTCTGCAGACGGCTCTCTTGACCTTCCGTGCCATTTCGTCGGGATTACGAAGGACGTCTGTTTCCCAAAAACGTAAGACACGCCATCCCATTCGTCTCAAGAGCCCTGCCTGGCGGCGATCGCGGATGATATTTGCCTGTATCTTGGCCACCCAATACGTTGCATTGGTTCCCTTCAAGAGATTCGCCTTTAATCGTCTCCAATGCCGCCCATGCCAGAAATCGCCATCGCAGAACACCACGACTTTCGCACTTGGGAAAACAAGGTCCGGCCTGCCGGGTAGGAATTGAGCGCAAATGCGGTAATGGAGGCCAAAGCCCCGTATGTGCTGACGAAGCAGAAGTTCGGCCTTGGTGTTTTTGCTACGGTTCTTCTGCTTTGTTAAAGATGCTTGTCGAGAAGTTGCGCGGTATGGACTGAAACTCGGCGATACCGATTTTTCGGTTTTCCCTAAGCGTGCACTACCTGACGAGCGGGCAAGCCGCGAAGAGCGACCCGTCATTCTCAAACTCCTTGATATTGATTGGCTTGACGCGCGAGAGGTCGGAACAGAAACGGATATCCGTTACTCCCATGGGCTGGGCTCTCGATACGCGTGGAATATCGGCGGCGTCGTAGAAGGCAAGGGATTCCCTCGCCAGCTTCTCATCAAACGCCTTCTCTCGCGCTTTGTTCCATGAGGCCCCCAGAGCACTGCAGCAGACGCGCTCAATCTTCATCGCGAGTTCTGTCTCTCCGCCTGCGAAATCACGTATCTCATCCCAAAGTCTTCCGAGGGTGAGGCCGTTGGTCTGACCCTCCACGAACAGAGATGCAATTAGCACGTGGAGCCCAGCGCTTGGTTGAGCTTGCTCCAGTGAGAAATGGTGGCGCCGGTCTCTGGTGCTCGAACATTTCGTTTCAAGGCGCTGATCGTCGAGGCCGAAATCGAATCTCTCTTCTGCCTCCGAATGCCATGCGCGCAACAGGCGAGATTGGTCCCTTGAGGATCTGATGACGAAGAGTTCGGCCCACAAACCTTGAAGCGGACGCGATGGCGGACGAGTGAGGGCTTGGAAGAGCTCGGCCAACTTATGAATTGCTGAAGAGATCGTCGCCGCAGTGATACGGGGGGCCAAGGCAGTGGCGATCTCCTCCATGGTGTTCAGGAAGTACTCCTGAAGGCTGTGGTCATAGCTCAGGCATCGTATGACCGAGAACTTGTCTTCGATCTCTCTTCCTGAAGCCTGAAGAATGCGGCAATGAGCGAGGTGGTCTACTCTCAGGTTCTCCAATTCAACAGGTGGGAGACCCACCGCGGTGGGACTGGGCACACGAATGACAACGACGGGGCGGCCCTGCTCATCCTTGCCCAAGTGGAAATCAGCGCTGACGGGAAAGACCACACCGTTAAGGGTAAGGCCGGTTCCAGAGTTGGGTCCTGGTGCCGTGAGCGTCCGAAACAGAGGCGGCAAATGACTGTTCATCGGCTTCTTCCTATCCTCCCTGATCTTGGACAATCACGTCCCCGGTGGCATCTCTTGGTATCCAGATCGCGAGAGCGGGCACACCTTGATACGCGGGGTGAACTCCGAGTTCCGCCGGAATTGCAAGAGTATGCAACTGAATGCTCACCGCGTTTGGATCATGAATCTCTCGATCTCCTGGGTATATCTGCCCTCTTCGTGCGCGCTCGACAGGGTAGGCACCTTGAAACAGATTCGGTATGTTGCCGTCGTCGTTGAGTTTTCTTTCGCGAGTTCGACCGCCGCTCATTCTATACACAGAGCACGTAGCCTCGGGGTGTTCCTCAAAATAACGGCGAAGAATTACTTGAACGCCGAGGTAGTTCTGCGCGTCGCTCAGCCGGGCATACCGAATGTCCGCGAGAAGTCGTTCGTAGGCCTCCTGAAGCAGCACGCTACGTGCGACATCGTGGATTTGGAATTCGGTGCGCTCTGGATGCCCCTCGAGCGGAACAAGCCGAAGCGAATCTAGAAACGCTTCCACAAGCGCCCGGTTTGAGCGGATGAATTCGGCTGATTCATGTGGCGCTTTCGGCGCAGACCAGCCTTCGTCTAGGTTGACGCGTACAAAGTCAACGTCAATGATGCTGTCTCTTGTCGGTTCGAGAGACCGCGTGAGCAGGAAGGCTCTGCGAAGCTCAGACAAAGGTCGGCCTGTTCTGGAGTTCTCTTCGAGGCGCCCGCGCACATCCTCTTCATGCTCTACGTAGCGGCGGAGTGCATCTTCCACTTGAGGCTCAAGATAGATGCGGCAGTATGGCAGATAGGGCCGTTTGTAGCCGAAGAAGCGAGCACGCTGCTGGATAGTGTCCGCCCTGCGAGTGCCGAGACCTCTTGGCATGTACGTTACGGTGAGGCCCTCTACAGTGAATCCACGGTCGAGGACTTGTCCACCGACCAGTATGTGGGAGTATGCACTGCTCCAATTAACCTCGGGGGTGCGTCCCCTCTTTGCATTCACCAGATGCGGTTCGGTCGTGCGGATGGCTCGAAGCAGGTGCGCGTTGATCGCCTCCCACGGTTCCAGATCGCGCACTGTTGTGGCGAGATCGTTGTAGGCAGGGCGAAAGTCCTCTATCAATTCGTGGCAGTCCTGATCACCGGGGTGTCCGAGGATTCGAATCCACGTGTCGCGGATCTCCGCTACCCAAGCATAGTATTGCGTGTGACCGACTGTTCGCTGGGACGGGTGAATCATCATAGATCGATGACCCCAGCCATGATCACGGATCAGGCCGGAAGCGACGCCAACAAAGAAGAATCGAAGGGCGGCCAGAAGACTCTCTGGAGGTTCAGGCAGTGGATGGTCGCGAGTTGGGATCTGATTGGGCGGAATCTCTCGAATGTAAGGACTCCCGTCGTGGAAGAAAATACTCCCGCCCGTGTATTCATTTCCCGGGGTCAACGGCACAGCAAAGCCCGGCGAGAGAACATCAATCAGGTTAATAAGGAGGGGGCCCTGTGGCGTCGCCGTGTACTGAAGAAAAGTGTGGTGAGGGACTACTTCCTTCAGCATGCAGAGTCTTTGATAGGTCGTGCTCTCGTCACCCTCCTGGATCAAATTGTTCAGGCCAGCCTGATCTGCCTCATCATCCACGATCAGCACCGGAACGCCTTGCAGGTTCAGGCGTCGGAGGACCTCGATTAGATGGTTCAAGTGGCCGTGGTGCTTCATCACGGTGATAAGAGCTGTTCTTCGCTCTTCCTGCGGAACATGAGGATCCTTCCATTCGGCGAGAACGCTGGAAATTCGTCCGTGGTCGTCCCCTTCAACTTGAGGGTTGTGGATGTGCTGCCAGACGTGATCCGGCCGAGAATCGAGACGAAGGTCATGGTGCAGACGACGAACCGATTGCCCTGAGAGCGGGACCGAAGTCCCTGCAATCACAATGACCAAGGGATATGAGTTGTCCCGCGCAAGGGCTGCCACTGTCGTGAAAGACAGTGTCTTGCCGCTCTGGATGTAGCCCACTACGAGGCCGGTCTGCTGCCCGGACAGTTGAGTGGGGGGGACGCAGCGAGAGAGTATAGCTACCCCCTCGTCCCGAATTCGGAGCTGGTTCTCCTCGGAAAGACGTATGTTTATCAAGAGTTCAGTTGTCTCAGGACCAACGCGCGGGGTCCACCGGGCGGGGGCAACACCCTGAGGGAGAACACTAATGACCTCCCCGCCCTCTACGCCACGTTCGCCATTGGTCATTGGGACACGTCCTCGTTAACGCTCGCGGTCACGTCTTCCATAATGCCTCTTTCAACAGTTCGTTGACGTTTCTGCGCACTGTCCCAGCCATACGAACACCGCTCTCCCTGGCGGCCACTTCCGCAAGGCCCAAGGCGGCAGCGACGCGAAGTAGCGGCTCGATCTGCTCTGGATCGACTCCGCCGAATCTGTCCATGAAAGGATGTGCAAGAGATAGCCGCAACTCTATCACCCGGCGCCCGCCCGCATCTTGCGAATCTGCTTGCGCGACCTGGTCGCTGATCTCCAGCCACTCTCCGACCGCAGGATCGTCGGAGAGTTCCAGAACAATGCGCCAAGGCCGACCATGGAACTCGATATCGATGGTGCGGCGCGAGGCAGTGGTCGCCTCGGCAAGTCGCGCGGGTGGTGGCTCTGGCGCCATGTGCCCCGCAATCGAATTCATGACAGGGGGTACATGCTCCTTGATTGTGTCAGACGTACTCTGCGCTGCCGTCTCCGCACCCCTGCGATAATCGGAACGCTCTCGCTGAACGCGGTGCTCCTTTGCCTGCTGAAGTAGAGGGAATTCGGCTCTTGAGAGATCCTCTTTGAGGAGCGCGAGGAAAGGCTCCTCGTTCTCGTCCCACTGGAAGCCATCCTTTGTGTGACTGATCTCAAATCCTTCCAGATGGAGTTCGCCAAAAAGCCTCTGGTATATGAAGCTGTTCGGCTTGCCGAAGATGAACTCCGGGCGATACCCCTCGTCGCCGCTTCCTTGGATCAAGCGGCGACGGCGAAAAAGTGCGAATCCGGCGTGAGTGGTGCTCGCCCTCTTGCGGATGGCCGCAAAACCTGTGGCTCGCAGTCCTTTCCCAAAGTCGAAATCGATTTCCTTGCTCCACCGAACGGCGGGGCCATTGAGCTTCTTATAGTAAGGTGCGACCAAAACGTCTGGTTCCCGGCAGACCAATTCCTCTCCGTTCAGTTTCAGGATGAGGATTCCCTCGCGAACGAAAATGCGATAGATGTCGCAAAGGTGCTCTTTGATCTTCCCGAGGGTGCGGCCCACAGGAAGGCTGTGCGGGTTCGACAGTACGATCTCCGTGAAATGCAGTTCCGGCTTTGTTTTACG
>JAHJJH010000231.1 GCA_018823105.1 Verrucomicrobiota bacterium | reverse complement strand
TCTGTTGGCGTTGAGCCCGCTCGTGCCGTCCCTGCACGGCGTGCAGGGGGCGTGGGCGGGACTGCAGATGGCCTTGGTGGGACTGGCCCTCGGCTCGGGGATCCTGTGGCTGGTGGGGATGCTGGGCAAGCTGGCCTTCAAGAAGGACGCGATGGGGCTGGGCGACGTAAAGCTGCTCGGCGGGTTGGGAGCGCTGCTGGGCTGGCGCGCGGTGATCTTCATCATGATGGTCTCGTCGCTGCTGGGCTCGATCGTGGGGGTGGGCATGATCGTCAGCAAGCACAAGGAATGGCAGAGCCGGGTGCCCTACGGCCCGTACCTCGCGGTGGCGGCCGTTGTGTGGATCCTGGGCGGCTTTCGGTGGTGGGCCGCGTACTTCGCCTGGTTGCAGTCGCCCGTTTGACATCCGTACGCCGTACCCCGGCCATGGTCCCACAATCCAGAAAGCCGGCGATGGGCGGCGATCTGTGCTGCCGGTTTTTGCTGCTCCTGCTGATCGCCGGCTTGCCGCGCGATACCAGGGCGGTCGGCGCTCATCACTTGGATCAACCATTGCCTGGCCCAACACCGGAATCGGTCCGGCGCACGGACCTCGCCTGGATGACCCTAGGCTTCATGCTGGTCCCGTTCCCAGTGGTTTTAGCCAATCGCCATGACGAGGATTGGCGCGACGAGGACCATCAGTTCAAAGACGGGTTCACCAAGCCTCCGACCTGGGACGACGACGATCCGGTGTACAACTACGTGCTGCACCCCCTGGCCGGGTCGGAGTACTACCTGGCCGCCCGGAACCGCGGATGGACCTTCTGGGGCTCGCTGGCCTACAGCGCGGCGCTTTCCACCTTTTATGAATACATCCCCGAGAACATGATCCAACGACCCTCGGCCACGGACCTGCTGACCACGCCCCTGGCCGGCTGCCTGCTCGGCGAGGCGCGGTACCGGCTGAAGGAATGGATCCGGCGCGATCCTTCGGCCGTGCCCGCCGCGCGCTTCTGGATCACGCTGCTCGATCCCCTGGATCTCTCCATTGGTGGCTATCCCGACGGCCGCGCCCGCCTGTACTTCAACTGGAAACACGCGTTCTGATTCACAACCTTGACGACGGACTGAAAATGCCGCCTCTCATGGGCGTGGCCCGCCGGCCCCCGATCCACGGTAAAAAAACACCGAAAAAGCCCTTGTGCGGCCGCGCCGCCGTGGTATAGTGCGCCCCCTAGTCCCGCGTGTGCGGGACGGAAGCGAGTGCCCCGACCCCTCCGGTTGGGGCCAAAGCGGATTCTCCGGCCGCCACGGCGCGCCGGGGCAACTACGGAGGAAGTCGTGGTCGCTGCTACAGGTGTAGTTCGTTCGGACGTCAACGTCCAGGACCTGCTCGAAGCGGGTTTGCACTTCGGTCATCAGACCAAACGCTGGAATCCCAAAATGAAGCGCTTCATCTTCGGGGCGCGCAACGGGATTTACATCCTCGACCTGTCGAAAACGGTGCCGCTGCTCATGGAGGCGCGGCAGTTCATCTACGACACGGTCATCCGGGGTCGCTCGGTGCTGTTCGTGGGCACCAAGAAGCAGGCCCAGGAGCCGCTGAAGGAGATGGCCGAGAAGTTCAAGCAGCCGTGCGTGGTGAACCGTTGGCTCGGCGGGACGCTGACCAATCTGCAGACGATACGCCGCAGCGTGGGCCGCATGACCGAACTGGAAAAAAAGGAGCAGGACGGCTCCTTTACCAGCATGCCGAAGAAGGAAGTCGCGCGGCTCCGGCGGGAGCTGGAGAAACTGCGCTACAATCTCAACGGTATCCGGGACATGGATCAACTGCCGGGGGCGGTGTTCGTGGTGGATATCAACCGCGAGGCCATCGCCGTGGCGGAAGCCGTACGCCTGAACATCCCCGTCGTCGCGCTGGTGGACACCAATGTCGATCCGGAACCTGTCAGCTACCCGATCCCGGGCAACGACGACGCGATTCGCGCCATCCGGCTGGTCGTGGACCTTGTCGGCAGCACCATCCAGCGGGCCATTAACGAAGCCGCCAAACTGGCGGCGGAGGAGACCCGCAACAAGGCCATCGCCGAGGCCGAGGCGGCGGCGCGGGCCAAGGCCGCCGAGGAGGATCACAAGGCTCGCGAACGCCTGGCCAAAAAGGCCCGGGCCGAGGCCGTGGTCAAGGCCAAGGCGGAAGCCGAAGCGGGCGGGGCCACTGCAGCGGCGACCGAGACGGCCCCGGAAGCCCCGGCCCCCGCGACCGAGCCGCCGGCGGACAGTACCCCCGATTCTGTTTGAGCAGCAGGCACTACGAGAAGGAGTTTTCCGATGGTCGAAATCACCGCGGCGCTGGTCAAGGAACTGCGCGAGGAAACCAATGTCGGCATGATGGAGTGCAAGAAGGCGCTCGTCGAGGCCGGCGGCAACAAACTGGAAGCCGTTCGCATCCTGCGGGAACGGGGCCTGGCCATTGCCGGCAAGAAGGCCTCGCGTACCGCGAAGGAAGGGCAGATCGCCGCTGACATCCGCCAGGGCGGCAAGCTGGGCGCGATGGTGGAAGTGAACTGCGAGACCGACTTCGTCGCGCGCAATGCGTCCTTTCAGGCCTTCCTTCGTTCCGTGGCGGAGAAAGCCGCCACGGTCCAGGGCGACCTGGCGGAGGCGATGAAAGACGCTGCCACGGCCAAGATCACCGAGCTCGGGGAGAACCTGGTTATCCGTCGCAGCGTGCGTTTCGAGGTCCGGCAACCCGGTATCGTCGCCAGCTATATCCACCTGGGCGGCAAGGTGGGCGTGCTGGTCGAGGTCGGGTGCGGGCTCGAAGCGACGGAAAAACAGGAGTCCTTCCGGGAAATGGTCAAGGACATCACCCTTCATATCGCGGCCTGCCAGCCGCAATACCTGACGCGCCAGGACGTGCCGGCCGAGGTGCTCAAGGCGGAGTCCGACATCTACGCCAAGCAGGTGGAGAACAAGCCTCCCCAGATCGTGCAGAAAATCGTGACCGGCAAACTGGAGAAGTTTCTCGGACAGGTCTGCCTCGTGGAACAGGCCTTCGTCAAGGATCCGGACCTTTCCATCACCGAACTGCTCGCGAGCAAGGGCAAAGAGCTCGGCGACACGCTGCAGATCCGGCGATTCGCCCGGTACCAGGTGGGTGAACAGGTTTGAGCGGATCTCTTCGATCCTCGAGAAGGCGTCCCGGGGTGATCTTCGACTGGGACGGGGTGGTGGTGGACTCCACCCCCCTGCATGCCTTGAGCTGGCAACGGATGGCCGAGCAACGGGGAACTCGCCTGCCGGAAGGCCTGCGTATCGGCAGCTTGGGCGTCAAGACCGAGTATGTCGTCAGCGACGTGCTGGGCTGGGCCACCGATCCAGAGGAAGTGGCCCGGCTGACGCAGGAGAAGGAAGCCCTGTACCGGCGCCTGGCACGGGAGCGTGGGCAACCATCCCGGCCCGGCCTGCGCCGTTTGCTGGAGGGATTGACGGCGCGCGGAATCCCTTGCGCCATCGGATCTTCGGCCCTCCGCCGGAACATCGAGGAGTGCATCGACGCGCTGGCCTTCCGTCCGTTTTTCCGGGTCATCGTGACGGGGGACGAAGTTCTCGACGGCAAGCCGGCTCCGGATATTTTCCTGGAAGTCGCCCGGCGAATCGAGCGTGAGCCCAACGAATGCGTGGTGTTCGAGGACTCTCCCGCCGGGATTTCCGCGGCGCAAGCGGCGGGGATGCGCGTCATTGCCCTGCTCACGACCAATTCCGCCGCGGCCTTATTGAAAGCCGACCGGCAGATCCACACCTTTGAAGATCTTGGAGGATCCGATCCGCTCGCCTGGTTCGAGCCGGTTCCCGTATAGGCCATGGGCGCCTACTTGTTTTTGTTCTGGAGCGCGTTTATCATCGGGCTGTCCGGCGCGATGATGCCGGGCCCCGTGCTCACGGCCACCATCAGCGAAACCCTTAAGCGCGGTTTCCGTGCCGGCCCGCTCATTGTGGCCGGGCACGCAGTTCTGGAAATGATGGTGCTCGCCGCCGTGGTGGCCGGCCTGGGCCGGTGGATTACGCAACCGGTGGTCGTGCGCGTCCTGGGCCTGATGGGCGGCGGGCTGCTGATCGCCATGGGCGCGCACATGGCGTGGACCGCGGAGTCCGCCGTGCGCACGGCGTTACAGGCCGGGCCCGATCCGAAGGCCTCCATCCGGGGCCCGTTCCTGACCGGGATCCTGACCTCCCTCTCCAATGCCTACTGGACCCTCTGGTGGGCCACGATCGGGCTGAATTATGCCTCCGTGGCCCTGCAAAACGGCCTCGCCGGCCTTTTGAGTTTTTACTCCGGCCACATCCTCTCCGACCTGCTCTGGTACAGCCTGGTGGCGGCCGCCGTGGCGTCCGGCCGCAAGCTTTGCCCTCCGCTGGTTTATCGCGTGATGATCACGCTATGCGGCCTGGCGCTGGTCGGGTTGGGCGGTTTGTTTTTCTTCCGGCTGGGGCTTTATCCCGCGTCTGGGTAATTTTTCTTAATGGTCAGTACCGACTTCTGTAGGGCCTTCGCTTGCGAAGGCCGCTGGCTCAGCGCGCCGCAAGCGGCGGCCCTACAAGGGCGTCATTTTTATGAGCGGGTTTGTAAAAAGCCCGTTGGACGTTCGGTGTTCAGATTCCGCTACAGAGTTCCGCCCACTTGTCGCCTCAAGGCCGGGACAAGCGCTTGAAGATGTACAGAAGGTAGGAGACGAAAAAGGCGGCAAAGGAAAGGATCAGCAGTGTGGCCCCGGTGACAAACAGTGCGCCGCGAGGTGTCTCGCTCTGGCGGCCAAGGACGAAGAGGATCATGCCGATTCCCCCCGCCGCGTAACCGGTCAGCCGCGTTGCCCAGTACAGTGTTTTCATGCTCGAAGTAATGAGAGCTCGCCGATCACACTCCCGACGAAAACGGTTTCCCGCCACTATCCAACGGGCGCATGGTAGCGCGCTCGAGGCACGGCAGGAAGAAAAAACATGAGCGGTCAGATTTCCAGGATCGTGTTTTCCGGCGACGTGCGGTCCTTTTTTTCCAGATAGGGAATGGTTCTGAACTCCGAGACCGTGTTCAGCTTGAACAGGATGTCCGATACCTGGGTCGCGGCCTGCCGGCTTTGCTTCAGCATCTCTCTCAACTCCGGCCGATCGAGGTCGGCCGTCCGGCGCTCGATCATTTCCAGATTGGTCGCGAGAACGGTCGTAGGCTGCCCCAGGTGGTGACAAGCCGCGCCCACACTGGCGAGCATCGCTCGCTGGCGCTCCGTTTGGCGCACGGCTTCCTCGGCTCGATTGCGATCGGTAAGGTCGGTAAAGGACAGGACCGTGCCGATCACCCGGCCATCACTGTCCCGGTTGCAGGAGGCTTGGGCCAGCACGTGAAAGGTCGAGCCATCCTTCCGGACCGCCAGCAATTCCTCGGACCAGGATTCGTGATCAACAATCAAGGCCCACCAGAGCAGTGGTTGCTGTTCAGGCGGGGCGTCGGAAGCCAAGGGCGCCAGCAGCGGGCGAAGGTCCTGGCCCACCAGGTCCTCGAGCACGTTGTAGCACCACATGGCAAGGAACGCCGGGTTAGCGTACTCGATAAGGGCCTTTTCATCGGTGATCACAATCCCGTCCCTTGCGTTCTGCAGGGCATGGTGTTCCGTGCGGAGCTGCGCTTCCGCCTTGTGCCGCCGCGTGATGTCCCGGATGAAGAAACAGAACAACGGCCGGCCCGACGGCAAACGGCTCATGGCAATCTCCGCGGGGAAGACGCGGTTATCGACCCGACAACAGGACGCCTCGACGAGCAAGCACTTGTCGCTTTGTAGATTTTGACAAAGACTGTTCAGTCGCGCCTTGTCCATGCCCGAGATAAGTTGGGAAACAGCCATGGTCACGAGCTGATTTCGTGCAAAACCGAAAGTGTCAACTGCTCTCGAATTGCAATCCTGAATCGCTCCAGCCTCATCCGCGATCAGAATGGCATCGTATGCGTATTTCGTTACATCTTTATAATCAATGGGTTGCCAATTTTTCTGCCGCGCTGTCGCGGACTGTTCATGAGGCGCTTGGCCGGGGTTGACGGCGGAGGCGTCCCGCCCCGCTTTACGACGGCGAGGAAGCGGCGTCTGCATCGCCCGAGCCGGATCTCCATGGTCCTGCACGAAAGTTCCCCCTAGTCACGCTAGACCTAAATGCAGGAAGCGTACCAAGGCGTATGGGAGGCGTCGCTTGGGATGCGTACCGGGTCCGGATCAGTAATCAAAACGGACGACCTGCGACGGCAGAGGGCCGTACTGAATCTCGCCCGGGCGGCTGTTGGACTGGGCCAGCATCATTACGGGCGCGGGCGCCACAAGGACTGGCGCCGGTTGAGCCAACAGATTCACCGGGGCCGGCGCCCTCTGTCTTTCGGCGGCCACAGAGGGCTCCCGAGGCGCCACGCCGGAGGCCAGAGTCGAAAGGCGAACAGATCGGACATGGAAGCCTACCAGCAAAACAAGGACGGCCGCGGCGGCCGCTCGGATAATAAATCCGGTGCTCCAAAAGGATTCGATCTCGCGCTCAACGTTTTCAAGTCCGGGTGATTGCAGTCGAAGCCGGATTGTTTCCGCGCAACGATTTTCAAATCCCGCATCCGGCGTTTCGTGTCGCTTCAGGGCCAGAAGACGCTGCACGCCGGACATGCCGGCAATAAATTCCTGGCAGGACGAACAGCTTTGCAGGTGTTGCGCCATATCGTCCGGCAGGCTTTTGCCGTCACAGAGGCCAAGACTGTTCCGAGCGCGTCGGCAGTTCATGGAGCAAAATCCTTCAATTCTTTCTGTAGTTGCTGCCGCGCATAAAAAAGACGGGATCTTATCGTTCCTTGCGAGCAGCCAATAATCCGCGCGATCTCCTCGTGGGGTATGCCCTGAATATCGTGCATAACCACAACCATTCTGTGTTTTTCTGACAGGGTTTGCAGCGCTTTGTTCAATTTTTCTTGGAGTTCCAGGAGCGAGACATCCCGGACCGGCGACTCGCGCGCCCGGAGTTCAACATACGCGGGATCCCGCTCCGCGCCTGAATCCATGTCGTTCAGGCTCAAGGCAAAACGGTTTTTCCGGGTCTTCAGAAAGTTAATCGTCCGATTGACGGCGATGCGATAGAGCCAGGTATAAAACGACGACCGGCCCTTGAAATGCCGCAGCGAGTGAAAGGCCTTGATGAAAACGTCCTGGACCCGGTCTTCCGCGTCTTCCTTGTTGCCGGTCATGTTGTATACCAGGGCATAGACCTTGCCCTGGTAGCGGCGCACCAGCGCATCGTAGGCCTCGACGTCGCCCTGCTGCGCCTTCCGAACCAGATCTCTTTCTTCGGCGGCTTGAGCCGGGTCCGCGCGAGTATTGATGTTCTCTTCCGCCATTCGACTCCCTGCCAGAGAAACAGGCCTGCCTTCATGATAGGAGGCCGCCTGTACTGATCCCGAGTCCGCTCTTTATACCAAGCCTCCTGGAAGCACGACAGACAATGCTCTATCGCATCCGGCATCACTTTCTTCTAAGCAGAGCCCCCTGTTTCCCGTTGCAGACCTTCGCAACGGCATTTGCCGGACCTGGTAAACCGGAGATGTTCGGCACTCTATCCGGTGCCCGCCAGACAAATAAACCGCATCTCGAGTTGAAATACTCCGTTTTCCCACATAAACGCTGGACACAGGTTTTGAGATCGAGTGATCGCGCAGCACAAGACTCAATGACTGCCGAAATAAACAGTTCATTATAAACGGGGTGTTGCCGAAATCGTCTCCCTCGTTGTAGCTGCGCTTCTGCGAAGCGCAGGGGCTTCGTTTCTCGATGAATACGGCGCGTCACAGACGCGCCGCTACAACGCCGCGAAGAGAAAACGATCTGGGCAACAGGCCGCAAACAAACGGTCTTTTCATAATATCCTTGTTAATAAGTACTTATGATAATTTCTTGCGACTGATATAGATCGCCAGAATAGCGATGTCCGAAGGATTCACACCGGAAATCCTGGCGGCCTGGCCAAGGGAATAAGGTCTGATTTTCTTTAGCTTTTCTCTGGACTCGTAACGCAGCGCTTTTATCTCGTCGTAATTGATATTCGTTGGGATCCGGACTTCTTCCTGTCGCCGTCTTTGATCGATCAACTTTTTCTCGCGTGCAATATATCCTTCGTATTTTACTTCGATTTCAACTTGCTGCTCCAGCCTGGCTGATAGTCCATTTTGTCGCAGCGGCAGTTTCTCATAACTCATCTCCGACCGCCTTAGCATCTGGGCCAGAGAGGCACCATCATGGAAAGTGGTCTTCAGTCGCCTGGTTTCAGCATCCACCAAAGAGGCCTCATCCTTGATTTCCCGGATATGTTCTGATGAAATACACGCAATCCTTTCTGCTTGAGGCAGTAATCGGAACCGGCTGTTGTCTTGCCGAAGGATAAGGCGGTGTTCGGCCCTTGAAGTAAACATACGATATGGCTCATTGGTGCCCTTGGTGATCAGATCGTCAATAAGAACGCCAATGTAGGAATCGCTGCGCGCCAAAATCAACGGCGGCTCACCTCGGGCACGGAAAACAGCATTGACGCCGGCCATGAAGCCCTGACCAGCCGCCTCCTCGTAGCCTGTAGTGCCATTGAGTTGGCCGGCCAGGAAGAGACCTTCAATTTCTTTCGATTCCAGAGACGCTTTCAACTGGGTCGGATCTGCGAAATCATACTCGATGGCATACCCAGGGCGCATGATTTCTGCATGCCGCAGGCCAGGAATGGACCTGATCATATCCAGCTGCACTGTTTCCGGAAGGCTGTTTGATGTCCCGTTCGGATACACCTCCACAGTCTTTCTACCCTCCGGCTCGATGAATACATGGTGCGATTCATGATGCGGAAACTTAACAAACTTATCTTCAATAGATGGGCAGTATCGCACGCCTGTTCCTGTTATAAGTCCTCCATATAAGGAGCTTTCTGACAAATGCCTGCTAACGATTTGCGCTGTATCCGGCGTTGTGTAGGCAAGATAGCATGAGATTTGGTTTGAGCCTGGTTGCCAGGGTACTAGGGAACTGGGCTCGTGTTCCACGTGGAACATGCGGTCAGGGCAGCCCGATCCTGATTGCTTATGTTCCACGTGGAACACGCCAGCCTCATGCCTGGCGGCATGTGACATAAACGGCGGAGGCACTTGCCCGGCTTGCTCTTTCAAGGCTGTATAGTCTATGCTGTCTTTGTGCAGCCTTGGCGGCGTCCCTGTCTTCAGTCGGGCCATCCGGAATCCAAGCGAAGCCAAACAGGCACCAAGATCCACAGACGGTTCTTCGTCGATTCGGCCTCCAGGAAACGTCTTTTTTCCTATGAAGATTCTTCCATTGAGAAATGTCCCGGGAGATAGCACAACGGTCTTGCTCTGTATTCTGCGCCCGCTCCGGCAGAGCACGCCGTTCAGTTTTCCACGAACAATCCACAGGCTATTAACAAGGTCTTCGATTACCTCCAAGTTGTCCGCGGCCTCAACAACGGCTTTCATTCTCGCGGAGTAAGCATACTTGTCGCATTGAATTCTTGTGGCTTGAACAGCTGGCCCCTTTCTGGTGTTCAGGGTCCTGAATTGTATTCCCGTGTAGTCTGCATTCCTCGCCATCTCGCCGCCCAGGGAATCAAGATCGGCAACGATATGTGACTTTGCCATACCACCAATGGACGGATTGCAGGACATTCTGGCAATGGCATCTCTCTGAATAGTGATCAGAGCTGTCGAGGCTCCCATCCGCGCGGCGATAAGAGCCGCCTCGCATCCCGCATGGCCAGCACCAACAACGGTTACATCGTATGAGTCGTTCAAATGTTATGTAACCCTTTAACTCTTAACTACTTACCTATGCAGAACCGCGAGAATATTTCGTCCAGCAAGCTGTCATGGTAGACCCGCCCGATAATGAGCGCCAAATACTCGACGGCTGTTCGGATGGTTTCGGATGCAAGAAATTGATCCTCTTCTTTCCCGCTGTTCAACATCGCGAGTGCGGCCTCTACTTCGCTAGCGGCTTTCAGTAGAAGCGAGCGATGTCGCTCGGATATGGCAATGTGACTTCCGGCCTCGCCGAGTGCCGGCATTTCGGAAATCTCGATCTTGGCCCCCATGAGCATCCGTAACTGGTCCAACCCTTTTTTCTCGAGCAGCGAAGTAACCACGGCATCGTGGCCGGGCAGATCCTTCGGAGCGACGCGCAAACCAAGATCTGCCTTATTCAAAACGACAACACACTTTTCCCGGGGCCGATCTGCGATATTGGCGGCGTCAACAGGAGACAGTGGTTGCGAGGCGTCCAGGACGTACAGATGCAGGTCGGCCTTCAGCATCTGTTCGCGCGCTCGCCGCACTCCTTCACGTTCGAGCTCACAGTCAGAGGGTCGAAGCCCGGCGGTATCCACCAGGCGGATAGGAATACCATGGAGACAAAAGTTCTCCTCGATGAAATCTCTCGTCGTTCCAGGAATAGGGGAAACTATGGCTCTATCGTATTCAAGCAGTGTATTTAATAGCGTCGATTTCCCCACATTGGCGAGGCCTGAAATAACCACCATAGCCCCGTTTCGAAGAATTCGGCCCTCGTTCCAGGTGGCCAGCAACCTGTCAATATATTTCTTGACAATTTTCAGCGTGTTTGTCGAATTCACACCGATTTGCGGGTGCAGTTCGTCTTCCGGGAAATCCATGGCGGCGGCCAGATCGGCTGCTACAGTTACCAGGTTATCGTAAATCGAATTCAGGATTTGGCTCAGGCGGCCCTCAAGCTGCTGCAAGGCGATTTCCGCCGCGCGATCGGAACTTGATCGAACGAGATCGAGAACCGCTTCAGCCTGCACCAGGTCTAGACGGCCATTCAGGAAGGCGCGTCGCGTGAACTCTCCTGGCTCTGCAGGCCGGGCCCCCGCCTGCAGTGCACACCGCAGGATTCGTCGGGCCGAAGTAGTCCCGCCATGCCCTTGCAGCTCAACCACGTCTTCCCCCGTGTACGTGTGAGGGGCACGCATGACCAGAACCAGCACCTCGTCCACATCACGCCCCTGGTCGAGTACGAAACCATGAACAATAGTATTCGAGGGCCGCTCGGTTAACGGAGGCTTGGCGCAGCGCAGGATTTTACTCGCAATAGCCAGACTGTCCGGACCGGACATCCGGACGATGGAAATGCTTCCTTCGCCGGGTGCCGTGGCAATGGCGGCAATGGTATCTTCCGAATGCATCAGGAATCCAAGGTCGCGGCATTATATCCCATGCGGCACCGCATGCAACGGGTCCGTTTTCCGTTGCCTTGCCCGACGCACAATGTATACAAGCTTTCGCACGGAAAGGGCCTTCGATGACCATTCGAACTCGTTTTGCGCCAAGCCCCACGGGGCATGTGCATATCGGCAACATTCGCGCGGCCGTCTACGGATGGCTCTTCGCGCGGCACGAGGGAGGGCAATTCCTCCTCCGCATTGAGGACACCGATCGCGAACGATCTACCCCCGAAGCCGTGCGGACGGTGCTTGACGCCATGGAGTGGATGGGGCTGACGTTCGACGAAGAGCCGCTCTACCAATCCATGCGCATGCCGGCGCATCTGGCCGCTGCCGAGCAGCTCCTGGCGAAAGGCCTCGCCTACCGCGAGGACAAGGGCGGAACCGGGAAGGGCGAAGCCGTTGTCTTCCGCATGCCCGGCACGGATATGGCGTTCCACGACGAGGTCAAGGGTGACCTGCGGAAAAAGGCCGAGGACATGAAGGATTTCGTCATCGTGCGCTCGAACGGCACACCAGTCTTTCACCTGGCCAACGTCGTGGACGATATCCATATGGGCATCACGCACATCATCCGCGGCGACGACCATGTGGAAAACACGTACCGCCACCTCGCACTGTTCTGCGCGCTGGGCGCTCCAGTGCCGAAGTACGCGCACCTGCCGATGATCATCAATGCCCAGGGCAAGCCCTATTCCAAACGCGACGGCGCCGCGTACGTGGGCGAGTTCCGCGACAAGGGCTATCTGCCCGAGGCGCTGTTCAATTACCTGGCGCTCCTGGGCTGGTCGCCCGGCGACGACCGCGAGATCATGAGCCGCGAGGAACTGGTGCGGGCCTTCACGCTGGACCGCGTGCGCTCGGCGCCGTCGCAGATGGATCTGAAAAAACTGGACTGGCTGAACGGGGTCCACATGCGCGCGCTGCCGCGGGAAACGCTGGAGGCCGGCTGCCGCGCGGTCCTGGAACGGCGTGCACTCTGGCCCGTGCCCGGCGGGCTCGACTACCTCGCGCGAGTGGTCGAAACCATGGGCGAGCGGTTGCATTTCTTCACCGACATCGCCGACCATGCCTCCTATTTCTTCACCGAAGAGTATGTATTCGATGAAAAAGCGGTGAACAAACGTCTGAAAAAAGCAGGCGCCGCAGACGCATTGCGCGCGTTGTCGGATCGTCTTGCCGCCCTGGACCCGTTCAATGCCCAGACCACGGAGCAGGCGCTCCGTGCGCTGGCCGAAGAGCGCGGCGAAGGCGCCGGCGTGCTGGTGCACCCCGTCCGTGTCGCCGTCTCCGGCTCCTCCGAAGGCCCGAGCCTGTTCCACATGCTGGAAGTGCTGGGCAAAGACCGCGTCCTGGCCAGGATCGCGCGGGCGCTGGAGAAGTTTGCAGCAGAGTGAGTCGGATTTTCACCGCAGAGATCGCAGAGGAATTACCTTTGGAGGGCCCGCGGCCCCGCGGGCCGAAAGCCGGGCAGCGAGGCCGCTGCCCCTCCAGAAGAAGCTTTGGCTCATCATCTATTTTCGCGATTTCCTCGGCTCGCTTTCCCCTCTTCCCTCCGAGCCCTCTGTGCCCTCTGTGGTTCCCTTCTTATCCGGTCCGCCGCCCTCCACCAACTCGAACCGATCCGTTTTCTTTCACTCGTAATCGTAATCCTGATTTTCATCGTAATCCTGGAGGAATTCAAATAGAGACCGCGCGGATTACGAGTACGATTAAGATTACGATCAGGAGGAGGCCCGACCCTCCACCAGCGCGACTTCCTCCTCGGTCAGCCCGTCGAGGTCGTACACCAGGCGATCAATCTGCCGGTCCGTCGCGTCCACGGTGCCGGGGGCTAGGCGCGGTATTTTCTCGCCGGCTTTTCACGCACGATGGAAGAGGTTAAAGAAGGCGCGGCCTGTTTTCGCGTCCCGGGGTCCCGTGCGCGCTTGGAAACATCAAGGACCTCGATTCCGACGACTTTGTCTCGACGGTCGAAATCCACGATCACGCCGGGCGCGACCTGCTCGGACTCGATCACCTTGGCGTCGTCCAATCGAAGGTACAACGCGTCCTCCGCATGATCTATTTTCACCTTCATAGTTTGCCCCTCATCGCCCGGTCGAAATATACCGTGATAACCTTCTCGGGGCGAACGGATTTATTCACGACGACGCGAAGAACCCGATGGCCGTGCTCGGCAATCCGGACCAACCTGTGCTCCAGCCTCTTATCCTCCGCGTCGGACTCCACCCGTTGCGGATCACGGAGGGCGCGTTCCAGCCACTCGACCGCAATGGCGCGTTCGTGCAGGACGTGTGCGGCATGCCGGGTCAATGTGTAGTTCACTCCCGACCCTCCACCAGCGCGATTTCCTCGTCGGTCAGCCCGTAGAGATCGTACACCAGCCGGTCAATCTGCCGGTCCGTCGCGTCCACGGCGTTCTGCAGCGTCTTCCGCTTCGACTCGCTCTTCTCCGCCCGCAGCCTCGGCACCAGCACCAGCATTTTGTCCACCAGCGCCACCAGCTTGTCGTGGCGGGCCCGGTCGGAGGGGCTGGCGAAGTCAAGATGAACAACGGGCAGTTGCTCCAGATCAATAACACGGATGGATACATCGAGAATAGACTTACGATACCAATAGTTCAGAAGAATTGAGTTCAGCAGACCAAGGATGAATAAGAGTTTCCACTCTCCTCTCTTTAGGATTGCGTTAAGAAGGACTCCTGCACTGTAGGTCTCGTTGTCGTCGAGGTACCCCGCAACCAGCCTCTGCTTAAGGGATGGATTGCGAATCTTTTGTATGACCAAGCGAGGCCCATGGAAAAACCTCTCATCAACAGCATGCGCAAGCCAAGGCCCATAGCTGACCCAGCTTTCGCCATTCCAAACCACGTCGTACTTTGAAACATCTTTCCCCAAGAGTTCTTTTTTGAATGTCTTGTTCTTCTTGTAAGTTGCATGAAACAATCGCTTACTAACAATCTCCTCGGCGCGTTTTTCACCAAACTCCTGAGTAAGCGTCGACCGACGGTAAAGAGTTAAGCCCTGTGTTATTTCGACAACGTCCTTTAGAGGAATTCGATCCTGTTCGATCTTGTTAATCACGGGCAGATCAGCCGAGGTAACGCGGGGATTAAAAGCAATGCGGGGGTGAGTTCGCCAAGCCGTTACCTCAACAGGGCTGAGCCGACTTGGCAGATATAGAGCGTTCTCACAGTTTGCCAGATTCTCTGCCGATATTTCGACCATGGCGACTTGATCCATATGCCTCCCGCGGCGCGCTGTTAAGATGCAAGAATCCATCTTAACTCCTGAGAAGACATTTTCCGGCATGACAACAAAAGTCTGTGGGGACAACTCATTAAGAAGATAGCCACGAAATGCGGCCATCTGAGAACGAGAAATCCAAAAACTTGGGATAATCATCCCAAAAATCCCATCTTTTCGACAAAGTGTTGATGCTCGTTCAACGAAAAAAACGTAGCTCTCATACTTGCCGACATTGAGGTGGAAATGGCTGTCAAAATAGCGCTTTTCTTCTTCTCTAAACTCCACGCCCCACGGCGGATTCCCGATCACCGCGTCGAAGCCGCCTGCCTTCATGATGTCGGCGAACTGGACGTCCCAGTCGAAGGCGTGGACGCGGACCAAATCTTCGGGCACGAGGGAGAAGTCGGAGGCGATCAGGGAATTGCCGCACTTGATGTTGTCCTCGAGGGGCGGGAGGAGGGCGTCGTTGCCGGCGAATAGTTCGCGCTGGCGCTTGAGTGTGGCGCGGTCCTCGCCTTCGAGCATTTTCAGGTAGAGCGAGAGTTGCGTGACCTCGACGGCCTGGGCGTCGAGGTCCACGCCGTAGATGTTATCGCGCAGGATGCGCCGCTTGAGGTCCACGGTGAGGTGGACGTCGCCCGTGGCGGGATCGGTCCAGCACCGCCCGGGCTTCTGGTCCTTGGGCTGCGCGATGAACCGGCGCTGGTAATGCTCGCAGACGCGCTCGAAGGCGCGGAGGAGGAAGCTGCCGGAGCCGCAGGCGGGATCGAGGATGCGCAGGGCGCGGGTCTTTTTGTCGAAGGCGGCATAGGTCGGGGCGTCCGAAGGTAGGGCGACTTGGCTAAAGTCGCCGCTGTCCCGG
>JAHJJH010000230.1 GCA_018823105.1 Verrucomicrobiota bacterium | reverse complement strand
CGTTGCGCGGCCGCATCGAACTTCTGCACGGCCTCCAGACTGCCCGTCCGCGCGACGTGCCAGCGTGCCGCTTCGGGATCGTATTCCGGAACGTCGGCCTCCACGACCTTCAGCGCGCCCGTCGGGCAGTCCCCGAGGCAGTCTCCGAACCCGTCGCAATACTGCTCCCGGACCAGCTTCGCCTTGCCATTGACAATCTGGAGCGCGCCCTCCGCGCAGGCCGAAACACAGTCCCCGCAGCCGTTGCAGAGATCTTCATCAATCGTAATGATCTTGCGTTTCATGGATTGCCTTTCCTGCCGGACATCCCCTCGCTCACACTCGGGGCTACGTAGTCGCGATCGTGAGCGAGCGGAGGGTTCAAGCCGCGTCGCCCAGCGCCGCGGCCAGATCTTTCTCCACCGAGCCGACGGGCTGAATGTTGAATTTATCCACCAGCACCTTGACCACCGGTGGGGTCAGGAAGGCCGGCAGGTTGGGCCCGATCCGGATGTTCCGGAGGCCCAGGTGCAGCAGGGTCAGAAGGATGCAGACCGCTTTCTGCTCGTACCACGACAGGATGAGCGAGAGGGGAAGATCGTTGACCCCGCACCCGAAGGCCCCGGCCAGCGCCGACGCGATCTTGATGGCCGAGTAAGCGTCGTTGCACTGCCCCACGTCCAGCAGTCGCGGCAACCCGGCCACCGTGCCGAAGTCCAGTTTATTGAAGCGATACTTGCCGCACGCCAGCGTGAGGATGACGCAGTCCTTCGGGACCGCTTGGGCAAATTCCGTGTAGTAATCCCGGCCGGGCTTCGCGCCGTCGCAACCGCCGATCAGGAAGAAGTGGCGGATGTCGCCCTTCTTGACGGCCTCAATGACCTTGTCCGCCACGCCCAAAACGGCGTTGTGTCCGAAGCCGACCAGGATGGTCTTTTCCGGTTCGTCCGCCGGGAAACCGGGCGCGGCGAGGGCCGCCTTGATGACCGGCTGGAAATCGCGCTTCGCGATATGCCGGACGCCGGGCCAGGCGACCAGCCCGCTGGTGAAAATCCGGCCCGTGTAGCTGTCCTTCGGCTTCTGTATGCAATTGGTCGTCATCAGGATGGCGCCGGGAAAGAGGTCGAACTCCTGGCGCTGGTCCTGCCACGCCCCGCCGTAGTTGCCCGCCAGGTGCTTGTATTTCTTGAGGCCCGGGTAGCCGTGCGCCGGCAGCATTTCTCCATGAGTATACACGTTGATGCCGGTCCCCTGCGTCTGCTGGAGCAGTGCCTCCAGGTCCTTCAGGTCGTGGCCGGAGACGAGGATGGCTTTCCCCTTGACCGCCGTGATTCGCACGGGCGTCGGCACCGGATGTCCATAGGCGCCCGTGTGGGCCGCGTCCAACAACCCCATGACCGTCAGGTTGACCTCGCCGCACTTGAGGTTCATGGCCAGCAGTTCGTCCACGGACGGCGACGGCTGGGTGAGAAAATCCAGCGCTTCGTGCATGAACGCATACACGGTGTCATCTTCCCTGCCGAGGATCAGCGCGTGATCGGCGTAAGCGGCCGTGCCTTTGAGGCCATACAACAGCAGTTCCTGGAGCCCTGTGATATCGGCGCCCTGTGCCTCAATACGGCTTTCAACGGATACCTGTTCGCCCTGCCGGATCAGGCCGTCGAGGTCGGGCGCCGGCGGCCAGGCCGCCGGGCCATCCAGCTTTTCGGCTTGGACACCTTTTCCCGTGCAAGCCTTCTCGTAGAGGGCGCGGGCCCGGTCGCGCATCGCGGCGGCCTTGCGCAACATGACCTCGATACGCTTCGGATCGAAGTTGACATTGGTCACCGTCGTGAACAGCGCCTCAAGCACAAACACGTCCACCTCGTGGTCGCGCGCGCCGAGTTGTCGGGCGCGATGGGCATATTGGCTGATCCCCTTCTGGGCATACACCAGCAGATCCTGCAGGACCGCCGTGTCCGGATCCTTGCCGCACACACCGAAGGCGGTGCACCCCGTACCCTTGGCCGTTTGCTCGCATTGGTAACAGAACATGATCGTTTCTCCTTCTTAAGTGACGCCGCTCTGGTCTTTATCTT
>JAHJJH010000018.1 GCA_018823105.1 Verrucomicrobiota bacterium | reverse complement strand
CCGGCGAAATCGTGGAAACCCGCCTTGGCGAGCCACCCGCCGCCCCAGTTCCACATCCCCACGATCGGGTAGGCGATCGCGACGTAGATCACCGAGAAGCACAGGAAGCTGTGCAGCTTGATCCGCTCGGCCACGGCGCCGGAGACGATCGTCGCCGCGGTCGCCGCGAACATGGCCTGGAACATGAAATCCGTCCAATAGGTGTAGCCCGGATTATAGGCTGCGGTCGCGCCGCCTTCCGGCAAGGCGAGGCCGAAGCCCGAGAAGCCGAACCACTTCCCGGCGAATTCCGCGCCGGGATACATCAGGTTGAACCCGACGAGCGCGAAGGTCAGCACGCCGATCGCCGGGATGAGTGTGTTCTTGAACAGGATGTTGACGGTGTTCTTCGCCCGGGTCAGCCCCGCCTCGAGCGTGGCAAATCCCAAGTGCATGACGAACACCAGGAACGTGGACACCAGCATCCACGTATTGTTCGTCACGAAGACCGCCTCTTCCGGCGTCATCGCCGGCGCGGTCTCGTCGGCCCTGGCCACGCCCCCCCAGCAGCCCAGCAGCAGGACCAGCAGCAGCACCGCCGACCCACGGTTACCTTTCATCGCCAACCCTCTCTTTTCTTGTGTCAAGAGCCGTCCGCACCATGCGGAAGGTGTTGGCCGAACAGTCAGCAGCGGGCATGCCAAGTCGGTTTTAGTAGCGACGCAATATCGGCATATCCTATTCTTATAAAGCGAATTGCGGACATTTTTTTTTACGGAGCGATTACTTGCCGCACAGTATTAAAACAACATTATTGTAGTTTATAATATGATTTAATACATTATTGTAATTCACAAAAACCAAAGACCAGGGCTTGGCCTTCGAGTTCGGGTCTCTTTCTGCTCCCGGGGGTGAGTCGGAACACCGGATCGATCCGACGGATCAGACTGATCCGGTGCGCGGGGCGCTTACGGCCCGGCGTGGCGTATCTTCCGGTACTCGATGACTCGGCGCTGGAGGAACTCGGCCTCGGCCCGGGTGATGTCCACCTCGGACTCGTAGCCCTCCGCGAGGGCGCCACGGTTGCCCAGAAGGCCGAACTTCGCCTCGTCGAACTGGGCCAGGTCGAACTTCCACGCCGGGTCGCGAGAGTACATGAAGTGATGAACGGTGCGCTCCTTCACGGCGGTCCGGAACCGGTTCAACTGGTTCCAGCTGGAGGTCTTGGTCCTCCGCAGGTTGTCGCTGATGATGGCCTCGTACACGACCTCGGCCCGGTTGGACGGCATATTCCAGAGCACGATATCGAGCTCGCCCAGGGTCCGCCCGGTCTCGTCGTGATACGTGATGTTGGGCAGGGCCTGTATCTGGGCCGGGTCAAACTGCTCCCTGAACTGCGCGTACGCCAAGGCCTCCATGACGGTCCCGATGCTGCCCCACTTGAATCCATCCAGGTCCCGCAGTTGCTTGAAGTACAATTGAACCAGGGGACGCCGCTCCTCAGAAATGTAGGGCGGCCAGACTTCGATGTCCGTGGCGCCCGCGGCCTCGACGGCCGGCGCCGCCGGGACGGATTCCGCCGCAGGCGACTCCGCGGGACGCTCGGGCCGAATCCAGATCAAGGCGGAGATAATGGCCGCCAGCAGCAGCACGGACGCCGCCGGGAGAGCCCAGCGCCGGAGCACTGGCGACGGCTCCACGGCCACCGGAAGGCCGGCGGTCGCCTTCCGCGGCACGATTCGGAGCGTGCCGGTGGAGGGAGGCACGGCGCCCCCGCCAGGCTGCAGGGGAGAGATCTGCGGACCCCGGCCCGGCGGGACGATTTTTATCGTCGTGGTGCGGATGGAACCGGGCAGCACTTTGCGAAGGGCGATCAGGGCCTCGGCGGCGCTGGCGAAACGCTCGTCCGGTTCAAACGACACGGCCTTCATGACCCAGGCGCAGAGGGCCGGCGGCAGGTCGGGCCGGCACTCGCCCAGGGGTTTGACGTTGTGTTCCAGGTGGCTCGTGATGACGGCGGGGATCGAATCGCCCTCGAACGCGTAGCGCCCGGACAGCATGTAGTAACAGACACAACCAATGGCGTAGATGTCCGTGCGCGCGTCGAGCGGTTGGTGACGCAACTGCTCGGGCGCGATGAAGAAGATGGAGCCGTAAATCGAGGTATTGCCTTCCATGCTCTGGACGGTCGGTTGGGTCACGAACCGCGCGAGCCCGAAATCCAGGATCTTGTACTGCCACGCCCCGCTGGGCATGCGCATGCGCATGATGTTCTGGGGCTTGAGATCGCGGTGGATCATCCCCGCCTGGTGGGCGGCGATCAGGGCTTCAAAGATCTGTGCGGACGCCTCGGCGAAGGCGTCCCGGTCGAACGGGCCGCGCTGAATCACGCGGTCGAGCGTCTCTCCGTCCAGAAACTCCGTAATGACGTACGGCCCCTCGTCGTCCACGCCGAAGTCATGAATCGTGAGGATATTGGGATGCTGGATGGCGGCGAGGGTCATGGCCTCGCGCCAGAGCTTTTCCGTGACGGCCGTGTCCTCGGCGAGATCGTCGAGCGCCCGCACCCTCTTGACCGCGACGAAACGGTGAAGTTGCAGATCCCAGGCCTGATAGACCAACCCGACCCCGCCGGCGCCCAGTGAGCGGCGGATTTCGTAGCGGTCGGCCAGAACTTTTTTTTCGGGCTCTGTTCCCATGGCCTGATGTCGCGCGACGGAGTTTTCTCCAACCAGGCCGCAACATAGCACTCCCGCCGTCCGGCCGTCGAGTCCCGTACTAACCTTCTCATAATAGAAATGATGTCCTTGCAGGGCCGCCGCTCTTGCCTCGCCGTAGTCCGACGGAGGCGGGTGCGGCGCGCCGAGCCAACGGCCTTCGCAAGCGAAGGCCCTACAGAAGTCGTTACAGACTATTATGAGAGGCTTCACAACTCTTGCGGGCGCCAAACGAACCTTGACCCCGACCACCGCGGGATTATGCTCGCCACGGTTTCAAACCCGGCGGTGCATCGTGACGGAAAAAAAGGGTCCGCGGCACATCCTCTGGGCGCCGTGGCGGATGGAGTACATCAAGCGCTCGCGGGAGAGCGGTTGTTTCCTTTGCCGGAGCTTCCGCTCCCGGGCGGACCGGGAGAACGGCGTGGTGCTGCGCGGCCGGACCTGCGCCGTGGTCCTGAACCGCTACCCCTACACCGGCGGGCACCTGATGGTGGCGCCGCGGCGGCATGTCGCCACCCTCCAGGAACTCCGGCCGACCGAGCTGACCGAGCTGATGCGGTTGACGGTTCGCTCCGTGGACCGGCTGCAGAAAGCCCTTCAGCCGCACGGGTTCAACATCGGGCTGAACCTCGGCGCGGCGGCGGGCGCCGGGTTGAAGGACCACGTGCACCTGCACATCGTACCGCGCTGGACGGGCGACACGAATTTCATGCCCGTGCTCGGGAAGACCCTGGTCACGCCGATCTCGCTGGAGGCGCTGTGGGACCTGCTGCACGGGCGCGGGCGGAAACGCAGACGGTAGCCGCGAGTGTAAGCGAGCGGCAGCATCCCCTCGCTCACGCTCGGGGCTACGGCATGTCTTTACGCCACCCGGCGGGCGAGCACATCCAGCGCGGCTCGACGGCCCGCGGGTTGAACGTCCAGGTGGTAGGCCAGGAATCCGCCGAGCAGCGTTTCAATGGCGGCCCGTTGCCGCGACGTGCACCGGGTATTCAGCGGCCCCTGCGGCGCGCGGGCCTGCTGCCAGGCCGCGAGCATCCCCAGCACGTCGCTCCCGACCCGGGCCCTGTTCTCCCGATCTTCCCCGGCGCAGTCGGGACACAGCAACCCGCCGCGCGCCACGGCGAATTCCGTCCGTCGCGGCCCGCTGGCCAGCGCGGCGCCGCAGGCCGCGCATCGCCGGAGCCGCGGGGCCAGCCCCATCTGCTCCAGCAACTGCAGCTCGAACCAGAACAGGAAGGGCGATCCGCTGCCGCCCGATTCCAGGTGGTCCAGCGCGGCGTCGAGCAGGGAAAAAATTCCCTCGTGAGGCGCCTCGGGGGGGACGGCCTGGGAGACCAGGCCGGCGAGATAGGAAGCGGTCGCGGCCGCCTTCCAATCGCGGCGCAACCTCGGCCGCACCTTGATCGGCGCGCACTCGCGGGCGATGTGCATGCTGCCGCGCTCGCGGCGATACAACACCAGCTCGCATGTATAGAAAAGGTCATACTGGCCGAGGAACAGGCTGCGCGGGCGCTGGCTGCCCTTGACCAGCGTGACGATCCGGCCCAGGTCCGGCGTCATCCAGGACACGACCCGGGAGGTGTTGGAAAAAGGATAGAACCGCAGCACGAGAGCGTTCGTCTTGATGATCATGGCGAGGGGGGGCCCGGCTCCGCGTCCGGCCGGCCGTCGCGCGCCGCCCACTCCTGGAGTTTATCCAGGAACGTAGGCCGGTCGTCCACGCGTTCGGCGCCGCCCGGGTACAGGGCGCCGCCGGAGACGACCAGTTTCATGGCCTCGCCCACGCTGATGGGCAGCGCGTAGGTTTCGCCTTTCGGCACAAAGATGAGTAGCCCGGAGGTGGGGTTCGGCGTGGTGGGGATAAAGACGGCCACCAGGGAGGCGCCGGCGCCCGCCGGCAGATTCTTCACGAATTTCGGCGGCACGGCGGTGGTCACAAATCCCAGCGAGAACAGACCCTTCCGCGGGTACTCCACGAGCACGACCTCCTGGAACAGCGTCTGGCTCTGCGCGAGGAGCGCCTCCCCGATCTGGCGAACGGAGATGTAGATCTTGTTGAACACGGGGATCCGCGACAGCACCGCGTCGCCAAGGCGGTACAGCCGCGCGCCGATGATGTTGCGCACGAAAAGGCCCAGCAGGAAGAGCACGGCCAGGAACAGCACGAGGGCGATCAGGCGGAACAGCAACTCGGAATGCAGGTCCCGGACCTGCCGGGGGATAAAGGGCATGGTCCGATCGGTGATGAGCGTGAAAAGCCACTGGACGACGAATACCGCGATCGCGATGGGCGTGACGAGGAACAATCCTGTAAGGATGTTATTGCGCAACGCTCGAATTATTTTACGCAGCACGCCCGGTCTCCCACTTTTACCCGCGGCATGGTACCTCGCCGGCCCAGCGGGGCCAAGTCGAAAGGCCGTTATCCGCGGGCGCCGGCACAATAGAATGGACCCGCGGATCGTTTTACGTATAGCAAGGGAGAATACGCCATGAACCTGATTCCGATCCAACGGGCCCTGGCGGCGGTTATGATCCTGACGGGTGGGGTGCCCCTCGCCGCGCCTGCGGCGGAGGAGGCCCGGGAGGAGTTCCGCCGGCTGGAGCGAGACATTCCGTCCCTATACCTGCTGAACGGGCTTTTCCTGTCGCCAGCACAGAACGGTCAACTGGCCGGTCTGCTGGAACAGACCGAGCGCGTGGAGCAGGATGTCGCCAACCGCGTCGAGTCTCTGGCCCGCCGGTACGGCGATGCCGACACCCTGCTCCGTTTCACGCCGAATCCGGGCCAGCCCGGCAAGCCGCCGCGTCCCCCCGCGGGACTGCAGGATGCGCGCCGCCTGCGCGAGGACCGGGATCGCCGGATCCGCGACCTGGCGCAGGACGCCTACGAACTACTGACGCCGGCGCAGGTGGAGATCATCGAAAGCTTCACCCCGTGCTTCATCCCGCCCGGCGATTTCCGCAACCCGGTCCGCGTCGGCCAGGCGGAAAGCCACCTGGGCATCGGCGAACCGATCCTTCGCCGCCTGCGGGAGGTACCCGAAAGCCGGCTCGACGAAGCGAGCCGCCGCGCGGTCGAGATCCTGACGCCCTATGTCCTCCAGAAGCGCCACGTACAATTCAGCGAAGAGGCCGAGGCCGGGGTGCGGCAGGAGATCGAGACCGCCCTCGCGGCGGAGCTGCCGCGCATCCGGTCGTTGAGCGACGTGGACCTCGAACTGGAAAAGGAGGACATCCTGTGTCGCCTTGTGCCGGTGGCCACGAAAGACGGCTCGACCGACGAACAACTCAAGAAGATCGGCGCGTTCGTGCTGAACGCCGGCTGCCTCGACGTGGTGCGGGAACGGGGCGGGACCCCGGCGCGAGCCGTTCCGCCGCGATTGATGACGGCGACCGATCCGCGGGATGTCCACGAATCTTCACAACGGTTGCGGGCCATGCGCCTGCTGGCTGGCCTGGACCTTACCTCGGCGCAGGCGGCCCGATTGCTGCCCGTGGCGCGAGCGGCCCTGGAGGCGCGCCGCGAGGTTGAACAGCACGCCGATGACGTGAAGGGGAAAGCGCTGACGGACTACCGGCAGTTGCGTCGCGAACTGGCGGACGGCAACCCGACCCGCGAGACGGAGACGGCCTGCAACCACTGGCACCAGGCGGTGAAGGCGATCTACGAGCAGGACCTCGTGTCCGCCCTGCGCCCGTACGAAGACCAGGTGGACCCCCTCCTCTCCGCCGGCCAATCCGCCATGCTCGCCGCCAGCGCGAATCCGCCCTCCCCGGGAAGCGTCCCGCCGCCGCCCGCGCGTCGCCAGCACATGCTGGCCATCCGGGTGCTGGACCGCGCCCGCCAGATGACCAACACGAAGTTCAAGCAGGATGGTCCGGATCTCGCCGACCGTTTTGTCCGCGAGTGCGTCGGGGAGAACGACGACCTGGGCGTGGATATCCCCACCGAATCGGACAGGGTTTTCGACGTGATGGAAAAGACCCGCCAACTCGGCGCCTCGGCCTACCGGCAGCAGAAGCGCAGCCTGGTCACCGACATGAGCCCGCGGCGGTCGGCCCCTCGCGAAACCGCCTACGGGGCCAAGTATGACCGGGGCGAGCCGCTGCCGATCCTCGGGCCGGGCGCCGAACTGCTCTTCACCGAGGCCGGGGCGGAACTGATCGCGGCACTGGCGAAGCAGAAACCATGACGAACCCCGTGACACGACGACAGTTCCTCGGGCGCTGTGCCTGCGGCGGGTTGGGCGCCGCGCTCGGGGCGTGGGTCCCCTTCCCCGCGGCGGCCCAGGACCGGCGCGCCGCTCGCTGGGCGTCGGAAGAGGATTTGCGCGAGGCCTTTTTCTGGAAGCCGGAGGAAGGCGGACGAGCCCGGTGCCTGACATGTCCGAACGAGTGCGTGCGCGAGGAAGGCGGCGTGACGGCGTGCCGGACCCGGATCAACCGCGGAGGGAAACTTTACTCCCTGACCTACGGCCGGCCCTGCGTAGTGTTCCAGGATCCGCTGGAGAAAAATCCGCTCTACCATGTCGCGCCGGGCAGCGAGGCCCTGGGCATCGGCACGGCGGGCTGCAACCTGCGCTGTCTCTACTGCCAGAACTGGGAATTCTCCCAGTACGGTCCCTGGGAGACGCGCAACATGGACCTTTCGCCAGAAGCACTCGTCGAGCGGGCGCAGTCGCGCGGGCTGAAGTGGATCACGTTCTCCTATACCGAGCCGGTGGCCTACCTGGAATATGCCCTCGACATCGCTCGCCTCGCGGTGCGGAGCGGCCTGCGCTGCGCCGTCGTCACGGCCGGGTACATCCATCCCGGACCGCTCGAGGCGCTGCTCGAATGCAGCGCGGCGTTCAGCGTG
>JAHJJH010000017.1 GCA_018823105.1 Verrucomicrobiota bacterium | reverse complement strand
GCGCGCGCGCTGGTCGGCCCGAACCACCGGCGCCTGGTCCCCGCCGCGGCCTTCCTGGGCGCGGCCTTTCTCGTTTTCGCCGACGGCCTGGGCCGGATGCTCTTCTACCCCGTGGAAATTCCCATCGGCGTCATCACCTCGCTCGTCGGCGCCCCGTTTTTCCTGCTCCTGCTCCGGCGGAAGCAGAAGGAGATGTGGAGATGAGGAAGGTTTCAGGTGTCCCGCCTTCGCTCTTCAAGCTTCGGCGGGCAGGCAGGTGTCAGGTGTCAGGAGGAGCAAAAGGATTTCAGTGTTCAGTGTTCGATGTTCAGTGTTCAGAAGAAAGCCTTTCTCCCACTATTCACTATTCACCTTTCACCATTCACTTCTAGACCATGTCTTCCTCCCTCCAACTTGAAGCGTCCGCCCTGGCCGCCGGGTACGGTGACAAGGAAGTCCTTCACGACGTTTCCCTGCGCGTCGCGCCGGGGGAACTCGTCGGACTCATCGGGCCGAACGGCGCGGGCAAGACGACCCTGCTGCGCGTCTTGAGCGGCGGTCTTCCGGCCCGGCGCGGCCGAGTACGGCTCGGCGAGAGCGAGTTGGCGCAACTGGACCGGCGGCTCATCGCCCGCCAACTCGCCTTCGTGCCGCAGACGCTGAATCTTCCGGTGGCGTTTTCCGTGCGGGATTTCGTGGCGCTCGGCCGCCGGCCCTACGGCGCCGCGTGGAGCCGGCTCACGTCCCGCGACGGCGAGGCTGTCCGGCTGGCCCTCCGTCACGCGGACCTGGTCGGGATGGAGGAGCAAGGCATGGACGAGTTGAGCGCGGGCGAGCGCCAGCGCGCCCTCGTCGCACTCGCCCTGGCCCAGGAGCCGCAGATCCTGCTGCTCGACGAGCCAACCGCGCACCTGGATATCCAGCACGCCTGGCGATTGCTGGACCTGGTCCGCACACTGAATCGGCAACAGGGCGTGACCGTGATCCTGTCCTCGCACGATCTCAATCTCGCCGCGGGCTTCTGCCGGCGGCTCGTCCTGCTCGATGCCGGGCGCATCGCCGCCGACGGCCCGCCGGAAACCATTCTCACCGCGGACACGCTGTCCAGGATTTATCGCCATCCGCTCGAAGTGATCGAACTGCCCGGCCCCCGCCGTTTCGTTCTGCCGGCGTCTTGACTTGGTTTTAGCCTCCTTCCGTTTATTTAAACGGTGTCTGTTAATCCTATAGTTTTAATGTATATTAGTTAAATGGTATCAAATCGTTGCCAATATGCCCTTCGCGCGATGGTGGAATTGACGCGACGTGAGGGCAAGGGGCTGGCGACCATCGGCGAGATTGCCCGGGCCCGGCATATCCCCGTACGGTTCCTGGAGTCCATCCTGCTGGCCCTCAAGCAGAACGGCTATACTCGGTCCGTCCGTGGCAAGGAAGGCGGGTACCTGCTGGCCCGCCCCGCCAGCGAAATATCCGCCGGTGAGATCATCCGACTTTTCGAGGGCCCTCTCTTTGCCGCCCGGAAGGCCCGGGCGGAGTTCCCTCCGAGAGATGTGCTGGCCGCGCTCTGGAAAAAAGCCGACACCGCGCTGTCTTCCGTCTTCGACTCCGTGTCCTTCGAGGATCTTGCCCGTCTGGATGAGCAATGCGACCGGGCCACGGAGTTGCACTACGATATCTGATCGGCAATGAGCACCGCCAATTACGCGAATTACGCCAATTGACGGCCCCTGAAGTGGACTGTACAAACCCCTCGCCAACGGACTATGGACCGGACCTATCATATCTGGACCATCGGCTGCCAGATGAACGAGGCCGATTCCCGGCAGGTCGCCGCGCAACTGGAAGCGCGGGGCTACGCCCCGGTGGACCGGGTCGAGAAAGCTTCGCTCATCGTGCTCAATACCTGCGTCGTCCGTCAGCAGGCCGAGGACAAGGCCCTCCACCGGCTGGCGCCCCTCCAAGCCCTCAAGCGACGCCGGCCGGAAACGACGATTGCCGTCATGGGCTGCCTCGTCGGGCGCCGCGAGATGCCGGCGTTGCGGGAACGATTCCCCTGGGTGGACGTGTTCGCGCCGCCGTCGGACCCCGCGCCCCTGCTCCACTTTCTGGAGTCCAAAAGCCTCACCCAGCACCGCGCGGTGCGCGACGCGCTTCAGGACGGGGAGCCCGTCCTGCCGTCTTCCCTGCACCGGCGGGCCGTCACGGCCTATGTCCCCGCGGTGCTCGGTTGCTCGCAGTACTGTTCGTTCTGCG
>JAHJJH010000229.1 GCA_018823105.1 Verrucomicrobiota bacterium | reverse complement strand
CTGCCGATCGCCCGGCGGCGCGGCCAACGGATGGCCTGCTACGACGCGGGCATCGGACCGATTCACACGCCGGCGGGCCGTCACATGCTACGCCGCGTGCTGGGTTGCATGGATTTCATAACCGTCCGCGACGAGGAGGCGCTGGCCCTGCTTCGCGACAACGGCATCACCCACCCCCGCGTACGGCTGGCGGCGGACGCGGCACTCAACGCCCCCGTCCCGGACGCCGCGCGGCTGGACGCCATGTTCCGGCAGGCGGGGCTGACGCCGGGCGAGCCCGTCCTGGGCATCAACGTCAACCGCTACCTGGATACCTGGGCTTCCCCCGGCCGGCGTTCCATGGGCCCGGAGGCTTTTCTGCAAACCTTCGCCGGGGCAATCAACAAGGTGGCCGGCACGCTCCGCGTGCCCGTGGTCTTTGTCACCACGCAGCATCATGACGTACCCATCACCCGGGAGCTGATGAGACGGCTGGCGCCGGGGATCCGCACGGCGCTGATTACCAACCGGGATCACGACCACGCGGAGATCAAGGGCGTCCTGGGGCGGGTGGACCTGCTTTGCGGCATGCGGCTGCATTCGCTGATCCTGGCCTCCGCCGGCCTGGCCCCCGTCGTGGGCATCGCCTACCAGCCGAAGGTGTCTTATTATTTCAACAGTCTCGGACTGGGCGACGGCGTGTTGAGCTTCGACGATTTCACGGAGGAAAAACTGGCGGACCACATCCTGCGCGGCTGGAACGAGCGCGCCCGGATCCGCGCGACGCTGGAGCAGCGCATCCCGTCCCTGGCCCGGCTGGCGGCGCGGTCGGCGGACCTGGTTGCCGCGCTGGACCGGGGGGAGGATTTGGATGCGGCGCTGCAGATGTGGCCGGGGAGAGGGGTTTAGGCTGTAGGGGTTTAGGCTGTTAGGAGGGGAAGATGAGGGACCACACCAAGCTAAGAGCTTTTGAGCTGGCCGACGAGGTTGTGATGTTGACTTATCGGATTACTCGCCAGTTTCCCAAAGAAGAGGTCTATGGCCTGACGGCTCAAATGCGAAGAGCATCTATTTCAGTTGCATCCAATATCGTTGAAGGATGCGCGAGGGAAAGTCAGTCCGAATATCTTCGCTTTCTTGAAATCGCGTTTGGCTCCTTAAGAGAACTGCACTATCAACTCACCCTTGCCAGGCGCTTGGGATACTGTGATGAAGATAATTATTCTGAATGCGATGTGAAGATGATCGAGACCGAGAAGGTCCTCGGCTCTCTGATTCGCTCCCTGCGCAAACACTAGCCCTACCATCCTAAACACCTAAACGCCTACAGCCTAAATCCCTAACAGCCTAGCCACCCTGAATGAATCCACGCTCCAAGCATCTCTTCACCGGCACACTTCTATTGACCTTGGCCGTGTGGTTGGCTTTTGCATGGCCATTACCGCGCCATTTCTTCGACGGCATCCCCATGTCGTCCCAGAACGTCGAAAAGGGCCACGCGCGCGCGATGCTCCCGGGCGACCACCTGCAGCTGCTCTACCATTTTGAGCTCGTCCGTGACATGCTGCGAGGCCGTATCCCCTGGCTTCATAACGTGTATGAGTTCAACACGGGCGACGATGCGCAGCGGTACCGGCCCGGCGCTTACTTCGCACCGTTTTCCCTGCCTTATGCGCTTTTCGCCTCGGCCGGCGGCCGGGCGTTCGGATGGAACCTGACGGGTTTGTTATCGCTCTGGATCACCGCGCTGGCCACCGGCGCCCTGGCCGGCCGGTTCACCCGAAGCCGCGTGGCCGTTTTCGGCGCGGCCCTGGTTTCGCTCGTCCTGCCGTTTCGCTGGGTCAACCTGCTCGGCGGCAGCCCCGCGGGACTGGCGATGATGTGGGTGCCGGTGGTGGCGCTCGGACTCGACATGGCCCTGCGCGAACACCGCGCGGCGGGCGGCGTGCTTGCCGGCGCGGCGCTGCTCCTGTGTTGCTGGAGCGATCTGCAGGTGTTCTTCTTTTGCGCACTAAGCGTCCCTCTGTGGGCTATCCTGTCCTGGATCGGCCGCCCCACGCCACGGCGCGGGGACGTCAAGGCCGCGTGGAAGGCCCTCGCGCCGATCGTCGTGTTCCTGGTGCTGATCGTGCTCTACCGGTCCCTGCGCCATGAGCAGCTGACGGCTTCCGGCGTCGCCGGCGGCCGCAGTCTGACCGAGGTAGGGCTGTTCTCGCCCACCTGGCGCGGGCTCTGGCAATGGGCGGCCGAGGGGCTCCAAAGCCATGTCTACTTCGGGTGGATGCTCCCGCTCTTGCTGGTCCTGGGGGGCATCACCCTGTTCCGCTCCCTGCGGCGTCAACAGGCCGTGCCGCCAGTCGTCTTTTTCCTGTTTCTTCTCTGTTGCGCGGCCATCGCCGACGTGGTGATCCTCGCCTTGGGTGTGCATGGGCCGTTCGGCGGCGTGGTGTTCAAGATCGTCCGCGTGCTGATTCCGCCGTACTCGATGGTGAGGCAGGCGGCCAAGATCTATTGCCTGTTGCCCACGCTGGCGGCACTGGCCATGGCCCTGGGCATCGAGGGCTGGATGCGCCTGGCCTCGTCTTCTGCGCGCCGGGCGGGAGGATTGGTATCCGTCGCGCTGCTCCTGCTGGCCCTGGAGATGCGTTTCCAGGTCCGGCCCACGATCTGCCTGCTCGACGACACACAGGGCGCCTATGCCGTCGTGGCGGACGACGCGCGGACCGCCGGCGTACAACCTCGCGCCCTGGTGATCCCGATCTGGCCCGGGGATTCTTCCTGGGCCTCGCTCTACGAGTACTACGTGCAGATGTACGGCCTCCGGATGGTCAACGGCTACAGCCCCGCCGTGCCTCGCGAGTACGTGGAGAACGTATTCCGCGCCCTGGAAAGCGCCAACCAGGGCTGGCTGACCGACGATCAACTCGCGCGCCTCGCGGAGATGAAGGTCGGGTATGTCCTGGTCCACGAAAACGCCTTCCCCGAGAAGGTCAGCCCCTTCCCCGTCACGACCACGCTGCACCGGTTGTTGAAGAACCCCCGCCTCGCGTTCCTGCGCCAGGCGGAAAACGTGTGGGCTTTCCGGATCGAGCCACAGCCCGGCGCCAGTCTCCCCGCGCCGGATTTCCCGGCCTGCGCCGCGAGCTTCCCGGCCCGCCGCTGGGAATGGGAATCGGTTCTTTCCGAACAAGGAGAGACCGTGACCGACGAGCGGGCCGGCGGCGGCGGGTTCCTGCGCATGGAGCGCGGCGCGTCGTGGGCCGAGACCCGCCCCGCGCGCGTGGCGCCCGATCCCACCCTGCGCTGGCTCATCCGGGGGCGAGGTACCGGGAACTTTCAAGCAATAACCGTGGCGGGCGAGAACCGGTCCGAACCCAGCCGCCTTTCCTTCGGATCCGAGGCCTGGACCTGGCTTGAAGTCCCGATCAAGGAGCACCATGTCTTTCAGCCGCTTCGATTACGCATCCAGGAAGCGGATGGGCGGGTTGAACTGGATCTGGCCCTGCTGGCCGCGGGAGACTGGCCGCTGACTTGGAATCCGGGCGACCGGCTGGAGATCCCCGCCGCATGCCTGTTCCATGGGGGGTACAGCGACGAGGGCGCAGTGATTTTCCGCACGCGCTATGATCCGGAAGCCGCCCTGCTCTACGGGCCCAAGCGGCCGTTGCCGGAAGGGCTCTACCGCATCGAACTGGTGCACGAGTCCGGGGCCCCGGCCGGATCGCCGCTGGGTCGCCTGAACATCCGCACCCGTGACGATGATGACTCCGGCTGGACCCCTGTGCGGGCCGGGCAACCGTGCGTAATCACCTGGGCCCAAACAGCAAACTTGCCTGTCAACGCCGTCTTCGTCTATGATCGCGCGCACGATGTAAAGGTGGTCAAACTCATCATCGAGGCAACCCATGCTGCGCGATAACGTTTGCTGGCATCGGTTTTACGGCGTCGGCGCCCTGTTTTACCTCCTGACGTTCCAGTCCATCCCCGGCTGCGACGGCATGAATTCCAAAGGCCCGCCGCCGGTCGGACCCGATATCCGCGGCCGGTGGAGCGGCGTTTATTATCGGACGGACAGCAGTGGACGCACCAGTCTGACCGCTTCGATCCAGCAGGAGGGGGAAGCCGTGACCATTACCACCGATAAAGAGGAGGGACGCGCCGGCCTGCTGACTGGAACCATCTATGAGAACGGCGACCTGGACATGACGGACGCTTTCGACGGTCAGGAGTGGACCAGCTTTTTCGGGCCGGTAACTGAAACCCACATCCTTCTGGCCGATTATGTCAGCACCCCTTCCCCCGAGGAGCCGGAGCCGCCCCTGTACATTCTGGACCTGACCCGGTAGGCTGGGCGTTCATGAACCGGGCTGCTCCTTTGCGCATTCTCCTGCTGGCCCCCCATCCTTTCTACCAGGAACGCGGCACGCCCATCGCCGTGGACCTGCTGCTCCAGGCGTTGAGCCGGCGTGGATGCGAAGTCGATGTGGCCACCTTTCCCGAAGGTGAGGGCCGCATCTATCCCCACGTGACCCTCCATCGCGCGGCCCCCTGGCCCCGCCTGCGCGGGCTGCGGCCCGGCTTTTCCCCGAAGAAACTTTACACCGACCTGTTCCTCTCCCGGCTCGCGCGGCGCCTGGCGCAAGGCCGGAAGCCCGACGTCATCCATGCCGTCGAAGAATCAGTTTTCATCGCCGGCCGGCTGGGCCGGCAATTCAACGTGCCGTACATGTACGACATGGATTCCTCCCTCGCCCGGCAGCTCGTGGAGAAAATGCCATGGCTCGCACCGCTGGGCCCCTTTTTCCGCTGGATGGAGGCCCGGGCCATCCGCGGCGCGCTGGCCGTCGTTCCCGTCTGCCCGGCGCTGGCCGACCTCGCGCGCGCACGAAGTGCCAGGCACGTCCATCTGCTTACCGATGTCTCCCTGCTGCCGGAGTCCTCGGACATGAGTAGTCCGGCCACCACCGGCCCCTTCCGCTTCATGTATATCGGCAACCTGGAACGCTACCAGGGAATTGACCTGCTCCTCGAAAGCTTCGCGCGCGCACGGCAAACCGCCCCCGGCATGGAACTGGTCATTGTCGGGGGCACGCCAAAACATATCGCGGGCTACCGTGTCCGGGCCGCGGAACTGGGGCTGGGCGGCTCGGTAACTTTCCCCGGGCCGCGGCCGACCTCGGAGCTGCCCGCCCTGTTCCGGCAGGCCGGCGCCCTGGTCTCGCCGCGCCTGCGCGGCGATAACACGCCGATGAAGATTTATTCCTACCTCGATTCCGACCGGCCGCTGCTGGCCACCGACCTGCCGACCCACACGCAGGTGTTGACGCCGGACGTCGCCCTGCTGGCCGCGCCGAATCCGGACGCCATGGCCGCGGCCATGATTCAACTGGCGCGCGAGCCGGACCTGGGTCCCCGCCTGGCCGCCAACGCCAGGGCGCTGGTGCGCGAGCGATACAGCCGCGCCGCGTTTGAAGCTTCCGTGAATCGCCTGTACGATTTTATCGAAAGCAAGCTACCCATGACGTTATATTGAATTCGGATTCCCCTGGTAGGGCGCGTTCGCTGAACGCGCCGCGGCGGCTTCGGCGAAGCCGCCCTACCTGAAACCTGTATATGTATTGGTGGACACACTGATGTGAAACGCGACCTGGCCAAGTTAAACAATGAATCGTTTGATCTCGTCGTCATCGGCGGGGGCGTGTACGGGCTGTCCGCCGCCTGGGATGCCGCGCTGCGCGGTCTCAAGGTAGCCGTCCTCGAGAAGGGCGATTTCGGGGCCGCCACCTCCTCCGGTTCGCTCAAGCTGATCCACGGCGGACTGCGCTACCTGCAGCACCTCAACTTCGCCCGCATGCGCATCTCCATCAACGAGCGGCACCGCATGCTGCGCATCGCCCCGCACCTGGTGCACCCGCTCGAGTTCGTCATGCCCTGTTACGGGCATGCCATGAAAGGCCCCGAGGCCATGCGACTCGCCCTGCTGGTCAACGATGTCATGTCCTTCGATCGCAACCGCGGTTTGGCGCGCGATCATTGCATCCCCGGCGGACGCACCCTCTCCCCGGCCGAATGCCTGGAAAAACTGCCGGGCATTCGACGGGAAGGCCTGACCGGCGGCGCGATCTTTTATGACGCCCAGATGCACAACTCCGAACGCCTGACTTTGTCCTTCGGCCTTTCCGCTTCGGCGCAGGGCGCGGCGCTGGCCAACTACGCGGAGGTCACCGGCTTCCGGATGGACCAGGGCCGGATCCGCGCGGTCCTCGTCCGGGACGCGCTCGGCGACCGAACCTTCGAAGTCGCCGGCTCGATGTTCCTCAACATGACCGGCCCGTGGTCCGACATCACCGTCCGCCTGCTGGAAACCCCGGCGCCCGACCGCAAGGTCACCCGCTCCAAGGGCATTCAACTGGTCACCCGCGCGCTGCCGCCCGCCGCCGCCTTCCCCATCGAGAGCCGCCAGCGCGACATCACCGCCGTCATCAAACGCGGCGGCCGCAACTACTTCGTCACGCCGTGGCGCGGCCTGTCCATCCTCGGCACCACGGACACGCTGTACGAAGGCTCGCCCGACGAGTTCGCCATCACCGAATCCGACATCGCAACATTTCTCACCGAGCTCAACACGCTGTATCCCGCCGGCCTCGAACGAAAGGACGTCCGCTTCTGGATCGGCGGCATGCGCCCGCTGGGCGACGAGGACACCGATCCGGACCATGCCCAAGCCTCCCACAAATCGCAAATCCGGGACCACGCCCGCGAGGGCGGGCCGGCGAACCTCGTGAGCGTGGTCGGCGTCAAGTACACCGTCTGCCGCCACATCGCCGAGCGCGTCGTGAATCACCTCGTGCGCCGGTTGGACCGCCCCGCCGGGCCTTGCCGGACCGGCGATACCCCGCTCGCCGGAGGGGACATCGAGGATTTCGGCGCGTTCCTGGCCGAGGCGCAACACGCGGCGCCCGCAGGCGCCGCCGAGCACCTCGCGCGCAATTACGGCACGCGGATGAAATCCGTGCTGGCCTTGGCCGCGGCCGACCCCTCGCTGGCGGAGCCCCTGCCCAATTCGAAGGAAGTGCTCCGCGCCGAGGTCCTCCATGCCGTCCGCGAGGAAATGGCCGCGCATCTTCCCGACGTGGTCTTCCGCCGGACCGACCTGGGCACGCTGGGCCATCCCGGCCGCGCGGCCCTGGACGAGTGCGCCCGGCTCATGGCCGCGGAACTCGGCTGGGCCCCCGCCCGCACCGCGGAGGAAGTCGCCGCGACCGAGCGCCTCTTCACCCCGCCCGCCTGATTTTTCCAATGATTGGAAAAATTCGCGCCCCCCCTGTGCCCCTCGTTTGAGACATTTGTCGGAACGAGGACGACGGCGCGTTTGTTTGTGTAGGGCCGCCGCTTGCGGCGCGCCGTCAAAGGATTCGGCCACGCGCAAGCGCGGGCCCTACAGAGGACGACGAAGAGGACGAGAAGGAATTGTTCACCCTGAACACTTAAATCTGACACCTTTTCACGTCTGTCTTTGAGCTTTATCGGCCCCCCGGCGTGGATGTATTGTGCCCACGATCGGGCATGAATCTACTCCGCGACATACTGGCGCACCGGGAGTTGCTTCAGAACCTGGTGGCGCGCGACATCAAGAGCCGGTACAAGGGCTCGGCGCTCGGGTTCCTCTGGAGCATTCTCAACCCGCTGTTCATGGCGGTGATCTACATTTTCTTCCTGCGCCTGCTGGCCGGGCGCGGGGTCCCGCACGAGGACGTGATCATCGGCGTGTTCGCCTGGCAATTCACCGTGCAATGCGTGACGGGCGGCATGACCTGCATCACGGGCAATTCCAACCTGGTGAAGAAAGTCTATTTTCCCCGCGTCCTGCTGCCGATCTCCGTCGTCGTCGCCAACCTGATCAACTTCCTGCTGACCCTGGCCGTCCAACTCGTGCTGGTGGCCGTGCTGCTCGCGATGAAGGGGTCGCACCTGGCCGGGTGGACGGCGGCGCTGCCCGCGATCATCGTTTATCATTCGCTGTTCAACCTGTCCCTGGCCCTGCTGGTCGCCGCGGCCAACGTCTATTTCCGCGACACGCAGCACCTGGTGGGCCTGCTGTTGAGCGCCTGGTTCTTCGTGAGCCCGGTGATGTACAACCTGTCGTTCGTGGAAAAATTCGCGGGGCCGGCGCTCACCCCGGCGTACCTGCTCAACCCCGTCGCGCTGATCATCACGGCCTACCGCGCCGCGCAGGTGCCGGGGGCGCTGTTCCCGTGGTCGTGGTCCGCCGCGGGGGCCTGGGTCTGGCCGCTGGCGCTGCTGGTGCTGGCCTGGCGGATCTTTCAACGCGCGCAACGCAACTTCGCGGACTGGCTCTAATGAACGCCATCGAAGCCAACCACCTGGGCAAGGCGTACCGGAAGGGGGGCATCGGCCCGCCGACGTTGTTCGGCACGCTTTCGCGGACGCTGCGAGGCCGGCGCCACGAGGAGTTCTGGGCGCTCCAGGACGTCAGCTTCGCCGTGGAGAGCGGGCGGACGGTCGGGGTGATCGGGCCGAACGGTTCGGGCAAGAGCTCGCTGCTGGGGCTGGTCGCGGGGACCATCACGCCCACGCGCGGCACGGTGCGGACGGAGGGCCGGTTGTCGTCGCTGCTGGAACTCGGCGCGGGCTTCCACCCCGATCTTTCCGGGCGGGAGAACGTGTTCCTCAACGCCGCGCTGCTGGGCATCGCGCGCGAGGACGTGCGCCGGCGCTACGATCACATCGTGGCGTTCGCGGGCTTGAGCGAGTTCATGGATATGCCCGTCAAGCATTACTCCAGCGGCATGTACGTGCGCCTGGGCTTCGCCGTGGCCACGGAGTTGAATCCGGACGTCCTGCTGGTGGACGAGGTCCTGGCCGTCGGCGATATCGCGTTCCAGTTGAAATGCCTAGACCGCATCCGGGACTTCCAACGCCGGGGCAAAACTCTGCTGCTGGTCTCGCACGCGCTCCAGACCGTCGAGGAGTTCTGCCACGAGGCGTTCCTGCTGTACCACGGGAAGATGGTGGCGCGAGGCGATCCGCCGGACGTGATCCTGGCCTACATGACGTCCTACATGGGCGAAGGCGGGTACCTGTACCGGCAGGAATTCGGCACGCGCGAGGTGGAATTCACGCAGGTCACCCTGCGCGGCGCGGACGAGGCGGAATCGGCGACCTTCACCACCGGCCGGCCCGTGCACGTGGACGTCGGCTACCGCGCGAAGCAGCGGATCGAGAGCCCGGTGTTCGGATTTTCCATCAAGACCGGCAACGGCCTGTACGTGTTCGGCAGCAACACGCAGATGGCCAAGACCCCCGTGCCGTTCATCGAGGGCGAGGGTGTCATACGCCTGACCCTCGACCCGCTGACGCTGAAGGGCGGCAATTTCTTCCTGTCGCTCTCCATCCACTCGCCGGATCACGCCACGCAATACCACCGGCGCGAGGACTGGTACCCGTTCGTGGTGAAAGACCCGACCGAGACGCCGGGGCTTTTCGCGCTCCACAGCGCGTGGCGGATGCTGCCCGGTCCGCAGCGCGAATTGTAGCTCCGGCGCTCCGTCGCCGGAGACTTTTTCCGCCGACAGAGCGGCGGAACTACAGCCCCCGGCAAGCGCCCGCGGCTACAGGCCCGGCGGCTTGACGCGGACGCTGTATTCCACCACTTTGCGTCCGCCGGCGGGAACATCAAACTCGTACTGCAGCCGCCGGAAAACCTCGCGGCAAGGCTGGGTGGACCGGATCAGCGTCCAATCAAAAATGAGCGGCGGTTTTTCATCCAGTTCCACGGTGATGGCGCCATCCCGGCGATTGGTCACTTCCAGGACAAACGTCTCCGTGACGTCCCCGGCCGGTTGCGGCACACGACTCTTCAGGCCGCGGCGGCCCAGGACTTCGCCAGACGGCCCGAGGTCCATGCGGATTTCGCCGTTCACGGGGGTATGCGGCAGGTCCCCCGTCTGCAGAAGCTGTGAACGCATGCTGCCGAGAAACAGCTGGACGGGGCCCGGCGGCAGGTTGATCCCCAAACGGTTGGCCGCCGTGTTGGCGACGAGGATGTGCTTGCGCAACGGGCGTTCGGGCGCCGCCAGGGAAGCGGTGAATTCCTCGGCCCGCAGGACGTAGCGTCGCGCCGCCGGAATGCGCTCGCTTTTCACCAGGACGTATTCCGGTTCGGAGCCGGAGGCGAGGTGAACGACGTACGGCAAAGCATACTCGTATTCGATGTCCGGCTCCGGGGGACGCCAGCGCCAGAGATCCGACATGGGGCTGTACTCGTCCAGGATCAGAAAGCCGGGCGGCTTGACGACTTCCTCCGGCGGCGGCGCCCGGCGGCCGACCAGGCGCACCACGGCGTTGGAAAAATCCCGGCCCGTGCGATTCCGGATGCGGACCCAGCCGGTCAAATCCGCGGAGAGCGGCTCGCGCTCCTCGACCCGGTCGCCTCGCACCACGACCTGGTAGCTCGCCGACCAGCTCAATCCCGACGTGCGATAAACAATCTCGACGTCCACGGAGCGGCGGGCGACCGGCGCGGTGAACTCGACCTGCACCGAAATCGGGCCTTCTCGAACGGAAGCCGCGCGACCCGGTCGAGGGCCGGGCGTCCAGACCAGGACCTCGTTCCCGGCGGGAGCGGGCGCCGCGGGCTCCCGGCGCAGGCTCCAGGACTGCAAGTCCATCTCCACCCGGCGGGTCCGTACCATCAGCGTGGACAAATCAATGCCGGGCGGCAGGTCATCCAGCTGGAGGCGTTGGACCCCCTGACGAAGAGGCATCGTTCGGACCTCGCGCACCAGGGCCCACCCCTCCCCGATCGTCAGGAAGGTTTGCGCGAAGGCGGAGGAAGCGGCCGTCACGAAGGCCAGGGCGGCCACGGCATGGAGGTTGGCCCTCATCCGGACCTGTCCCGTCACCAGCGGTAACGCGCCGTGTAATGAACCGACCGCTTGCCGCCGGGTTTCAATACCGGCCGGAACTCAATGGTCTGTGGGCCGGTTTTCGTGTATTCCGTGTCGGACTTGACGATATCGAACTGCGCCCCGCGATAGAGGTGCTCGACCACGCGGATCTCGACCTCGTCCGGGGAGCCGTTGAAAAGCCTGATCTCGAAGCTTTCCTCGACCTCGCGCAACGGCACGACTTCGTTGTAGGCCGTGCGCTCGCGCTCCCCGCTCAACCCGCGGGCCGAACCCAGGGACAGATCCGCGGCCTCGCCGGCCGGAACGCCGGGCAGGCGGCTCTCGGACAGCGAGTCCACCGTCTTGTCTTTGCGCCGGCTATACAAATGCAGGATGCCGGGCGGCAGTTCAAACCCCAAGCCCACCGACTCGGTGTTGTCAAAGGCCAGCCGCAGCTCCACGTCGCGGTGGAATTCCGTGCCGTAATTCCAGTCCGTACGTCGGTTCCGCTGGAAGCGATCGAATCGCACCCCGTCATAGACATAGAAGCGACGTATCGGGAGCTTCTCGACGCGTAAAAGTTGGAAATAACGGGTTTCCCCGGACTTCAGGGCGATCTGGCCGGGCACTTCCAGAGTCGTCAGGACGGACGAGGCCGTGGCGACCGGCTCGGGCAAGGGATCCTCCGCCCCATAGGGATATCGGATGGGCACGGGGGCCTCCTCGACAGACGGTCGGGTCGCCGCTTCATAAAGAGACCATCCCCTTCCGCGGGTAGTGGCCACCAGGTTGACGCGGGCGTTCTCAAAGTCGCCGCCGCTTTGATTCTGCAGAGCGGCTCTCGTCAACAACTCGGCCGCGGCGCCTCCCTCCTCGAGGAGAATCTCGTAGGACAGGGTCCAGGAAAGTCCTCTCGTCATGTACCACATGCGCAGGTTGACGGGCCCCTCTCTCGAACTGGAAAGTCGGCAGAAAAGCGATGGACCCGAGGCCTCGCCGAGACGGACGCCGGGCAAGCGAATCTGCTCGATGACGCCAGGATTCGGATAAATCCGCGTGGACCCGTCATCGGAACGCAGGACGACGCTCGGGAGGCCCTCTTCGTTACCCGTCCCGGCCGCCAGCAACTGCCCCTTCCCGGTTTCCCCCGCCGTCGAGACTTCGGCCGGTTGCCCGCTATACCGTGCCAGCAGGCTGGCCAGGTCTCCAAGGTCATTCTGGAAGTACTGCTCTGTGGCCTCCACCTTGACCGAGCCGCCGACGGTTCCAAACGACACGCTGGCCGCCTCCAGCCGCGTCGGAAGACCGGTGAAACGCACCCAGTTCTCCCCACGCGCCAGCGTGACCGAGCGCAGGTCGGAAACCAACGCCTGTCCCGTGTCATACACGGCAAGGATGACGCCGCGCGGCGGGGAAGCCTCGATCTCCGGGGTCGGACCCGCCAGGGTGACCGCCGGGCTCAAGACCAGGATCAGGACGACCGTGAAACCTTTCATAACACATTCCTTTGTCCGCATTTTTCCCGACGCCGATGCAAACCAGTGTACACCGGCCTCCTCCAGCCTGTCACGCGCAGCCTCTTTCAACAGGGAACGGCTCCGGCAAATAAATCTTGCCGCCGCGGAACACGTGGTGTATGACCTTGCCGCGTACTGGGGGCCGTTTTGAAACGGCGGTTACCCTTGCAAGCGAGCGTAGCTCAGCGGTAGAGCGTCACCTTGCCAAGGTGAGGGTCGAGGGTTCAAATCCCTTCGCTCGCTCCAATTCTTCAAATGGATTTCCCAGTGTCCCCAACCTCCGGAAATCCAAAAATGACACGCGGTAACGGACGGAAGGGTTGTATGGCCGGATGCAGCAATAAACCCCTCGAAGCCAGGGAGATCGATCCGAGCGTGCCGCCGGACGAGGCGAGCAACGCAAGCGGCCTGCCGGCGTCGGTTCAGTGGTTCAAAGACATGGTGGCGCACAACCTGGCGTATGCCCGGGAGCAAAAGGCCCGGGGCCGCTGGCTGGTCGGCATCGCCTGCGAATACGCACCGCGCGAGCTGATCATGGCCGCCGACGCCATGCCCGTGTGCCTGTGCGGCGGATTCGAAGAGATGATCCCCCCGGCCGAGCGCGTACTGCCGGCCAACCTCTGCCCGCTGGTGAAGGCCACCTTCGGTTTTCACCTGGAAAAGGCCAATCCGTTCCTGGAGATGGCCGATCTGATCGTGGCCGAGACCACCTGCGACGCGAAGAAGAAGATGTTCGAGCTGATGGCCGAGAGCCGGCCGATCCACCTACTCGAACTGCCGCAGAAACCGGACGAACCCGACGCCATCGAG
>JAHJJH010000228.1 GCA_018823105.1 Verrucomicrobiota bacterium | reverse complement strand
GGAAAAAATGGCCCTGCATACCGCCCCGCCAGAAAAGAAGGAAAGGCAGGCCCATCGAAAGGGCGTCCGGCAGCAGGCCGAACAGGGCGGCAGCCCAGACCGTCCGGTCCGCGAACCATCTCCGGCCGGCGCCCATTCGTCCACCGGCCAGGCCCGTCCGGCTGCACACCGTCGCGCCATACAGTACATGGGCCAGCACATCCATGACGGGATAACGTACCTCAACAGGTCCTCGGTGTCAGGCCGGCGTGGACTTTTTTAAGCCGAAAGGTGCGGATTCCAAGGCGGTGAAATCGCGCTTGCACACCCCTCCTGATCTGGTAAGGTAGGAGTGCAGTTTTGGGGCGGGAGTAATTCAGTGGTAGAATGTCAGCTTCCCAAGCTGAACGTCGCGGGTTCGACTCCCGTCTCCCGCTCCAATTTTTCTCTACCCTGCTGCGCTAAACCGCTAATCCGTGGGCCTCAGTAAGAAGGTCAGGCGACGAATTAATCAACATCGGCGCGGGCAATCATGCTGGACGAGTCGAGCCGATGATTGGGTGTTGGAATTTTCATACCGGTGTTTTTCCTGCGCAGAGGCGCGGCTCTTGGAGAAGAAAATCAAAGCATCCGGCGCCGGGCGTTTCCTGAAGCGTCAGCTTCCCAACCCCGCTGAAGCGGGGCAGGGCTGAACGTTTACCCCGCGCTTCGCGGGGTCGCGGGTTCGACGCCCGTCTCCCGCTCCATCCTTCGCCCTGCCCCCCTCGTGAAACTCGGGGCTGGAGCTTCCATCTTCGCCTGGCTACGGTCGGACAAGTCGGCTGGCAGGCCGGCCAGGGTGGGAGGCGGGTCGGGGCGAGGCTGGCTGCCCGTCGCCGGTTGCCACCGTCGAGGCGGCTGTCGCCGCCCGGTTCGTTCCGCCCGTCTTCCTTGTCCCGCCGTAGTCCCGACCGCTTCGCGTCGGGACGAAGGAGGATCGTCTTCGTTCTTCGGGGGCGCGCGCCAGGTTCAGGAAGTGCCGCGCGCGGCCGGAGGGTTGCTGATGCAGGGAGCGCTCGAGGAAGTGAACCGCGTTGCTGGTCTCGCCCAGGTGATAAAAACAGACGCCCAGTGCGCGATGCGGGAAGTAATCGTCGAGAAAGTGGAAGCCATAGGTGCGTGCGCGCCAGGTATCGCGCGGGTATCCGTACACCGCCCCGCGTTTCAAACCCAGGCAGATCTCAAAATTCTCCGCGGCCGCCTTGTAGTTCCCCGTGTACGACAGGGCCACTCCGCGCTGATAGAAATTCCACCATGTCTTGTGGCGCGGCGGGCGATTCGTGGCATCGGTGGAGGGGGTGCGCACGCAACCGGCGGACAGCCACGCGGTGGCGGCGCCCACCAGACATGCCGCCGCCGTGAACCGAAAAAAACGCCGGGCATGCATGATCCGCCCCTCCGCCTAGGGTGTGTGTTTTGGCAGGCGAAGACGGCGAAGGTCTGTGACGATCTGCTTGCTGAGAGTCGGTATTTCCCGGGAAAAATCTTCCCTGCTCTCATACACCTTCGCCCATACGCCCACCAGGGTTTTATCCCGCGGCCGATAGGCTTCAACCTGAACGGACAGCAGGTTCTCGGGTAGCGCCTGAATCTTGGTTGATAAAATCCATGCCGTCCGCTTTTTAAACACGGACCTGACGGTTTGCCCCGCGGATCCCTGTTCGTATTGTGAGCCGATCGCGGCACGCAGGTCGTGCGCCAACGCCTTCATGTCATCGCCCGGCTTTTCGGCGCCAGCCGGGCTTTCCCCGCGGTACTGGATGGTTTGCAGCTCGTCCGGCCGCCAGGCCAGGCTGGGAGAGAAATAGTTCCGGGCGCCAACCACGACGAGGATGCAGGCCGCCAGGGCCGCCGCGGCCTGCAGGGCACGCCTTGGGCGCTTCAGGAAAAGCATCGCTTCGACAGGAAACCGAAGCACTTTTGCCTGCGTGGGCACGTCATGGGCCGTGACGCTCCACGATCCTGATTCGGGAGAAGCCTCCCAGGCGTGCAGCACTTTTTTTTCCAGGTCGTCCTCTTTCAGCTCCAGGCTGGGCCCCGCCATGTGCAAAAGCTCGTCCATGTTCTGGATCTGCCGGTATTGCTGTTGCAATTCCCGGTTCGTTTTCAGCTCCTCCCGTACACGGGCGGCTTCTTTGTCATCGAGTTGGCCGTGTACCAGAGCCCATAACTCGTCGGTGTTGCTCATGCTATGGCACTCCTTCGCTAACACCTGTCGTGTGACCTGGCCAAATCTTCCCCAAAAAATGCGTCCGCGCCCATTATTATTCGCATTTTTTCCAGGCACTTGGCCAGCCGTGAGCCCACAGTGTTGATCGAGATATTCAAGTCCTTGGCGATTTGTTTGTAGGACTGCTGGGCGAAATAGAACCGGAGGATGGCCGTGCGGCAAAGCTCGTCCAGCTCCCCCAGGACGCGTTTGACCTGGCTGGCGATTTCCGCATTGATGACATCCCGGAGGGGGTCTTGCGAACGGTCGGCCATTTGGAAGGTCTCATCCTCCGGCCGAACCCCCCGTCCTCCCGCCAGCGGGACCAGAAGCTGCCGGGTGCGAATCTGCCGTCGCACTTCGTCAATGCAGCGGTTGATGCAGATGCGTTTGACATAGTATTCCACGGAAGATTCGTTATGGAAGGACTTGATCGCCTTGAACAGGGCCAGGCGAATGCCCTGGGCCACATCCTCCCGGGTGGGCGGCGAAAACCGCCATTTCGACCAGGAGACCACCGCCGTAATCAACTCGTTAAAGCGGGCAAAAAACGCATCCCACGCCGTAGAGTCGCCGGCTTGAAGTCTGCTCAACTCCTCGGCTTCGATCTGGCTCATAAACCCCTTGGCACGGCGCATTGCCGGTAAGACACGGTAACCCGCCAAATATCGGCTGTATAGCCATTTTTCCCCCTGTTCGCGGACGGAACGATGCCCCATCGGGCGGCCATGCCCGCGGTCGGAGAGCAGGCCCGAAAGCCCGTGGAAAAGGATTCCCGAGCCCGGGAAGAAACCGGCCCGCCGGGCGACTTAAGCCGCAGAGGGGAGACAAGGATATGAAAAATGAGGAAACGGCAGGCCGATGGAGAGGGGACGCTTCGATCCTGGTTATAAACGACGACGACATCAGGGCCTTGCTGACCAAGTTGCTGGCGCGTTATGGCGCCGTGCATTGTGCGGCAACGGTTGATGAAGGCATGGAACTTTTCCAGCAAAGTTCTCCCGGGATCGTCTTCACGGACTACGAGATGCCGGAAAAAAACGGAATCGAATGCATCCGGCAGATGAAGTCCATCCAACCCCAGGTCAATATCGTCATGCTGACGGGCTCGGCCACCAAGGAATTGATTGCGCAGGCAAAAAGGGAAGGCGCCCGGGAGTGCCTGGAGAAGCCCTTCAGCTTCAGCAAAATCTTCGAACTGGCGAACCGGTATTTGGCGACGAGTGCCATTGAATCAACCCTGCTTCCGAAGGCGGGTCAGCTTCTCGGCGCCAAGCGGTTAAGCCGGGCGTTGTGACCGAGTCTTGGGATTTCTGCGCCAAGAGGGGGGCGTAGTCCTGTATGAATTCCTTCGTTCATTGTGAGATCGCGTCATGGGGGGGAAGGGGACAAAAAATCATGCGGGGTGTCCGGATGGCCGCCGGATTATCCGTGGCGCTGGCCTGCCCGTCCGCCCCGGCGCTGACGGCGACGTTGATCTCCGGCGAGTTGAATTCGACCAGTATCGTGGTGGCTTTCGTCGCCGAGGGGCAGATCGGCAATTCCGCCTCGTCACCCGGTCAGGACACATTCGAAGTGGCGGTTTCTCCTTCTACCAAGGGGCCCCACGCTTCCGGGGGAACGGCGGAGTATACCTGGCAAGCCGGCGCCGAGACCCCGTTCACCTTGCAGTACGATCCGGGTTCTTCCCTTGTAACCTTCCAGGTGGACGGGGTGACGGTTTCCCACGTTACCCTGGCTTCGCCCGCCGACCTGTCGGATGTCTACATACGCGCCCGCGCCAACAAGCCGGACACCTGCATCACCGTCCATGATCTGGCCCTTCAGGGCACGAGCGTGGGCGCCTCGGTGGACGCTTCGGGCCAGGG
>JAHJJH010000227.1 GCA_018823105.1 Verrucomicrobiota bacterium | reverse complement strand
TTCAGCCCGCTGGCCGAGGCCCGGCGTACCTGCGCGCCATCTATGTACAACTCCACGTAGAACGTGTTCGTGGCGTCGGCCGTACCGTCATTCTTGTAGGCATAGTCAATATAGGCCGTGCCCCCCGCGGTCACCGTGCTGTCGGTGTGCGTGCCGGTCGTATCGGAGACGATGATCTTGTCGCTCCAACTGCCGGGCTTGTACGGGGTGATGTTCGGCCGAAGGGGCACCGACACCCCCACGTTTCGCTGGTAGGTGTTGTCGCTTTCATTCAATTCCGGGATGTCGCCGTCGGCGTCACAGACGACCCGCAGGGTGTAGGTTCCCGCGTTGGCAAACGTGTATTTGACGTCCGTCTTGTAGGCGTAGCTCCCTTGGTTGAGGGCCCCGATGGAGCCGCGCCGGACCAGGTTTCCCCCGATGGTGAGTTCGGTATAGAACGTCTTCGTGATGTTGCTGTAACCGTTGTTGATGTACGCGTAGTCCACGTACACCTCGCTTCCCGCGTACACGGTGTCATCGGTGGAGGTTCCGCTGCGGCTGGATACCACGATCTTGTCGCTCCAGCCCGCGGGCTGGTGGGGTGTCACGTTGGGCCGGATCTCCACGCCGACCGGAAGGCTGCGCTGGTACTCGTTATCGCTTTCGTTGGATTCCGGTACCACGTTGTCCGCGTCGGCGACGAGCTTGACCGTGTAGGTGCCGGCGGTCGGGAACACGTATTCGAAGTCGGTTTTATAAGCATACTGGCCGTGCAGCAAGCCGGTCCGGCTCGCCCGCCGAACCAGCGTGGTATGGACGTACAGTTCCGCGTAGAGCGTGTTCGTGATGTCCACCAGGGAGTCGTTCAGATAGGCGTAATCCACGTAGGAGGTTTGACCCGGATAGAGGGTGCTGTCGCTCGACGTGCCGGCCAGGGCGGATACCACGATCTTGTTGCTCCACGTCGAAGGCTGATACGGCCGCAGGTTGGCCAGGCCCGCCCCGGAAACGCTGACCGACCGCTGGTACTGGTTGTCGCCTTCGTTCGACTCGGTCACGTTTTCATCCGCGTCGGCGATCAGCTTCACGGTGTACGTCCCCGCCGTCGGGAATACATATTCGAAGTCGTGCTTGTAGCCGTAGTAACCGACCTGGAGCCCGGCGATGGAGGCGCGGCGGACCTGTGTCGTGTTGACGTACAGCTCGACGTAGAACGTCTCCGTTGCGTTCGCGCTGCCGTTGTTGACGTACGCGTAATCCACGTAGCTCGTCTGGCCGGCGAAGAGGGAGCCATCCGCGTGCGTGTTGGTCACGGGCGAGACGACGATCTTGTCGCCCCAGTCGCCCGGCTGGTGCGGCGTGATATTGGGGCGGTCGTTGCTCTGCACGACGACGTTTGTCAGGTAGCGGTTGTCCCCCTCGTTCGACTCGGCCACGGTGCCGTCCGCATCGCACACCAGTTCCAGGGTGTACGTGCCGGCCGCGGGGAACGTGTATTCGAAATCGTAGGCGGCGGCCCAAACGTTGGTCGGCTGGTTGTCGTAGTAAGCACGCCGGACCTGGCTGCCGTTGACGTAGAATTCCGCGTAGACGCGGCCGTTGACGCTTGCGCCCCCGTTGTTGATGTACGCGTAGTCAAGGTAGGCGATGTCGCCCGCGTAAATGGCGCTGCCGGTCGTTGTCCCGCTCACGGCGGACACCACGATCTCGTCGCTCCAGCCGGCCGGGTGGTAGGGGGTGATGTTCGGCCGGGCCGCCTCGATGGAGATGTTATCCAAAAAGACGCCTTGATCGGTTGTGGCGGCATCACTCTGAAAAATCAGGGCGACCCAGACATTCGACCGGCCCAGGATGTTCCCGTAGGTCGGCACGTTGGTGAAATTAATGGAGCGTTGAGTCCAGTTGGTGGCCACTCCCGCGATCTGATAACCCGAGTAAGTGCTGCCGTTCGTGGAAAGCATGTACTTGAAATAATCCGCTCCGCTCTCCGTTTTTATCCAGGACCAGAGAGACAATTGTCCGGCCGTGGCATCGGACAGGTCGAACGGCCCGTACTTGGCCCAGGCGTTCATGTTGTTCGTGTAATTGTTTAACGAGGGGCTCAACCCGTTGGTCCCGCCCGCGGCACACCAACCACTCCAGGTTCCTTCATAGGATTTGAAGCTGGTATCGTCCCACGTGGGGTCGCCTGAAACCGTCCAGTTCGTGCCGGGGAAGGAACCTTCGAAGTCCTCATAGAACAAGCTGTCGGGACCCGGGGCCTCGAAGTCGCGACGCTCCTTGTCCGCGTCGGTGTCCTTGGCGAGGGGAGCGAGGTCGGGCCGCACGGCCTCGCAGGCCTCGTCCTCGTTGGGCGGCGCGGGCGCCTGGAGGACGAACCCGGGAATCTCCTCGTCCTGGCCGCCATATCCGTCCGCCAGCAGTTCGTCCTGCTCCTCGACGGCCGAATCGCTCCCGGCATCAGGGTTTTCGACACCGCGGGTGGCGTCTGCCGATTCGGCCATGGGCTCGGTGGAACGGGCGGATGGATCGAGCACGACGATCGTTTTTTCGTACACGATCCGTCGGCCGGGAAAAACCTCGGCCGGGCGAGCGTCGTCCAGGTTGTCCGGGGTCAATCCAGCGCGTGTAACAGACGACACAGCAAGGAGCAAAAGAATGCTATGCGGCAGCATCCGCATCATGATTTCAGACTACCCCGCCGTGTCAAAAAGCGCAACCCGTTATTGAACCGGCGCCCGACCTGGTCCATTGTTACCTCGACCATGAAGCTGGGTCGGAACATCGCATTTTTATGGCGCTGGGTGCGGACGGGGGTCCTGGCGGGCCTGCTGGCCGGCTCGGTGCTGCTGTACCGCTGGAGCCGGGTCGGCGATCCGCGATTCTACCGCTTCCTGGAGACGAATACCGGACGCCGGATGGCCGTCGTGTTCCAGTGGTATGGGGACAATCCTTCGCCGCCCCCGGACGATCTGGACGAATCCCGCATGACACCCGAGGAGCAGGAGGTGAAGCGCCGGCTGGAAGCGCAGGTCCGGGCCGACCTGCCCACCCACGAGCTGCTTTTCGAGGACGGGCAGACCCTGACCGGCCGGGTGACGGAGGAGCGCCGGGACGAGGTGGTCTTTGTGCGGACCTACGGTGACAGCGCGGAGGTCACCGCTGTTATTCCCCGGCGCCGGCTGCAATCCATCCGCCGGCTCGAAATGCCCGATCCCGGCATTACCTACCGGGACGTCCGTTTCCAGATGGAATTCCCCGACCTGCGTTATTACCGGCGCCCGCCGTTCAGCCTCCTGACCGACGAATCGTTCTTCCGCGTGGAACAAACGGTGGAGCTTCTGGAAATCCTGCACGAGCAATTCGTGGAAGTCTGGCGAGGCGTGATGGCCGGGGAGCGGCCCGACCGCAGCATCCAGGTTCTTTTCTTCAGCCGGCAGGAGGCCTTCCGGGAGTATCAGCGAAAATACGCGCCGCGCCTGGAGAGCACGGCCGGTTTCTACAGCCCGCGCCTGGACCGCCTGGTGCTCTTCAACCAGCGCGCCTCCGACCGCGTGGCGGACTTGCGACAGCAGTTGGAGACGGAGGAGGCGCGGCATCGTTCCGCGGCCACTTCTCCCGCGGCGCAGGCGCGATTGCGCGAATGGCGCATGCAGATGGAAGGGGATATCGAGCGGTTCGCCGAGACCCAGACGCGGACGACGATCCGCCACGAGGGCGCCCACCAGTTATTTTATGACCTTGGCATCCATTCCCGCCACGGCATCGAGGGGGAATGGCTGATCGAGGGCATGGCGACGTATTGCGAGACCTCGCCCATCGGCGCGGCCGATCCCGCGCGTCTCCGCTCGCTTCGCCGGGCCCTGGAGGAGGGGAGCCTGATCGGCCTGGAGGATCTGGTCAACCTGCGCGACAAGTCGGGGCTGATGTCCTTCGGCGTCCAGGAGCGGATCGGGCTGGCCTACGACCAGGCATGGGGGCTGGTTCGCTTTCTGATGCAGCCAAACTACCGCCAGGCTTTCTTCGACTATCTTCGCTATCTGCGTAATCCCGAGAACTTCGGGGAAATCCGCCGCCTTGGAGAACTGGCGATGCTCTGCCGGTTCCTCGTGCTCGACCCTGACGAGTTGTGGCGCCGCTGGACGGAGTACATCCTCCAAACGTCGGGTTGATCATCCACCTGAGTCTTTAGCGAACAGTGTAGGGCCTGCGCTTGCGCAGGGCCGAGAAATCGGCGCGCCGCACCCGCCTTCGTCGGACTTCGGCGAGGCAAGAGCGGCGGCCCTACAAAATCCTTCTCCATCGCTAATGATTCAGGTCATCCGTCCGCGGACGTGAATTACTGTTTCCTTGCCGGGACAGCTTTGTTATATTTACACACCGGCCGATGCGCGGGTTGGTCGCGGCGGCGGGGAAGGGCCAGGAAGGAGTACGGCGATGCCAAAACTCGAAAACGAGGAGATTCTGAAAATACTGCCGCACCGGTATCCCATGCAACTGGTGGACCGGATCCTGGAGTGCGACGACAAGGAGCGGGTGGTCGGCATCAAGAACCTGACCGCCAATGAGCCCTTTTTCCAGGGGCATTTCCCGGGACACCCCGTCATGCCGGGCGTTTTGCAACTGGAAACCATGGCCCAGGTGGCCGGCGTGCTGTTGAGCCGCGTGCTCAAGCAGGAGGGCCGCATCGCCTATTTCCTCGCCATAGACAACGCGCGCTTCCGCAAGGTTGTCCAACCCGGCGATCAACTGCGCATCGAGGTGAAGTTTGAGAAACTGCGCATGGGCATGGCGAAGGTCCACGGGGTATGCTCCGTAGACGGCGAGACGGCCTGCGAGGCCGACCTGATGTTTGCCTACCGATGAGGATTTCATGGCGCGCATCCATTCGACCGCCATCGTGGACCCCGGTGCGGAACTGGGCGAGAATGTGGAAATCGGCCCGTACTGCGTCATCGGCCCGCATGTGAAGATCGGGGCGGGCGCCCGGTTGATGGCGCATGTCTTCATGGACGGCTGGACGACACTGGGCGCCGGCTGCACGGTTTTCCCTTTCGCCAGCCTCGGCACGCAGACCCAGGATCTCAAGTACAAGGGCGGGGTTTCCCGCGTGGAAATCGGCGAGCGCACCACGATCCGCGAGTACGTGACCGTCAATGCCGCGACGGCGGACGGCGACGTCACGCGCGTCGGATCGCACTGCCATATCATGGCTTACGCGCACATTGCGCACGACTGTCGGGTGGGGGACGAGGTCATCATGGCCAACTGCGCCACGCTGGCCGGGCATATCCTCGTGGAGGACCAGGCCCTCATCGGGGGGTTGTGCGGCGTGCATCAATTCGTGCGGATCGGGCGGTTGAGCATCATCGGCGGCTGCTCCAAGGTCACGCAGGATGTTCCCCCGTTCATGATGGCGGACGGCCATCCGCTGGGCATCCACGGCCTGAACAGCGTCGGACTCAAGCGGCGCGGCGTGGGCGAGGAGGCGCAGCGTCTATTGAAAAACGCCTATCGCGTGCTCTACCGCGAGGGCCTGTCCACGAGCCAGGCGCTTGAAAGACTGGAATCGGAGACCGGCCAGGCGCCGGAAATCCATGAGTTGGTGGAATTCGTCCGCCACTCGAACCGGGGGATCGTGCGCTAAATGAAAAATAGGATTCTGGGCTGGACCGTATGGCTCGTCCTGGGCCTGACCGGTTTGGCGGCGTACCCGGCCGTCGCGCCGTCAACCGAGCCGAGGGTGAACTTCAGCTTTGACCAGGTAGACATCCGCCTGCTGGTCAAGCTGGTCGGCGATCTGACCGGCCGGCGGTTCGTTGTGGATAGTGGCGTGAAGGGCCAGGTCACCGTCATCTCCCCGTCCCCCATCCCGACCTCGGAAGTGTATCCGCTCTTCGTCTCCATCCTCGAGGCCCATGGCTATGCCGTGGCGGAGCGCGATGGATTGTTTCAGGTGCTGCCGCTGGCCGAGCGCGGCCTGGCCAGCGGCAAAGTCGTGGGGCCGGACGGCACCCTGCCCGCCGCGGGCCTGGTGACGCGGGTGATCCGCGTCCAGTATATCAGCGCCATCGAATTGAGAAAAATCCTGGAACCCATGGTGCGCGGCGGGAAGGTCGGGGCCCTCGCGGCGTTCGTTCCGTCGAACCACCTGCTCGTGACCGATACGGCCGAGAGCGTGCGGCAGGTCGAACGCGTCGTGGCCGAGCTGGACCGCCCGGGCGCCGCGCAGGTGGCGGAGTTCATCGCGTTGCAGTATATCTCGGCCGAGGAAGCCGCGGCGCAGCTCATGACCGCGATGCGCGGCCTGCAGACGGCGGGACAGAGCGTGAGCCGGCACATGCAGCAGATCGCAGAAGGTGGGGCCGCCCTGCCTGTGGACGTCGCCATTGTCCCGGCGCCCTCGGCCAACGGGCTGGTCCTGGTCGGCGCGCCGGTGCAGATCGCGGAGATCAAGCGGATCATAAAAATGATGGACGTGGAACCGGTGGCCGGGCAGGGCCGGCTCCATGCCGTGTTTCTCAACTACCTGTCCGCCGAGGAGGCGGGCAAAAGCCTGAATGCCCTGCTGGCCAAGACCGCGGAGAAGGACCAGCGGCAGCGGATCGCCATTGAACCCAACATTTCCAACAACGCCCTCATCATCGAAGCCTCGGCGCAGGATTTCGAGGTGGTCCGGGCACTGCTGGCTCAACTGGACCAGGTGCCCCAGCAGGTCCTGGTCGAGGTGCTCATTGCGGAAGTCGGCATGGGCAAGAACCTGGACTTCGGCGTGGAGTGGGCGACCGTTGAAACCCCCAAGGCCGGCCGGACCACCGCCCTGGGCCGCTCCACCCCCGGGGAGACCGACCAGATCATGGACTTCGTGACCAAGGAGGTATTTCCGCAGGGGCTCTCCGTGGGCGTGGCGCGGGGGACCTACACGGACGCGGAAGGCAACATCGTGCCCCGCATTCCTTTTCTCATGCGCGCCCTGGCCCAGAACCGGGACGTGCGGATCCTTTCCAGCATCCCTCTCTGGGCCCAGAACAACACCGAGGCCAGCCTCTCCGTCGTGGAGAATATCCCGATCCTGCGCTCGACCATCGAAGGCGGGTCCGGCACGGCGCGCGACGTGATCCAGAACATCGACCGCATGGACGTGGGGATCAAGCTCAAGCTCACCCCGCACGTCAACCCGCAGCGCGAGGTGCTGATGCAGTTGAATCCCAGCATCGAGGCGATCATTGACGAGGGGCCCGCGGACAAGTTCGCCCCCACCATCGCCAAGCGGGAAGTCTCCACCACCGTGACGGTACCGGACAAGTGCACGGTCATCATCAGCGGCTTGATCCGCGAGGACGTGATCAAGGTGGTCAGCAAGGTCCCGATCCTTGGGGATATCCCTTTCCTGGGCTGGTTGTTCCGCAGCCATTCATCGCGCAAGCAGCGAACCAACCTGCTGATCTTCGTCACCCCCCACATCGTTACCGACATCCGGGAGGCGGCCGACTTAAAACAGACGCTGGAAGACCAGGCGCAGTTGTCGGGCGTCAGGACCAACCTGGATGCGCGGCCGGTCCGGAGGAAGTGAGCCATGCGCCTGGACGAGGTACTCCTTCGCCGGGGCAACATATCGCCGGAACAGATCGAAGCCGCCCGCACCCGATCGGGGGGCCGGGCCTCCGACCGGGCTGTGGGGGAGGCCTTGGTGGAGGACGGCGTGTTGACCGAACACGCCTTGCTGGAAGCCCTCGGCGAGCAATACGGGTGCGAAGTCCTCTCCGAGGCCGGGGACGACCTGCTGGATCCGACCCTGATTGCTCAATTACCCGTAGAGTGGGCGCGCAGCCACGTCATGCTGCCCGTGCGCCACCGGGACCGGCTCTGCGTCCTGACCCGCGACCCCGCGGACCTCGCCGCCCTGGAGGACCTGGCGCTTATCCTCGGCGAGGAACCCCTCCCGCTGCTCGCGCCGCGGCAGGAAATCCTCTCGGCCATCGAGCGCTGCTATGTGCAGGGGACGGAAACGCCGCAGGAGATGCTGCGCGACATGAAGCCGGCGCCCGGGATGGCGCCCGGCCGCCCGGCCGACGATCTCCTTAGCTCCACCGAACAGGCCCCGGTCACGCAGTTGATCAACCTGATCCTTTTGGAGGCGTTGAAGGGGCGGGCTTCGGACGTGCACCTGGAGCCCTATGCCAGCAGCCTTCGCGTGCGGTACCGGATCGACGGGCTGTTGTATGAGCAATCGTCTCCGCCCAAGCACCTGGAGGCCGCGCTGGTCTCGCGCCTGAAGGTGATGGCGCGCCTGGACATCGCCGAGAAGCGCCTGCCGCAGGACGGCACCGCCCGGGTGCGCGTGGGCGAACAGGAAGTGGACATCCGCATCTCGACGATCCCCGTGGCCGAGGGCGAGCGCGTCGTGCTGCGCCTGCTGAACCGCGAATCCACCCTGTTGCCCCTCGCGGCGCTGGGCATGCCGGAACTGCTCCTGGCCCGGTTCCGCGCCCTGGTGGCCCAGCCCAACGGCGTCATCCTCGTCACGGGGCCCACCGGCAGCGGCAAGACGACCACCCTGTATGCCGCGCTCCAGGAACTGGACAAGATTCACAGCAACATCCTCACCATCGAAGATCCCATCGAGTACCAGCTTCCCCACATCGGCCAGATACAGGTCAAACCCAAGATCGGCCTGACCTTCGCTTCCGGGTTGCGGCACATCCTTCGCCAGGATCCCGATGTCATCCTCGTGGGGGAAATCCGGGACCTCGAGACGGCCGAGATTGCCGTGCGCGCTTCGCTCACCGGTCATCTGGTCTTCAGCACCCTGCACACGAACGACGCCGTGAGCGCCGTAATCCGCATGGCGGACATGGGCGTGGAATCGTACCTGCTGGCGGCGGCGCTGCGCGCCGCCATGGCCCAGCGACTGGTCCGCCAGCTCTGCCCGGCGTGCCGCCGGCCGGCGACCGTCACGAAAAAGGAAGCCGAGGCCCTCGGGCCCTCGGGCCGGGAGTTGGCCGGGACGCCGGCCTGGCAACCCGTGGGGTGCCCGCAGTGCCGCAACGGATATCGCGGCCGGACCGGCCTGTTCGAATTGATGCTGGTGGATGCCGCCATCCAGGAGGCTATCCGGACCCGGCAGCCGATGCGCGAGATCCAGCGCCTGGCGGTGCAGCAGGGAATGCATACGCTCCAGGATGACGCCCGGGACAAAATCCGGGACGGCCGGACCAGCGTCGCCGAAGTACTGCGGGCCGTCGGAAGCTCGGCCGCCAGCGGCGAGCCGGGTCGAGCCACGGAGCCCGGCGGATGAAAACCTTTGCCTACCAGGGCTTCAACCATTCCGGCCGGCCCAACGCGGGATTGGTGGAGGCCCTGGACCCCAAGGAAGCCAGGGAAAAACTTTACGCTCGCGGGATCCTTGTCGAGTCCGTCCATCCGGCGGCCCAGGCGCGATCCCGGCGTTTTCAGCGCGCGGTCTCCATGGACGTGTCCGTTCGCGCCATGGTGTACCGGGAACTCGCCGCCCTGCTCAAGGCCGGCCTGCCCCTGACCCAAGCGCTCGAAGTGATCATCGAGGCCCCCGAGTCGAGCGAATACCAATCGAGGTTGGCCGACATCCGTGACAAGGTCCGCGAGGGTACGTCCTTTGCCGAGGCGCTGGGATCCCACCGGTCCGTTTCCCCTTTTGAAAAGGCG